>NZ_BAAGSN010000005.1:0-140362 GCF_054782415.1 Sinomonas soli | reverse complement strand
CGGTCGAGCCCCCCAACCCACCGTTGGGGGGCTCCCGCATTTAACACGGGGACGGCACAGCACCACCCGCCTGCGCAGCCCCCGGCCCCCGCACCAGCGCCCTTCGGCCCTACGCGCACACCGCAGCCGCCCCGGGCCGAGCGTCGCTAGAACGGGCCGCGGATCGGCCCTACGATCGAAGACGTGGATTCCCTCTTCTCCCATGCGCCCCAGCCCGCCGGCGAACCGGAGCGCGGTGGCGAGCAGCCGCCGTCGCGCGTCTTCCGCCTGCTGCTCCCCGCCCCGCGCGAGATCGTCTACAGCGCCTTCGTGGGGGACCTCCACCTCTGGTGGCCGGCGTCCTATACCGGGTTCGGCGAGGGGACGCACCCCTTCATCGAGGATGCGGTCGTGGGCGAAGAGGGGCCGGACGGACAGCTCCAGGTGTGGGGCAGCGTCACGGAGGAAGTCCCGGGAGAGCTGCTCGTGGTCGCGTGGACGCTCGCGTGGAGCTCCGACGCCCCCACACGGGTACGCGTGGACTTCCTAGACGCCGACGGCGGGACGCTGGTGGTCCTCACCCACGACGGCTGGGCCCGCGGCCCCGAGGGGGCACAGCAGTACGAGAAGTACAGCGACTGGCCCGTGATCCTCGGCCGCTTCGCAGCCTTCTTCGGCCAGCCCGCGGACGCTGTGGAGAGCGAATGACGCTGGACCAGATGGGTCCCTGGCGATGAAGATGCTGCCTATGGGTACCTTCGCGGGCTTTCCGCCAACAGGCCAGGCCTTCTACGCCGAGCTCGAGGAGAACAACACCAAGGAGTGGTGGAGCGAGCACCAGGACGTCTACGAGCACGCCGTCAGGGAGCCGATGGCTGCCCTGCTGGACGGACTCTCCGCTGAGTTCGGCCCCGGCAAGGTCTTCAGGCCGCACCGGGACGTGCGCTTCAGCCGGGACAAGTCTCCGTACAAGACTGCCCAGGGCGGCTTCGTGCAGACCGCGGAGGGCACGGGCTACTACGTCCACCCCGACGCCGACGGGCTCACGATCGGGGCGGGATGCCACACCTCGAGCCCCGCGCAGGTGGCCCGCCTGCGCGCGGCCGTGGACGCCCCGCACGAGGGTGCCTCGCTCCAGTCGATCGTCGCCTCGCTGCGCGCTGCCGGGTATGCGATCGAGGGGGAGCGGCTCAAGACCGTTCCGCGTGGCTACGAGAAGGACCATCCGCGCGCCGAACTCCTCAGGCACAAGTCCCTCACCGCGGGGAAGACCTTCGGCGCGCCCCCATGGCTCGCATCCGCCGAGGCGCTGGAGCACGTCCGCGCCGCCTGGACGGACCTGCGTCCCCTCGTGGAGTGGCTCACCGAGCACCTTGGCTGAGGTCAGTCGTCGACCAGGTCCTCGTCGTCGTACTCGTCCTCCCGGTGCCGGGCTTCCTCCTGCTCGATGACCTTGAGCAGCTGGGTGTCCGGGTTGAGCATGATGGCCGCCTCGTCGCGGCGGTGCCGCAGGACGCTGTCGATGTAGGACTGCACCGTCTCGGCGAGCGGGACATAGCGGTCGAGCCGCTCGGACATGTACCACCGGTGCTCGAGGACCTGGTGCACCACCTCGGCAGGCTCGAGCTTGCCGGAGAGCTCGCGGGGGATCGCCTTGGTGATGGGCTCGAACACCTGGCTGACCCACGCGTGGGCGCTGATCTCCTCGTCCTGGCCCGGGTAGTTCTCGGCGCGGAACGTGTCCATGTCGTTGAGCAGGCGCCGGGCCTGGTTCTCCTGGGCGTCGATCCCGGTGAGGCGCAGGAGCCGCCGCTGGTGGTGGCCGGCGTCGACCACCTTCGGCTGGAGGTGGATGGTGGAGCCGTCCGGGGTGGTCTTGATGGCATACTCCTCCACATCGAACCCGAGCTCGTTGAGCCGGCGGACGCGGGCTCCGAGGCGCCACCGCTCTCCGAGCTCGAACGATTCCTTCTCGGTCAGCTCGTTCCACAGGTTGCGGTACGAGTCCATGATCCGCTCGCTCGTGGCCACCGGATCCACCTCCTCGTCGATGAGGCCGCCGTCCAGGAGGTCCATGAGCTCGCCGGCGATGTTGACGCGCGCGATCTCCAGGTCGTACTCGCGCTGCCCGGTGGAGAGGTCCGGGTACAGCTCGCCCGTCTCGGCGTCCACGAGGTAGGCGGCGAAGGCGCCGGCGTCGCGTCGGAAGAGCGTGTTGGAGAGCGAGACGTCGCCCCAGTAGAAGCCCACGAGGTGGAGACGGACCAGCAGGAGCGCCTGGGCGTCGATGAGACGCGTGAGAGTGTCCCTGCGCAGCTTCTGCGAGAAGAGCGCACGGTAGGGGAGGGAGAACTTGAGGTGCCTGGTCACGAGGACTGTGTCCAGCGGCCTCCCGTCGGGGGTCTGGCGGTCGCGGATCACGGCCACGGGCTCGACGCACGGCACATCGAGCCGCTGGAGCTTGCGCAGCATGTGGTACTCATGGCGGGCCACGTGCTCGCTCGTCTCCTTGACCGCGATCACCGAACCGCCGAGCTTGGCGAATCGGACGATGTGCCGGGAGATCCCGCGGGGGAGCGCGGCGAGGTACTGTTCCGGCCAGTCCTCGAGGGCCACGTGCCAGGGCAGGTCGAGCAGCTCAGGGTCGGCCACCGCCGCGGTGATGTTCAGCGACCCGAGCGCCGCCGCCTCGGGGTCCGGGTCCCGCCGTCGGGCGAGCTTGCCCACCTCCTCGTAGTCGGTGGGCTCGTCCTGCCAGGTGGCGCTCTGGTCGGTCATGGCTTCCATTCTTCCGCTGATGGCACGGGGCGTGCAGCCCCGTTCACGCGAATGCCCGCCGGGAGGACCCGGCGGGCACGTCGCTGTGGTGTGGTGGGCGGGCTCAGCCGCCCTCCGGATCAGTCGCCGAGGCGCTGCGCGGACTTGGTGTCGAAGAGGTGGACGTGGCCCTGCTGCGGGCGGACCCAGATCTTCTCGCCCTTCATCGGCGGCCGGCGGCCGTCCACACGGGCCACGATGTCGTGGTTCTGTCCGTCGAGGGTGGTGTGGCCGTAGATGTACGCGTCTGCGCCGAGCTCCTCGACCACGTCCACCTCGACCTCGAGGCCCTCGCCTTGCGGCGCGGTCTCGAGGTCCTCCGGGCGGACGCCGAGGGTCACCGTGGAGCCGGTGGCCTCGGAGAGGACGTCGCGGGAGACGGGGTAGACGGTGCCGCCGAACTTCACGCCGCCGTCCGCCTCGGGCAGCTCGAGCAGGTTCATGGCGGGGGAGCCGATGAAGCCGGCCACGAAGACGTTCGCGGGGCGGTCGTAGAGGTTGCGCGGCGTGTCGACCTGCTGGAGGATGCCGTCCTTGAGCACCGCGACGCGATCGCCCATCGTCATGGCCTCGACCTGATCGTGGGTCACGTACACGGTGGTGACGCCGAGGCGGCGGGTCAGCGAGGCGATCTGCGTGCGGGTCTGCACGCGGAGCTTGGCGTCGAGGTTGGAGAGCGGCTCGTCCATGAGGAACACCTGCGGATTGCGGACGATGGCCCGGCCCATGGCGACACGCTGCCGCTGGCCGCCGGAGAGGGCCTTCGGCTTGCGGTCCAGGTACTGCTCGAGGTCTAGGAGCTTGGCCGCCTCGCGGACTCGCTGCGCGCGCTCCTCCTTGGAGACGCCGGCGATCTTGAGCGCGAAGCCCATGTTGTCCGCGACCGTCATGTGCGGGTACAGGGCGTAGTTCTGGAAGACCATGGCGATGTCACGGTCCTTCGGCGGAATGTCCGTGACGTCGCGGTCGCCGATGAGGATGCGGCCCGAGTTCACGTCCTCGAGTCCGGCGAGCATGCGCAGGGAGGTCGACTTGCCGCAGCCGGACGGGCCGACCAGGACGAGGAACTCGCCGTCTGCGATCTCGATGTTGAGCTTGTCGACAGCGGGCTTGTCGGTGCCCGGGTAGAGGCGCGTCGCATTGTCGAACGTAACTGTAGCCACAGTCATCGATCCCTTCACCGGCAGGTACGTGCCGGACGATCCGTAGTGAATGGTTCTTGTTGTTCAGTTGTGTCCCCGAGGGGCGTGGTGCACTGGCCGCCGAAGGTGGCGCCGCCAGTGTGCCACAGCATCACGAACGGGGGCAGCGCCCTCGCTCACATAGCGAGTATGGCATGGATCACATCGCCGTGGACAATGTGACGTGCGCAACGTCCACGATGCGGACTTCTTCTGATCTCAGGGGGTGCGCTGGGCGGGGAGCTCTGAGCGCAGCCGCGCGAGGAGGGCCACGACGTCGGCCACATCCTCAGGGCCGTCGACGCGGAACCCGGCCGCGGTCTCGCCGTCGCCGACCTTGAGGCCGACGTCGCCCGCCTCGAGGGAGCGGAAGCCGTCCTCGTCGGTGACGTCGTCGCCCGCGAAGAACACGGCGTCCGCCTCGGTGACCTGACGCAGGAAGGCGAGGCCCTCGCCCTTCGTGGCGTGCACGACCGAGCCCTCGAGCACTTCCTTGCCGTCCTTGAGGAAGATGTCGTGGCGGGCCGCGAGCAGCTTCCGCGCCCCGGTGACCGCCGCGGCGGCGTCCTCCCGGTCGGCCTGGCGTGTGTGCAGGACGCGGCCTGCGGGCTTTTCCTCGACCCACGTGCCCGGGGCCTGCGAGGCGATCTCCGTGAAGACGCGGTGCAGGATGTCCAGCGCGTCCCGCTGGTCGGGATCGAGGGTGACCGGCTGCTCCTCGCCGCCGAGGCGGACCTCGGCGCCGTGGCTGCCGATGAGGAGCGTCCGGGCGTCGGGGGAGGCGACCGCCTTGAGGCTCGCGAGCGATCGGCCGGAGACGTATGCCGTCCACGTATGCGGGAGTGCCGCGAGCTGCACGACGGCGTCGCCCGTCGCCGGAAGGGGGCGCGCGTCCTCGGCCCGCGGGACGATCGGCGCGACGACCCCGTCGAAGTCCAGGGCCACGAGGAGCTTGTCGACCGTGGCGAGGCGCGCGAGCGCCTCGCGCAGTTCCCCGTCGATGCTCACGGGCAGACCTCCTTGAGGCGGGTGAGGAACGAGGCGGACCATTCCTCGACGTTGTGGACCACGATCTGGCGGCGCATGGCCTTCATGCGGCGTGCAGCGACGCCGCGGGGCAGGCTGATGGCCGTGGTGATGGCGTCCTTGAGGCCCGCAATGTCATGCGGGTTCACGAGCAGGGCCTGCTTGAGCTGGTCGGCGGCGCCGGCGAACTCGGAGAGCACGAGGGCCCCGGTCCCGTCGCGGCGGGCGGCGACGTACTCCTTGGCCACCAGGTTCATGCCGTCCCGCAGGGCGGTGACGAGCATGACATCGGCCGCGAGGTAGAGGGCGACCATCTCCTCGACCGGGTAGGAGTGGTGCAGGTAGCGGACGGCCGTGTGCTGCATCGTGTCGAAGGTGCCGTTGATGCGGCCGACAGTGCCCTCGATCTCCTCCCGCAGGATCCTGTACTGCTCGACCCGCTCGCGGCTGGGGCTCGCGACCTGGATCAGGGTCACGTCCCCGACCTTGGCCCGGCCGTCCGCGAGGAGCTCCTCGAACGCCTTGAGGCGGTGGCGGATGCCCTTGGTGTAGTCGAGCCGGTCCACGCCCAGCATGATCGTGGTGGGATCGCCGAGATCGTGGCGGATCTGGCGCGCCCGCTCGATGATCTCCGGACGCTCGGCGAGCTCGCTGATGCGCGCCGTGTCGATGGAGATGGGGAACGCCTCGGCCCGTACCGTGCGCTCCCGCGGCGACCACTCGCCGTCGTGCGCGGGATCCGTCACCGCGAGCCGGGAGCCCTTGCCGGCCGCGCGGGCGTAGCGGCGGGCGGCCCGCGCGAAGTTCGCCGCGTCGTTGGGACGCTGGAAGCCGAGCAGGTCCGCGCCGAGGAGGCCCTCGAGGACCTGCCGGCGCCACGGCAGCTGGGCGAAGATCTCCTGCGGAGGGAAGGGGATGTGGTTGAAGAACCCGATCTTCAGATCAGGGCGCAGCCGGCGCAGCATGGCCGGCACGAGCTGGAGCTGGTAGTCCTGCACCCATACTGTGGCGCCCTCGGAGGCCCGCTCGGCGGCCGCGTCCGCGAACCGCTGGTTCACGCGCTGGTATGAGTCCCACCAGGCCCGGTGGAACTCCGGGGGTGCGATGACGTCGTGGTAGAGGGGCCACAGGGTCGCGTTGGAGAAGCCCTCGTAGTAGTTCTCGACCTCCTGGGAGGAGAGCGGCACGGGCAGGATCGTGATGCCCTCGTGCTCGAACGGCTCCAGCACCTCGTCGGGGGCGCCGTGCCAGCCCACCCACGCGCCGTCGGACTTCTCCATGACGGGCGCGAGCGCCGTCACGAGCCCTCCGGGGGAGCGCCGCCAGCCGGAGCCGTTCCCCTCCTCGACCCGGTCCACGGGAAGGCGGTTGGAGACCACCAGGAAGTCGTACAGCTCCCCGTCGGTCTCGCCGTCGGTCTCTCCTGCGGTCTTGGTGGCACTGCTCTGGCTCACGCTCAGCCCCCTCAACTATTCCTCATTGCCCTCCAGCCTACCGGGGAGCGGTGCGCAGCACGTCACACCGGGGCCCGGAACTGCCCGGCGGCGCAGGTCGTTGCGCAGTACGGAAGACCTGCGCGGGCAGGGTGCGGCGCCGGCGCGGCCGGGAGGGCGCGGGGGTGCTGCACTACACTGGGCCCGTCGCCGCCATGCGCGCCGGAAGGTGCCGCGAACCGATCATGAGGAACGATGAGCCCCGCCAATCAGCCACGACAGACCAAGGCAGAGCGCACCGCCGCCGCCCGTGAGAAGGCCCGCCAGATCCGTGAGGCGCAGCAGAAGAGGGAGCGGCGCAACAAGCTGCTGATCCGCTGGGGCGTTGTCGTGGCGCTCGTGGCCGTGATCGCCGTCGTCGCCCTGGTGGTCACCACGTCGATGCGGCAGAACGCGCCGATCGGCGACACCGGTCCGCGCGCGGCGAACACCAACCAGTACGGGGGCGTGACGCTCGGCAAGGGGAGCGCGGTGACGCCCGTGCCGGCCTCCACCGTGAACGTCGCCGACGTCCCCGCAGCCACCTCGAAGCCCACCCAGGGCCAGCCCGCCAACGCACCCGGGGTCGAGGCGTCCCCGAAGGGGCAACCGGTCAAGGTGGTCATGTACATCGACTTCATCTGCCCGATCTGCAAGCAGTTCGAGGACACCTACGGCTCCAAGCTCACCCAGGAGCGCAACGACGGGAAGATCACCCTCGAGTACCGCCCGCTCGGCTTCCTCGACCAGCAGTCGACCACGAACTACTCCTCGCGCGCCGCGGCCGCAGCGGCCGCCGTGGCCAACTCCAGCCCTGACAAGTACGGCGACTTCGTCAACGCGCTCTACGCGCAGCAGCCGGGCGAGGGCAGTGCCGGTCTCACCGATCAGAAGCTCAAGGACATCGCGAAGAGCGTCGGAGCGAACATCGACCAGGCCGTGGATGACAAGACGTACCGCCCGCAGGTCAAGTACGACACCCAGCTCGCCGCCTCCTCGGGCGTGAGCGGCACGCCGACCGTCTTCGTGGACGGCAAGCAGTGGGGCGTGGGCGCCGCCGCCAACACCCCGTTCGACCAGTTCCTGGACGCGGCGGTCGCGGCGAAGGGCTGATCCTTCCGTCCCGCGTCGGCCCCCGTCGGGTAGACGGACGACGGCGGCCCGGTCCCCTCGCGGGGGCCGGGCCGCCGCTGTTTCTGGCTCCCGGGCGGAGCCGGTAGGCTGGTGCGTGCGCTCCGCGTGGGCGCAGCGCCCCCTTAGCTCAGTTGGCCAGAGCATCTGTCTTGTAAACAGAGGGTCGCCGGTTCGAATCCGGCAGGGGGCTCCACGAACCCCTCTCTGACCTGCGGAAACGCAGATCAGAGAGGACCCCTGGTGACAGGTCTCCGATTTACTCTCCGACTTTCAGCGTGGGCATCCCACAGCACGCGGTGAACGCGCTCGCTCGCCCGCACGGTGTCGCCGCCGATCCAGTGGGCCCACGCCCGGGCCACGGTCTCGGCGGTCACCGGTTCGCCGGCGGACAGCAGGGCCGCGAAGTCGCGCGCCTCGGGCGCGTACTCATCCTCCGGGGCGCCGTGGGGTATGAGCCGTTCGAGGTCGTGCTCGGCGAGGCAGTGAGTGACGGCGTTGAACAGGGTCTGGGACGCGGGGGAGGAGTCCATGGCCGCGACGGTACAACCGGGGTCCGACACCCGAGTGTCGGGGCCGCGAGGCCGCGCGGCGGTCTTCTGCGGTCGAGGGTGGAGCCGTGGTCTATGCGCCAGGCGGCGTGTACGCCGCTTGACTGGTCTTCGCCCGGTCCAGGACGCCTTGGACTTGGTCGGCGGGGATCAACTCGTGCGTCTCCAGACGAGAGAACGCGCCTGTGCTGGTAACGGCGAGACTGACTGCTGCCGCGGCAGATGAGTCGGGGAGGTCAGCGATGACAAACCCGTCATGCTCGCCGAACATCCAGTAGTAGCTCTCAAGCCGTCCGCCGACGGCCTCGCAGAGCTTGCCGACCACTGCGGCCCGGTCGCTCGGACGCTGCATCGCCGCCGCCACGGTCTCCGCCTTGAAATCGAAGAAGACAAGGAACTTCATGACACGCCTCCTAGGTCGTCGCCAGACACTATCGAGCACCGCACCCTCGAGCGCCAGAGGCTGCCGACTCCCATTCCGGCTCTGCGCCCGGGCGTAGGCAGCCCGGAGCGAGATGCGGGCACGAAGGCCCTTCTCCGGACTGCGGGGCCCCAATACCGTCCTGTGCACCGGGCCTGTGCACCGCTGGCCCCTGTTGAAAGGACGCGCCATGCCCACCGTGATCGGTCACCACGATGTGAAGGACAAGGACCATTGGCTTGCCTCGCCCAAGCGCGAGGAGCTCTTCGGGCCGCTGGGCATCACCAATATCCGAACGTTCGTCAACCCGCAGAACCCGACACAGGTCGCGGTGCTGATGGATGTGCCCGACATGGATGCCCTCGCGGCCGCGATGCAGTCCAAGGCCGCTGCTGAGGCCATGGAGTACGACGGCGTGCTGCCCGAAACCCTGGTGATCCTCGTCGAGGCGTAGCTTCCCTGCCGCCCGAGGTGAGGCGTGGCCGGCTCAGAGACCCGCACGGATCGCGGATGATGTCCTTCCCGCTCCGCACCGCTTCCGGAGCCGCCACCGTCCCGCCCGGCCGGCCCGGCCACGACATCACGGCCCTGGTCCTGCTGCTGCACACCGTCCGGACGGCCGAGGCCCTCGGGGAGCTCGTCTCGACGGGCCGCCTCGTGCCCGACCCGGCCCTCGCCGGGGCCGACTACGCCCCGGCGTACGCGTGGATGACCCGCCAGATGGTCCAGCGCCTGCCCACCACCGGAGCCTGCGCCCTGTGGGCGAAGATCCGCCCGCATCGGCCTGCTCGACCACCTCCACGGCTACGACGGGCAGGTGCTCCTGACCTGCCGCGTCCCACGCGAGCGGGTGCTCCTCTCGCACTACGACGACTGGCACTCGGTCCTCAACGCCTCCCTCTGCTGCCGGGACCTCCCCGGCGAGGACGTCGCGGCGGCCGACGCCAGGACCGACGCTCTGCAGGACGACTTCCATACCCAGGGTGGACGCCGCCGGCCTCGACCATTACCACTTCGACCGCTGGCCCACCGAGCTGCGGGCCGAGCTCGAGGCGACCTGGGAGATCATCTTCGACCCGGCCTGGTACGGGAGGGCCGCCCAGTGGCAGGCCACCGTGCACGCGCTCCGCACCGAGGACGTCGTGGAGGCTGTCCGCTTCACGGACTGAGGCGCCAGAGCAGCTTCCCCACCCATTCCTGCCGTGGGGCAGGGCCGCCCGGTGTGAAAGTTTCTCCAAGGACTCGACAATTTCCGCCGAAGACCTGTCACACCGGCGGAGCGGCCGGAGCCTGCCGCCGACGATCGGCGGCGTCAGCACGGCCCAGGAGCCGCAGAGGGCTGTGACAAGGCCGATGACAAGGCCATTTGGGCCTGTCCGAGGGGCGCCTGAAGTCCCTTGTCGGGTGCGTTGCGGCGGCGTTACCGTCGCCGTGTCCGGGCACCAAGCACCACCGCACGCGCGGTTCCGGAGCACGTTCTACAACTTGGGGGGCGTATGGAACTCAACCAGCGGGCCAGGGGCGGCCAGGGCATGACGGGCCTGTCGGCACTGCGGCATCAGGACGACCAGGACTTCTCCGGTGCCGTCAACGCCGTCTCGGCCTTTCTGGGCGACCGCGGCCGGGCACCCGCGTCGTCGGCGCCCCACGACCTCGGCGAGGCGAAGCTCGGGTTCTGGCTGGACGGGCAGCGGGCAGCAGACCGGAGAGGACGACTGAGCGCCCCGAGGGCGGCCGCCCTCCAGCGCGTCCTCGGCAGGGACTGGTCCAACTAGCAGCCCATCTGGAGTGAGAGGGCCGGTGGCCGCGTAAACCGTTGGTGAGCGGCATCCCCGTGCGAGCCAGCGAGCGAAGCGCGGAAAGCAGGCCGTCGCTCCGAGGCCGGGCCCGGGGAAAGCATCTCTCTCCTCTTCCCCGGCCGGCCGACGAGGAAGTCCGCGGGCCGGAGTCCTCTGGGAGAGGCTTACGCCCGGTCGTACCGTGAAGTCAGCCGGCCTGCCGCCTGATGGGATGGGAAGCCGGCACGCGGCGCCCCGCCCAGGCCGTCCCCCCCCAGCCGGGTGGGGTGACCGCTTCACTCTCCAGTGTCACGAGCCCTTGTGCCCAGCCGCCGGCGGGGAGATGCCTCCAGGCCGCCGAGGATGCCCAGCACCGCCTGGCACGGCCACGCCTCCCGGCAGCCTGCACACGGGTCGCCGAGGGCCTCGCCGGCTGGGGCATGGATCTGCAGCAGGAGTTCGCAGACCGCGAGGGAATGCTCGGTGTGCGCCACGCCTCGGCGACGTGACTCGTGCAGCATCTCGAGCATCGTCTCGTGCAGCGGCAGGGCCGGTTCCGGTGAAACCATAGAGAAGACAGTGCCCGAAGGAGAGGCTAGGAAACTGACTTGGACCTTCCCAGAGTGTCGTTGGCGGCCACTCGCCGCCCCGCTGAAGGGCGAGACACCGTCCAACGGCGGACTACCCTGTAATCGAGATGGAGGGGCCGAGAGGAGTCCGAGCATGCTCAACGGTGGAAGCGCAGGGGTCAGCGTCGGTGCGTTGGTGGCGGTGGCCGTCGTCCTCTTCGTCGTTCTGGTCGCCCTCTACGTCGTTCTGGTAGTGCGCCGCAGGAAATGACGCCGCCAGCATCCAAGCCGGCTCAGCCCTCGCAGTCGCGGCAGTACTCGACCCCGGCCCGCACCACCTTCTGGGTGCGGTGCCGGACCAGGAAGCAGGACTGGCACACGAACTCGTCGGCGCCCTGCGGGATGACCAGGACGGTGAGCTCGTCGTTGACGATCTCACCACCGGCCAGGCCCGCCTCGGCGGAGTCGTCCCCGTCGAGCTCGAGCACCACACTGCGCGGATCGGGCTTGTTGGCCGACTTCACGGCCTCCAGCGACTCATGCTGGGATTCCTTCACATCGGAGCGAAGTTCGTCGTAATCGGCTGCCACTTGGCGCGCTGTTCCTTCCAGAGAGCGGATGAGCGACGTAACCATACACCCCGGCCCGCCCCAGTGGGGGAGAAGGTGTCCAGCCTCACGACCGCGGAGCAAGGGGGCCGTGGTCCGACACACCCGCTGGCGCTAGAGTCCGCCCATGATCGTTTGGCTCAACGGCACACACGGGGCGGGAAAGACGACGACGAGCACGCTCGTGCAGAAACTACTGCCCGACGCGCGCGTCCTCGACGCTGAGAAAGTCGGCGAGGTCCTCGTGGACATCAGGCCGGGGCCCGCACCTGGCTGCACGACGAGGCAGAGATCATCGACACGGCACGCATCACGCTGGCCCAGGCAGCGCAGCAGATCGCAGCCTCGGTGCTTGACCGCTGACGACGGAAACATCCGGACCCCGCAAGCCAGCAGCCACCGCGCAACCCGGGCTGCGCGGGCGTCCCACGAGCTCTACTTCTGCGATAGAAGCGGCATAGGCACCTAGGAATGTCGGGCCAGCTTCTTACTCTGTCCCGTGGGCGGTGTTTCGCCGTAGCGTCTCGCTCGCCCTTAAGGAGACACGAGGCGCTTCACGAGGGGGGAAGCGTCGTGAGGCGTGGCTGAGGACGGTCACCGTCGGCAGCGAGTGCTTCGGCGCCAAGGCCCCGCCTCCGCGCACGTGGGCGCTGACGCAGTTGGAGCGCTCTGCGTCGGGGGCGCGACCGGGCGGGCGGCGGAAGAACTCGGGCGCCTGGTGGGCCAGCCGGCCTCTGGCCTCCTCGAAGAACCCCTCGGGCAGTCACACGAGACGTTAGACATGTAGGCGCACGCCGTAGTTTCACGACGAAGACCTTCAGACCGCATTCTGGACCCCGACCGCCATCTGCGGATGCCCGGTACGTTTGGGGGCTACCGCCCGACGCCGGCGGGACCCGCCTCGTGCTCGCCGGGCTCGATGCGGGGGTGGATGAGGTGGCCGTGGACAGTGGCGAGCTCCCCGGACGGCTCCACCCTCAGCACGATCACATCGACCGGGTGCCCGGCACGGCCGGCGGCGGCGAGGACAGTATCGGGGATGCGCTCGGCCGCGATCGCGGCGCGGTGGGGGATGAGCGGCAGCCGGGCCCGCTCCTCCTCGAGATGTGCGACCGCCCGGTCGACCTGGGTGGTGTCCGCGGTGCCGAGCTGGACTTCGACGATGTGGCGGACACCGTCGGCCTGGTGGAAGAGGATGACGGCGAACTGGTCGGGGCGTTCGTGCATGACGGTCCGCTCGAATGCGGGGACGCCGTCGCCGAGGCCGAGCAGGGACGGGTCGTCCTCGATGCGGGCGGCCAGCCAGGCGCCGGCGAGGGCGAAGGAGTCATCCAGTGGGGAGCGCTCGGGGGTTCCGGTGTTCACGCGGGCATCATATGTGCGCCGCATGAACGGCCGCCTGTCACACCGGTCAGGGCTGGTCGGTGTCAGCGGCGCCGATCTGCACTTCGACGATGAAGCGGGTGCCGTCGGCCGCGTCGAACAGGAGCACGGCGGACTGGTCGGGGACGGAGCGGGGGACGGTGCGTTCGGACTTGGTCATGCCGTCGGTGACGTCGAGGAGGATGGGGGACTCTTCGACGCGGGAGGTGAGCCGGGCGCCGGCGAGGCCGAGGTCGTGCAGGGACTGGGACGGGCGGGGTGGAGCTCACGGCCAGGTCCTACGTGGGGACAGAGGCCGTGGTGGGGATGCGCGGCGGCCGGGCGGTTTGGGTCCGGGGACTGGCGGGCAAGGGTCCGGTCGAGTTCCTCTCCCATTCACGGGGCTCGGCGGGCTGGTAACCCGCGACGCCGAACGGAGGGGCCCAGCGAACGGGGCCCCTCCGCGGCGGGGGGAGGCCCCCTTCCTTTGCTCTCAGCCCCAGGGGTTGTCGGGCTCGGTGCGGGCGCGGCGTGCTTCGTCCCGGCCCTGGTGGCGTTCGCGGCGGGCGCTTGCACTCGCCGGTGACGCACGCGTTCCAGCCGCCCCCGGCGGATTCGGGGCCGTCAGTGCCCGAGTGCAGCCGGCCGGACTGGTCGCCGACGGAGCGGGGCACGGTCAGCTCACTCGAGGAACACTTTCCGCGCTTCGGGGTCCTGGTCGTAGGTCTGCTCGGCGAGCCGTTTCGGGTAGCAGACGGAGCCGAAGGCGAGGACGCCGATCTCGCGCGCGTTGGCCTGGTGGGATTCGTGGAGCGCGTCGCCGGGCTCGCCGGTGCTGGTGCGTGCGGTGGTGGTGTGGTGGACGTGGGGTCGCCTTTCCGGCTGGAGCTTGCGGACTTCGACGAGGGGGCATCCGGGAAGTCGGCTCTGATCTCGGCGGCGATGCAGTGGAACTCCTCGAGCTCGTCCTCGGTGCCCGCCCAGGCAGCGTGGATGCGGAGCCGGTTGGTGTGCCCGGACGGGTGAGCCAGGCGCCACGCTTCTCGTCCTTGTCGCGGAAGAAGATGCCGTGCGCGTCGATATACACCGGCTTCGGGGCGGGGGCTGTGCTCGTCTCCATGCCCCCATGTGTGCGGACCGGGCCGGCAGTTGCGCCGGCCACAGTCGTTGGACACCGACGGATGCTGCGGCCGCGCTAAATGCTGAATGCGGCTTGGCAGGTGCGGAGGTGTGCCCGCTTGAGGAGCGTGCCGGTTCAGTGGGTGAGGCCGGAGACGAGGTTGATGGTGGTGGCCAGGACGATCGCGCCGAGAAGGTAGGAGAGCAGCGCGTGCCTGAGCGCGGTGCCGCGGATCGCGTCGGTCTTCAGGTCGGTGTCGGAGACTTGGAAAGTCATTCCGATGGTGAAGGACAGGTAGGCGAAGTCGAGGTAGCGCGGGGGCTTTTCCTCGTTGAAGTCCACGCCCGTCCTGTCCCGGTAGTAGATGAAGGCGTACCTGAGGGCGTAGAGCGTGTGCACCAGGAACCAGGACAGGGCGATGCTGCCCAGGGCCAGGGCCACGATGGCGTCCTTGGCGTTCCCCTGGGCGTTGGAGGCGTCGATGAGGATCAATGCCACTCCGGCGAAGCTGGCGACGGTGGCCGCGAGGAGCAGGACGTCGGAGAGTGCGCGCCCTGGGTCCTCGTGTCGGGCGTGCGCTGCTGTGGCTGCGGCGTCGAGCCGGCCGATGACGGCCCAGACCCAGATGAGGTAGGTGGCCGAGGCGGCCGCCCAGCCCAAGCCCGGGGCGTAGGCCCAGTTCCAGGAGAGGCCGACAAGCAGCGCCGTGGCGAGCCCGACCGTGAGCATCACGGCCAACCTTGGTATGGAACTGGTCGAGAGCGAACTGGTGTCGCGGTGCTGGCTGTCGGGAGCAGCAGTGTCGTCCATATGCCGATCATGGCACTGGGGATTCGCTCCCGGTGCGAGGCTTACTGCGTGGTGCCCACGATGGCGCCGGGCCGAGTACGTTCTAATGCCCTTCGTGGGCTGGGCCGCGGCGGCGCCGCAGCGCCTCGACGATCGCGTCCTCGCGCCGGTCGGCGGGTACCCGGCGCGGGCGGCGGACCTGAGGGCTTCCTCCACCTGCGCCAGTTCGGCCAGGAGCTCGGCGATGCTCGCCCGTTAAGGCTCCTACGCCGCTAGCTCATGCAGCTGCGGGTCAGGCCCGGTAGGCCGGGGCCGGGGCGGTGGGCCGGTCGAACCGCTGGCCGGCCGGGTTGGACGGCAGCAGCGTCATGATGGCGACGGCCAATCCACCGAGGAACGGCACGAGCAGCAGGAGCACGAGCAGCCCGCTCAGGTTGACGTCATGGAGACGTCGGACCGTCAGCGCCAAGGTCGGAACGACGACCGCCAGACCCCATGCAACCAGCAAGATGGACCCGGCGACCGCGAGCGGTCCCGGGGTGGGGGAGGTGTAGGTGTAGCCGTTGGCAGAGGTCGGCGCGCTCAGCCGGCTCATACTGATGATGACGTTCAGGACAGTCCAGACCACCACGCTTGCCAGCGCCCACCACCAGTACTCGCCGCGACCGGCGCGGCCCGAGAAGGTCGCGTACTTCTTGAAGACGCGCTTGATGGCGTCAGGGAATCCGATGCCGTACCAGGGCGCCCACAGCGGAGGCTGACTCTGGAACCCGCCCGGGTTCGGGTACTGCGGCGCACCGTACTGGGGCGCCGGCGGGTACGGCTGCTGTTCGGTCGAGTACGGGCTGGTGCGCTCGGGGGAGCGCGGGTCCGGCTGCTGCGGGTCCTGGTACGGGTTGGACATGGTTCCCCCCTTGGGTGTCGGTGCGGTGACGTGCCGATCGTACGGCACCGTTGGACGCGTACACCGGCGCGCCACAGATGACTCGGCGGCCCGAGGGGGAGGGGCGGGGTGGTGGCGGGCGTGGGGCGGGTGGCCTGTTCGGTGTTCACCGGGCCCATGTGTGCGGACACGCCCGGGCGGCTGCGCGATATGCGCGGACACGCCCAGCAACACCTGTCGCCGGTCCGGGCCGCTCTGGTAGACAAGGGGGCAGCGCCCGACGGTTCCCGCTCCCTGCTGAGGCCGATCGTGTGCGTGCACGTGTGGGAGGCGTCCGGCTGGCGCCCGGTCTTGAGGGAGGCCATTGGCCGCCCGGACGCCTTCCGCGCACCCAGACGGTCCTGTCCGGCGGAGTGGTCGATAGGTCAGAAGGCTCCCACGTCTACTCCCATCCTTGGCGGGACCTAAAGGGCACTCTCGGGTAGGCTCTCCAGCACCATTCCCGAGTTTTCGCAGGCCAGAATGTGTTTTCGGGGCGCTTTGGGGATCGACGGGCACCCGATGACGTCACCAGAGGGTCGCCGGTTCGAATCCGGCAGGGTGCTCCAGGAACCCCTCTCTCACCTGCGGACGACCTCCAGGCGTGGGCGGCTTCTGCCCGGATGCTGTCCCGGCGAAGCGGATTTCGTTTGGAGTGCGGGGCCAGGGGCAACGACCGGTCGGCGGGCTGTGAGCTGCCGTCGACGGTGCAGAGGAGACGCTGTCCCAGTACGAGGACATCCTCCGTCAGGTTGCCCCCACCAACGCCCATGGGACGAGCCGGCAGCGGTACAACGTCGACACCCGGGAGCCAGCAGTCCACGCCCACAGGCCCGGCGGCCGCCGACTACTCTGTCTTTCAGGCCGAGGGCCCGAGAGGAGTCCGAGCATGGTGAACGGTGGGAATGCGGGGATCAGCATCGGTGCTTTGGTGGCGGTTGCCGTCGCCCTCTACGTCGTTCTGGTGGTGCGCCGCAGGAAATGAACCCACGGGCATCCAGGCCCGGCCAGAGCCGGCGTCCGGCCCGTTCGTGCGGTGAGCAGTACCATGAATCCATGGCTGCGAGCCACAATCCGTTCGACGACCTCCGCGGGACCCTCAGCCATCTTGCGGATCAGCTCAAGCTGCCCGGTTCGGAGCGCGTCGACGAACTGGTGGGCGATCTCATCGGTGTGAGGCCTGGGCCGGCACGGCCGCTGTCCGAAGTGCAGGCCGAGCTCGACGCGCTCGTCGGACTGGAGACCGTGAAGGAACAGGTGCGGGCCCTGGTCGCCCTGCTCCAGGTCCAGGCCCGCCGCCAGGCGCACGGCCTGCCGGAGGTGGCCACGTCACAGCATCTCGTGTTCCTCGGAAACCCGGGCACAGGAAAGACAACGGTGGCGAGGCTCCTGGCCGAGATGTACCGCGCGGTGGGGCTACTGCAGAAGGGGCACCTGGTCGAGGTCGACCGTTCGGGGCTCGTGGGGCAGTACGTCGGTGCCACCGCCATCAAGACGGATCGGGTGATCCGGCGTGCGCTGGACGGCGTCCTGTTCATTGACGAGGCGTACGCGCTCGCACCGGAGGACGGCCGGATGGACTTCGGCCCCGAGGCAATCGAGGTCCTGCTCAAGCGGATGGAGGACTACCGCCACCGCCTCGTCGTGATCGTGGCCGGGTATCCGCGGCTGATGGAGTCCTTCCTGCTCTCGAACCCGGGGCTGCGCTCCCGGTTCGCCCGCGAGATCACCTTCCCCGACTACTCGGTCGACGCACTCCAGGTGATCTTCCACCAGATGCTGGCCCAGCATGAGTACACGCTGGGGCCGGGGGCGGACGAGATGCTGCGCCGCATCCTCACAGGGCTCCACGCGGGCGAGGACTCCGGCAATGCACGGTTTGCCCGGACGCTGTTCGAGCAGGCACTCAACCGCCAGGCCCTGCGGCTGTCCCGCGACGAGGAACAGAGTCTCGACGCGCTCGACCGCGAGGCCGTCATGACGCTCACCGCTGAGGACATCGCGGAGGCAGCGCTGGCCCTGGGCGAGGAGCCCGAGCCCGAACCGGCGCCGGAAACGGAGCAGCCACGCTGGTGGCAACGCTGGCTGGTCTGACCGGATCGGGCCGCCATCAGGGGCGGCGGCCCTGATCGTCGCGGCCCGGCAGGACCAGGAGAGCATCGCCGACCGGCCGCTCGCTCGTACCGGACGGCGTGTTCACCACCGAGCCGCCGGCGACCGCCGTGGTGGACCCGCCGCCGTCGAGGTTCATCGCCTGGACCATCCCCAGGGACTGGGCGACGTCGGCCTCCTCCTTCAGGCTCAGGCCGAGGGAGTCCGTGGAGCGGCCGTCGGCTGTCACCAGGAGGGTCCGGCCCTGCGCGTCGGTGCCGGCGAAGGTGCGCGGGTTCCTCTTGTGCACCCACCCGTAGTAGAAGCTGTTCGAGTCGTTGAGGTGGACCATGCCGTCCTGCCGGGCGGTGACGTCTTCCTGGCCGTCCTTGACGAGCAGGGGACCGCCGTTGACGACGCTCGTGTCCTTCGTCGTCGGCAGCGCCCTGCCATTCTCGCCGAGGACGTCGGCGCTGAGGCGCAGCTTCTGCCCGACATGGGCGAGGGAGCGCAGCTGGGCGACGTCGGTGCCGGTGGCCTGGACGGTGTGCCCGCTGGCGGGGACCGCAGCGCCGCGTGATTCGCTGACGGCGGTGACGGTGTCGTGGCTGTCCACGGTGACCTCGAGCCCGGCCCCGGAGGGGGTCTTGGGACCGAACTCGGGGGTGAAGGCCACCAGCTCGTTCGGGTTCGTGCAGGTGACGTCCTGCTGCGGCAGGTCGGTGGGCTGTTCGCCCCTCTCGCCGCAGTTGCGGACGAGGCCGGGGTTCCGGTTGATGCCGGTCAGGGGGACGCTGGCCCCGTCGCCGGACACGGTGCCGCTCCAGGTGAGCCGCTGGATGGACGCGGTGTTCGTGTCGCCGTTCAGGACGAGGCCCGGGCGGTCGCCGACGGGCTCGCGCAGCGTCCTGCCGTTGTAGACGCCCACACCTGCCGGGTCACCCGGTGCGCCTGCGGCGGGGTCGAAGACGAAGAACCCGGCGTTGACGCCGGCGACCGCGTGCTGCGCGGCGGCGAGCTGGCTGGTCGTCTCGGGGGCCTCGAGGTCGGGACCGAAGTTCGCGGCGAGCTCGCCGTGGTACTGCTTCGGGTCGATCGTGACGACGTCGAGGTTCCAGGGTCCGCGGGTCTGGCCGATGGTGCCGGCGTCGCCGTCCCAGCCGGTGTAGATGACCGAGGACGCGTAGCCGGCGGCCTTGATCTGCGCGGTGAGGGAGGAACCGTCGGCCTTCGCGGTGAAGTGGCCTGCGCGGACCCGGTAGCCGAGCTGGCCGCCGGCGTCGGCGAGCTGCGGGGAGGTGACCTGCTCGACGCGGGCGTCGATCCCGGCGGCCTGGAGCTTGGCGGCCGCCTTCTGGGCGTCCGTCTGCGAGGACAGCGCGGATGAGGGCGCGTCCGGGTCAGGTGAGTCGGAGGGGATGGCGGCCTCGGCCGTCCAGAACAGCGAGTTGTCGCCGCCGCCGCGGTGGATCGTGGTGAGGGTGACGCCGGGGGCCAGGACCTTTTCGGTCCGGGTCTCGGGCAGGTCGGGGGCGCCGAGGTTCAGGTGCGCCGAGGACGTGGGGGCCGGGGTGGTGTCGTCAGCCAGGGTGGGGGCTGCGGGGCTGAGCAGTGCCGAGGAGACGGCGACTGCCATGCCGGCGGAGGCGAGGGTTCTGCGGGTTCTGGGGGAGAGCACCGTTCAAGGGTAGGAGGCGGTCTGGGGCGGACCGCCGGGGTTCGGCCGCAGTTGGTGGGTCCTTCGCGCGATGTTCATCCAGCACCGGCGGCCGTCGTCAGCCCTCAGGGGTCATTCCTTGTCGGTTTGGGCTTTGCGCAGGGGCGGCACTGTTCCATCGGTGCCGTAGTCGCCCTCCGAGTACTGGCCTATCTCCGAGCCCGCGGTCCGGCCGGATGCCGTTCCGGCCTCGCCGAGATCGCCCTGCGCATACCGTCCGGACTCCCGGGCGTTCTCTCCCAGAGGTTCGGGCAGGCCACCCTGGCGGCCGGCCGTGCCATAGTCGCCTTGGATGTACTGGCCTTCCTCGTCCTCTGAGTGCCGGCCGGTCTCCCGGCCCGACTTGCCGAAGTTGCCCTCGACATACCGTCCACGGAGCTCCGGCTCCTCGGACGCTGGCCCGTGCCCGTCCTCGCCGCGCCGGGGCTCTTCGACGCTGCTACCCTCAGCCATGACCTTGCCGCCTCTCCTGCGACGAACTACGCGTCTGCTTGGCGCATTTCAATTCTAGTGACTCTGGCGCCCGACGGAGGACTTGGACGGCGGTTGGATCAGCGGCGGCCGGCAGATGGAGCCGACGGCACGGCAGCCGGCTCGAGGCCGCCGAGGATGCCCAGCACCGTCTTGCAGGGCCACGGCTCGCGGCACCCCGCGCACCGGGTGCCGATCATCTCGCCCGCGGGCGCGTGGATCGCCAGCAGGAGCTGGCAGTCCTGCAGGGAGTGCCTGCTGTGCGTCATCCCGCGCCTGCGGGCCTCGTGGAGTACCTCGAGCATGGTCTCATGCAGTGGCGAGGCTGGTTCTGGGTGGGGCATAGCGGAGAAATTACCCGGGGCGTCGGAACGGGAAACCTGGCGGGGCTTAGCCCTCGCAGTCCCGGCAGTAGGCGACACCGTCGACCTCGACCGCCCTCTGGGAGCGGTGCCGGACCAGGAAGCAGGACTGGCAGACGAACTCGTCCGCGCCCTGCGGGATGACGTGCACGGTGAGCTCGTCGTTGACGAACTCGCCCCCGGGAAGGCCGGTGTCCTCGCCGCTGTCGTCCCCGTCGAGCTCGCGCACGACGCTGCGCGGGTCGGGGGCGCTGGCGGATTTGAGCGCCTCGAGCGATTCGTTCTGGGATTCCTTGACGTCGGAGCGCAGTTCGTCGTAGTCGGCGGCCACCGGCCTGATGTTCCTTTCATACGGGAGGATAGCGAAGCAACCGTACACCATCGCGCTGTGTCGTCGCGCTCGAGGGCACACGGCCGTTCATCCATCGACGTGACAATTTCCGGTGACAGGCCTGTCATGGAGGCCGGGGGTGAGGGGCAGGCCTGCCCCATCCGCCGCGCCACGACGGGGACCGAAGAGGTGCGGTCCGTGACAAGGCCACCGGGGGCGTTATGAGCCCTGTCCGAAGGCCCTTGTAGGCGGTGTTATGCCAGCGTTATCGTCACGGTCACCGGGGGCCGAAATGGCACCCGGCGGGGGTCCGTTCCGGCGCTGGCTCCCACCTCAGGTTCGGCTATTGGGGGTCGCATGGACAGGGATCTGCAGACGCGGTTCGCCCGGGACATCACGGGGCTGCCGGCACTGCGGCAGCAGGGCGACCAGGACTTCGCCGCGCGGACCAATGAGCTCTCGGCCTTCATGCGCGAGCGCGACCGGGTGCCGGAGGCGGCCGCCGCGCACGACGCGGCAGAGGCAAGGCTCGGGTCCTGGCTGGATGGACAGCGGGCGGCTGACCGTCGCGGCAGGCTGAGCGCCCAGCGTGCCGGTGCGCTCCAGGGCGTGCTGGGGCGGGACTGGTCCTCGGCACTCTAGCGGTCCTCAGGAACGTCCGCTCGCCGTCCTCCCTTGTCAGGTGGTCCAGTGCGCCGCGGCCTGATGCGCGGGGGACTTCTTCATCCTCAGGATGGTCGCTGCCCGGGCAAGGATGAGGACATTCAGGGCAAGGCCGCCGAGCTGGAAGCCGCCGGTGCCGCGGGTCGCCATGTAGAAGACGATGAGGATGCACGCCGTGGCGGCCAGGACAACGGCGGCGATGAGCGGGGCCTTGGAGGTGGAGCGGCGGGCCGCCACGTTCCAGGCTCCGACGCCGGCATAGGCGAGGGCGAGGAAGCAGAAGACGCCGATGATCGCCACCGCGAGGGCCATGGCCGTCTGGGGCACGAAGCCGCCGGCGGCCTCCACGGCCGCCGTCGCGCGGACGACGGAGGCAATGTTCGTGTAGGCGTAGAACCCGGAGAAGAGCGCCAGGAGCAGCGCGGTAGAGCCCAGGATGACACGCCACCGCCTGGACTTCTCGGCGTCCTCCGGGGAGAGTGCGGCGGTCGAGGGCCACGCGCCGGCCTGCGGCCCTGCGGGCTGGTGGGAGAAGTGCTGGTCATGGCTCATGGCGGGTGCTCCTTCTGGCACGCAGGAGCACCTCCTGCTCCCCAACGAGGAGAGCCTACGCCCGCCGGGGCCGCAGCGCGCGGGGGAGCGCCGCCCATGGCCCGGCCGAAACGGGAATCGAGGCGCCGCCAGAAATTCCGGCGACGCCTCGACCCCGCCGTGTGAGGACGGCAGGTGCTCCACGGTCAGGGGCGGAAGAGCTCCTCGAAGGTGCCGGACGTAGTGGGCGAGCACGTGTTGGCAAGGCAGCCGAGGTGCCACAGGTGCTCAATCGTCGAGAGCAGCGTGTAGTGGTCGGACAGCTTGTCCGTGGTCTTGTGCGGGCCCTGAGCCGAGTTGATCACGATCAGCGGGGCGTCTCCGCCGCCGAGCACCGCTCCGTTCGCGCCGACGGGGCTGCCGGGGCCGCCCGAGTAGCCGGAGTAGTCGTTCTCGTCCCACGCGAGCACGATGCTCGAGTTTGTCGTCTTCCACGTCTCGGAGTCCATGATCTGCGTGACCTGCTGCTTCAGGTAGTCGTCACCGAGCTTGATCGCGCCGTGGTCCAGACCGGAGGCCGGGTAGCCGCACGACGGCATGCCGATCAGGTTGGCTCCCGACGGCGAGGTGCCGTGCATGTCATGGCACTGGTCGGGGCTGATCCACACGAAGTTGGGGACGTTCCCCGAGGAGAGGTCGCTCGCCAGGTTCTGCTCGAGCGGAACGATCTTCGACGTGCGGGACGGATTGTCCGCGATGTCGGAGAAGTACATGAACGGGTTGTGCTTCTCGGCGTAGAGCTTGACCGTCGTCGAGCCGATGGTCGGCGCGTACTCCACGGTGGAACCGGCTGACGGCATCGACTGCATGTAGGCCTTCCACGAGAGCCCCTTGGCCTCGAGCTGGTCGACGATGTTCTTGCCGGAGAACATGTGGGGCTTCGCGGAGGCGCTCGCCACCTGCGCGGAGGTGAGCGAGGCGGTGTCGGTGGCGTCCCCCGAGCCGGGCACGAACTCCTCCGGGGCGCAGGTGACGTCCGCGCCGGCCTTGCAGTCGTCCCAGATGCCCTGGAAGTCACCCGAGATCGTGGCCAGGTAGTTGGTCAGGCTCGGGTGGGTCACACCGTGGTAGTTGGTCGCGACGTTGTACTTCTGGGCGAGGGAGGTGATGTACGGCGCGTCGGCAGTGTTGCCGATGATCTGGTCGCGGCCGTGGTTCTCCATCATGATCACGAAGACGTGGTCCGGGCCCTTGGCGCCCTGGCCGTCTGATGCAGCAGAGGAGACGGGAGCGGCCAGCGCAGCCGAGGGAGCGACCGCAGTGGCGCCCGTGAGGGCGACGGCCGCAGCCATCGCCGCGGCAGCGCCTGCTGCGCGGCCCATGAGCAGATTGAGCATTGCATTGTCCTTTCGGGGTGTGTCCCGGGCGGGGCCCCGCCCGGGTCCGGTCATCGGCCCAGCTGCGGGTCGCTCGTGAGGGAGCCGGCGTTCTCGAGCCGCCCGGCGAGGACCCGGACGAGGGCTGCATCTGCCGCGGAGGTGACCGTGAGGTCGTACCAGCCTCCGGGCGTCGGGAGGACCACCGTCTTGGCCTGTCCGGGGTTGAGTGAAAGGGGCTGCGCTCCGGTGCCGTAGGCGTCCTTGAGGACGAGGTCGGCCTTGGCGGAGCCGGCATTCTCGATCCGGAACCGGGCATGCGCGGCGGCCCCGTCCGAGGCCACGGACACCCGGATGTCCGCGGCGGCCGTGGTGCCGGCGAGGCGGCGGTACCACCCTGCGGGGCCGTGCAGCTGCACGTCGTACTCGGTGCCCAGCGGCCAGGCGGCGTCCATCGTCGCGCCGGCGCCGATCGTGTAGGGGTAGGGACCGGCCGGCAGGAGGTTCGACCGGACCTGGACATGGGAGCCCAGCGTCCCGGAGTTGATCCAGCGGGCGGTGAGCTTCCCGCCGTCGACCGTCGCCTCGAGATCGAGCGCGTAGCCGAGGCCGCGGGAGGGGCGCGTCCCCTTCTCCTGGCCGGGCATGGTGTTCGCCGCGGGCGGCGCGGGGACATAGCTGGGGTACTTCTTGGCGGCAGCGATGTCCGCGTCGCTCGGCTTGTACGAGGCGGTGTCCGGCAGGGCCGGGGCCGTCCCGGCGCTCGCCGAGAAGTCGAACGCGCTCGTGAGGTCGCCGCAGACTGCCCGCCGCCACGGGGTGATGTTGGGCGACTTCACCCCGAAGCGGGCCTCGAGGAAGCGCACGATCGAGGTGTGGTCGAACGTCTCCGAGCAGACCCAGCCCCCCATGCTCCACGGCGAGACCACGATCATGGGCACGCGCACGCCCAGTCCGAAGTGGCCGGGGACATCAGCCTTGCCGGAGTACGTCATGCGGCCGTCGTACCACTCGCCGTCAGTGGGGACGGTCGAGGCGCCGGGGATCTGCGGGGTGTTGGGGTGCGGCGGGACGATGTGGTCGTAGAAGCCGTCGTTCTCGTCGTACATGAAGAACACCGCGGTCTTGCTCCACACATCGGGGTTCGAGGTGAGGATGTCGAGGATGTTGGCGGTGTACCAGGCGCCGTAGCCGGCCGGCCAGTTCGAGTGCTCGGTGTACGCCTCGGGGGCGACGATGTAGGACACCTGGGGGAGCGTTCCCTTGGCGACGTCGTCACGGAAGATGCGGAAGAGGTCGTCGTGGCCGCCGAGGACGTCGGTGCCGGTGCGGGCCCTGTCGTAGAGCGGTGTCCCGGGCTTCGCGTCCTGGTACTGCTGGAAGTACAGCAGCGAGTTGTCGCCGTAGTTGCCGACATAGGGGTTTCCGGTCCAGCCCTCGTAGTGCGCGGGGTCGAGGCCCTGCCCGATGTCCTGGTAGACCTTCCAGCTCACTCCGGCCTTCTCGAGCTCCTCGGGATAGGTGCTCCACGCGTAGCCCGTCTCGGCGTTCCACAGGTCGGGACCGCCGCCCGTGCCGGAGCCGTTCCCCTTCCCCGACGGGTCGTCGCCGCCGGCGAACATGAAGTAGCGGTTCGGGTCCGTGGGCCCCAGGACCGAACAGTGGTACTGGTCGCAGACCGTGAACGCGTCGGCGAGGGCGAAGTGGAACGGGATGTCGCCGCGCTCGTAGAAGGCCATGGTCGCGTCCGACTTGGCCGGGAGCCACTTGTCGTACTTCCCGGCGTTGAACGCCTCGTGGGTCATCTTCCACGAGTGGTCGAGGTCTTCCACGAACTGGAGGCCGAGGTGGGGGGCGCTCGGGTGGAAGGGCGTGATCTCGCGCGTGGCGTTGGCCTGGTGGAAGGAGTCCTTCCCGCTCGGGAGGATCGCCGGATGGGGGTCCGAGAACCCGCGCACGCCCTTGAGCGTGCCGAAGTAGTGGTCGAAGGCGCGGTTCTCCTGCATGAACACGATGACGTGCTCGACGTCCTTGATGGAACCGGTGGCCCGGTTCGCGGGGATCGCCGCGGCGCGGGCGATGCTCTGGCCGAGCATCTGGGACACGGCGGTGCCCGCGGCCGTCGCGGCCGAGAGCTGGAGGAAACGTCTACGGTTCAGGTGTGTCATGAACTGCTCCTAGTACACGGTGGTGGCGTCCCCTGAGGTAGCCTTCCCCCTCGAAGTGACGGGAGCATTGAGGCTTCATGAACTGTGGGCGATCCGGAGCGCAGGCCAAGGGGGAGGGCTGCCAGCATTCGCAGCAGAGGCGCCCTTAGACTGGCCCCGACCGACCGACGAAAGCGACGGCCCAGTGAAGACCACGCCCGCATTCCCCGCCGCCCTCGCGGCGATCGCCCTGTGCCTGGCAGGCTGCTCGGCTGCAGCCCCGAACACGACGGCGACGGCGTCGGCTGCGACCGCCCCCTCCGCGTCGGCCTCGACGACCGCTCCAGGCGAGGCGCAGGCCACCGGCGGCAGCTCCGGCTGGCAGCTGGTGCCCGCCAACGGGGCAGCCGGAATCAAGGCCGCGGGGCTCCAGGTTCTCTCCGAAGAGGGCAGCGCCGAGCACTACCACGCGCACCTCGACGTCATCTCGGACGGCCACCCTGTCCCGGTGCCGGCAGACATCGGCTTCAGCTTCGGGGCGGACGGACAGCCCAACGGCATCTCCGCGCTGCACACCCATGACCCGTCCGGCATCATCCACATCGAGGCGCCCACCACCGGCCTCACCTACACCCTCGGGCAGGTGCTCACCGAGTGGGGCGTCCTGGACGGCTCCGGCGGCGCCCCGGGCAGTGCGCATTCGAGCGCGGTCGACTGGCAGGCCTACGTCAACGGAGCGAAGCAGCCCGGCAACCCCCGGGGCATCACCCTGAAGGCCCACGACGAAGTGCTGCTGGTGCACGGCGCCCCGCCCGCCACCATCCCCAGCTCCTACAGCTTCCCCGACGGGTACTGAGCAGCCGTCCCCGGCACTGCTCGGCGCGTCCCGACTCCAAGCGCCGGCGGCCGTGGCCCAAGCGCCAGCCAACGATTGCCCAAAGGTCAGCCGAGGATTGCGCGGGTTCCGCGTTGGACAGGTCCAACCTCCCCTAGGATCGAACCCGCAGCGATCCCGCCTTTGGAGGCCCCCATGCGCCCACGCGCCCCTCATCACCGTGCCCAGTCCGCCAAGAAACGCCGCCACCGACGAACCGGCGGCGGTGCGGCGACCCGCGCCCTCGCGTCGGCCGCCGTCGCGCTCGCGGTTGCCGTAGTCCCGGTCGTGGAGGGCCAAGGCGTGGCCCCCGCGGAGGCCGCTCCGGTGCCCGCCGTCGTCCCGACGGTCCTCCCGCAGCGGACCGCGCAGCTCTCGGTCACCATCGTCACCCTCCAGACGAGCGACAAGACCGCTGCCGACGCGGCCGCGCTCGACGTCAACGCCTACAAGAGCGCCGTCTCCTCGGCGAGTGCCTACTGGTCCACCATGTCCGCCGGCCGCATCAGCATGCGCGTCGACAAGGTCATGGCCGGATTCAAGACCGCGGCCTCCTCGAGCGACGACTTCACCGTCATCATGAACACCGTTGCCCAGGAGATCGGATGGACGCCGAACACGTCCAACGTCCTGGTCCTCGCCGTACCCCGCACCGACGTGATCGTGTACGGGACCACAGGCAACCTCGGCGCCGGGGCTGAAACGGGTCAGACCAGCGGCCTCGTCCTCCTTCCGAGCCCGTCCAACTTCACCTCCCCGGTCACCGCCCACGAATTCGGCCACGTCCTCGGACTCGGTCACGCCAACGCCCTGCAGTGCACGGACGGGGCCGCCGATTCGACCCTTGCCGGCACGGACTTCACGGACGCGGCCTGCACCACGCGCTTCTACGGCGACCGCACCGACCTCATGGGCGTCTCCCAGTACAGCGAGCCGCAGCTGAACTCCTACCTGTACGAGTACGGCGGCTTCGGCAGTGGGAACGAGATCCGCAATGCGGGCACCGCGGGAGCCCCGATGACGCTCACGCTCACACCCTGGGCCGGAAGCGGTGCAGCGCGGGCGGCGAAGTTCCAGGACCCTCTGACGGGGGAGTGGTACTACCTCCAGTACAAGGCTCCGGTCGGATACGACGCCCCGACGGCCGTGGGCGGAAACCAGGGCGTGGAGATCATCAAGGGCGGCCTGAACTCCAGCGAGTCGCTGCTCCTCGCCCCGAGCACCATGCCGTTCCTCGGGTACTACGCGTCCAATCTGGCGTGGCAGCCCGGCCAGACCTTCACCACGGCCGGCGGGACCCGGGTCACCGTCAACTCCGTCTCGGCCGCGTCCGCGACCGTGACGGTCACTGGCGGCAACGTCCCGCCGCCCGGCGTCGCCGAGCTCATGGACGCCAAGGCCGCCCAGTTTGGCCTCGGCTCCGGATTCGGCGGCTACGGGATCTCCCGGGACGGCGGCTGGTACCACATGTACCAGGGGGGCGCGGTCATCTGGACCCCCGCCAACGGTGCCATGGTCTCCCACGGAGCCATCCGGTCTGTCTGGCAGGCACTCGGGTTCGAGAACGGCCGCATGGGCTACCCCACCACCGACGAGGTGGGCGGCCTCAAGAATGGTGGCGTCTACCAGATGTACGAGGGCGGGGCCATCGTCTGGTCCCCGGCCACCGGCGCCCATGAGTCCACCGGCGCGATCCGCGGCCGGTACACGCAGCTCGGGTTCGAAAACGGGATCATGGGCTACCCCACGAGCGGGGAGACGGCGGGCCTGAAGGCCGGCGGCGTCTTCCAGATGTACCAGGGCGGGGCCATCGTCTGGTCCCCGGCGACAGGCGCCTTCGAGTCCAGGGGTGCCATCCGCAGCGACTGGCAGTCCCTGGCCTCCGAGAACGGGAAGATGGGCTACCCGACTGGCAGCGAGACGTCAGGCCTCAAGGCCGGCGGCGTCAGCCAGGCCTACCAGGGCGGCGCGATCGTCTGGTCGCCGGCCACCGGCGCGCACGAGTCCACCGGCGCCATCCGCGGGGAATGGCAGTCCCTCGGCACCCAGGAGGGCACCATGGGTTACCCCACCACCGGCGAGGTGCCCGGCCTCAAGAGCGGGGGCGTGTACCAGATGTACCAGGGCGGAGCCCTCGTCTGGTCCCCGGCCACCGGGGCCCATCAGTCCACCGGGGCGATCCGCTCCCGGTACGCGCAGCTCGGGTACGAGAACGGGGCCATGGGCTATCCCACGAGCGATGAGGTGCCAGGCCTCATCGGCGGGGGCGTGGCGCAGTCCTATCAGGGCGGGGCCATCGTGTGGTCCCCGGCCACCGGAGCCTTCGAGTCCAAGGGTGCGATCCGCTCCGCGTGGCTGTCCCTCGGTGCCCAGGATGGCCGGCTCGGCTACCCGACCAGCGGTGAGTACGCCATTGCGGGTGGAGTCGCCCAGGACTACCAGGGCGGCAGGATCGTGTGGAGCCCCACGTCCGGGACCACGGTGACGGCCACTGGGGCACCGGCCGCGACCCCGAGCGCATCGGCCTCGAGTGCCCCGGCTCCGACCACCACGACGGCGCCGGCCGCGGCGGCGACCCCCAGCCCGTCCGCCACCGGGACGGCGAGCCCGCTGTCCACCCCGGCCCCGAGCGCGTCAGCCAGCGCTGGCTCCGCCGCGGCAGCAGCCCCGAGCCCGTCGGCGACCCCGACGGGAACGGCTGCACCGACGCCCTAGGCACGAAGCGCAACAACGCAGGGCCCCGGGCTCCTCTGGAGCCCGGGGCCCTGCGTTGTCAGGCAGGTCCTTGCCGGCAGGTCAGTTGCCGGCCCCGCAGACGCTCTGGAGGTGCGTCACGGCGCCGCTGACCTTGGAGGTGCTGAGTGCCGACTTGTCGCCGTTCGCGTAGCCCTCGAGCCCGTCGGCGAGAGCAGCGATGTCCTTCTTCACATCATCGGAGGCCTTCTGGGCGAGGGTGCCCATCTGGCTGGCGACGCCGCTCACCTGCGTCGGGCTGGGGCTGCCTCCAAGAGTCGAGACGTTCTTCTCGATCGACAGGAACTGGGCGCAGGAATCCTTCGTGGAAAGCTGGGCCGAGCAGCCGGACAGGCCGAGGGCGGCGGCTGTGAGCAGGGCGGGCACGAGGACGGCGGTCTTCTTCAATCTGGTCCCTACAGGTAGCTGGTAGCTGGCCGGGCCCGGTGCCCCGCCTCGAGAAGCCACCCTACCGTCGATCGGGCCCGGCCGCCGGACTAGCCCCTGCTCAGCCCTCGCAGTCCCGGCAGTACGCCGCCCCGTCCTTCTCCACGGCCTTCTGGGAGCGGTGGCGGACCAGGAAACAGGACTGGCAGACGAACTCGTCGTCGCCTTGGGGGACGACGTGCACGGTGAGCTCATCGGTGAGGATCTCCCCGCCCGGGAGGTCGCCGCTCTCGCCGCTGTCGTCTCCGTCGAGCTCGCGCACGACGCTCTGCGGGTCTGGTGCGCTGGCCGATTTCACGGCCTCGAGCGAGTCGTTCTGGGATTCCTTGACGTCGGAGCGCAGTTCGTCGTAGTCGGCGGCCACAGGCCTGGCCTTCCTTTCGGCTGGCGGGAGTGCGAGCAGCAACCGTACACCACGGCGTGCGCGCCTGGGGTGCGGCCCGGGAAAGTGCCCGGGGTACGGCCCTCAGGCGCGGGCGCTCAGCCGCGGGCCCGGCGCTCGCTGATGAGCTCCTTGCTGCGGAGCAGCCGCAGCGCGGTCACCAGCAGCAGGCCACCGAGGACGTTGAAGGCGGCCGTGTAGGCGAACCATCCCAGCCACTGGCCATAGCCGAACGGCGCGCCGGAGTGGAGTGCGCCGAAGATCAGCAGGGAATCGAGCACCGAGTGGAACAGCGGCAGACCGGACAGCAGGAATCCGCCGGCGACGGCCGCTGCGATCTTCCCCGGCACCGACTCCGTGCCCTGCTGCATGCGGGTCATGAGCGTGATGGTGCTGCCGCCCAGGGTGGCCAGGCAGAGTGACTGGAGGGTCGGGGGCGCCTCGGCGAAATGGCGGCCGGAGTCGATGACTGTCGGGGCCCACTCGGGAAAGGCCTTCATGACGAGCCACATGAAGCACCATCCGCCCACGAGGTTCGCGGCCAGCGTTCCCGTCCACAGCTTGATGAGCTGTCCGAGCCGGGCCTGTCGCGCAGCGACCGCGGCGATGGGCACGAGGAAGCCCTCGGTGAACAGTTCGCTCTTGGCCAGCAGGAGGGCGATGAACCCGATGCCGAAGGCGAGCCCAGCCAGCAGCCTGCTCCCGGTGGAGTGCTGGACGGCCAAGTAGGCCATCACGCCGAGCCCGACGTCGACGCCCCCGAAGAAACCCGTGATCAGCACCGAGCGCCAGGTGCGGTGCAGGCGCTGCGCCCCTTCTCCGACGATCCGGTCGAAGGACTCCTCGATCTCCTCCTCGACCGGGGCATCGTTGCTGCCGAGTTCTCGACGGCGGTCCTCATCGCTCATGCACGGGCCTCTTCTCGCAGGGCGGTCCTTGACGTCTGATCCGCGCGACACGGCGGCCCCGGCGCGCCTCCGTGGCGCTCCGGCGTCCAATCTAGCGCCGCAGCGAGCACGCCGCCACGCCCCCGGGATGTCCGGAGGAAAGCCGGGAATACTGGGCGCCGACCGTGGTTGCACCCCACATGACAACGATCGGCTTCATCGGCAGTGGACATATCGGCTCCCAGCTCGCACGCCTCGCCGTGCGGTCCGGCTATGACGTGGTGGTGAGCAACTCGCGTGGCCCCGAGACCCTGTCGGGCCTCGTCGCCGAGCTCGGCCCGCACGCACGCGCCGCGACCGCCCGCGAGGCGGCCGACGCCGGGGACCTCGTCGTCGTCACCATCCCGCTCAAGAACATCGACCAGGTCCCGGTCGATGAACTGGCAGGGAAGACGGTGATCGACACCGGCAACTACTACCCTCAGCGGGACGGCTCGATTCCGGCGCTCGACGCCGAGGAGACGACGACCGCCGAGCTGCTGCAGGCGCACCTGCCGACCTCACACGTGGTGAAGGCGTTCAACCACATCTACGCCCGCGACCTCACCACCGATCCGCTGCCGGCAGGCTCGCCGGACCGCCGCGCCCTGGCCATCGCCGGAGACGACGACAGCGCGAAGGCGAAGGTGGCGGCCCTGATCGACGAGTTCGGCTTCGACGTGGTCGATGCCGGGCCGCTCGCCGAGGGCTGGCGCATCCAGCGTGACACCCCGGGATACGGGCCCCGACTCGACCGAGCGGGGCTCACGCAGGCCCTCTCCGCCGCGAAGCGCTACCGGGACATGTAGACACGACGGCCCGGCGCGGCGTTCTGTGCGGAGCGCCGGGCCGTCACACGCTGGGGTCCGGGGCAGAATAGCGGCGGTGCCGGCTCCGGACAAGATCTCGTGGAGAGCGTCCGGGCGGCCCGCGGCTGGCCCGGGCTAGGACTGTCAAGCGGAGCGTGCCAGCGCGGGGCGGCGGAATGCGCTGCTGGGATCTGCACGAACAGAGGCATGACAGGGCCCTGCAGGATGTTGTCACGTCGTTCGATGAATCGATGGTCCGGGGCCTGGCACTCCGGCGCCCCACCGCGCCGCCCACCCTCGCTCCACGTTGCGGCCGCGCCTAGAATTCCTGTCGATTCAACGGCTGTCTTGGGGGGAGCAGGCATGGACGGGCAGACGCGGACGCGGTTCGGGCGGAGCCTGGCGGGCCTGCCGGCCCTGCGGCAGCAGAGCGAGAACGACTTCGCGGCGGCGGTCAATGAGGTGTCGGCCTTCGTGCGGGACCGCGGGCGCCTGCCCGAGCCCGCGGCACGCGACCGGACCGAGGTGAGGCTCGGGGCGTGGCTGGCAGCCCAGCGCGCCGCCGACCGCCGGGGACGGCTCAGCGCCCAGCGTGCCAGCACTCTGCAGCGGGTGCTCGGGCGCGGCTGGTCCTCGCCCGCCTGAGGAAGCCGTCGCAGCGGGTCCGGTTGAGCCCCGCCGCCCGCGGGTAAGGCCCCCCTGAACCCCATAACTCCATCGAAGGGACGGTCCCGTGTCCGGCGCGGCAGTGGTGCTCAGAGCAAGCGGAAAGCGGAGCGACGCGTTCCTCACGAGGGTGGAAGGCCTCCTCGAGCGCCTGTGGCACGACGACCCCTGGGCCGGTCTTGCCGATCGGACGGCATTCGAGATCGCCGTCATCGAGGCCGTCTCCAATTCGATCCGCCACGCCGTGGCCCCGGCCGGGACGACCTTGCTCCTGGAGATCGAGCTCCGCCCCACCTATCGGAGGCTCGAGGCGGAACTGCGAGAGGTGGGCGCCGTGCCGACGCCGTCGCTCCGCCACGAGCCGGGCACACCCCGCGACGCTGGCCGCGGACTGGCCATGCTCCGGCAGCTGATGAGCGAGGTCCGGTACGAGCGCGTCGAGGACGCCAATGTGTGGACCCTCGGAAGGGACCGGACCGACATCTGAACCGGCCTTGGAGGCGCGTCAGCCGCTCAGTGCCCCTGGAAGTGGAGCTGCACCATGGCGACTGCCGCGGCCAGCAGCAGCCCGAGCAGGACGAGTCCGGAGATGCCCGCAAGGGCGAGGGCGAGCCGGCCCACGGCCACGAAGGGGCCCTTCGGGATCAGCCAGGCGCGCTGCCGCACCGCCGCGAGATCGGGGGTGCCGGCCAGGAGGGGGGCCTCAGCGGCGAATGGTCCCTCGGCATGCCGGACCGAACGGCGGGCCGCCTCGCGGTCCAGGGCCGCGCGCAGGCGGGCAGACTCGATGCTCCCGCGCCGCTCCGTGTAGGCGCCGCTCGCTGACGAGTCCATCTTGTCCCCCTGATCACGATGTCCGCGGCTCACTCGGCCGCGGCCGGCCGATGCCCGCGGCGGCCGCGCCCGGGCTTGCACCCGGGGCGGCCGCGCGTGGACAGGCAGCCCACCGGTGGGACCCCAGCTCCCACAGATAGACATGTACAACATATCGCATCGGGAGCCCGCCAGCTGCCCGCCCCCCGGTCCGGCGCCCCGGATCGGATTCAACACCCTGATGAGTGGGCAACCTCACTGCGTCCGGAACATATCCCCGCCCCACCAGGAGGTTGCTGTCATGCTCGAGAAGCTGCACGAAATGGGGGTCAGGAGCGAATACGCCTACATGGCCGGCTTCGGATCCATCGGATTCTCCTTCGTCTCCTGGCTCGTGAGCCGCATGAACCCGCGCCACGACCGCGCCCAGTCCGACCGCTGGGGGATCTTCGTGGGCCACTGGGCCCCCACGTTCTTCACGATCGGGATCGCCCTCAAGCTCGAGGAGAAGGGCCGCTGACCCGCTGCCGCTGACGCGTCACCGAGGCGGCGCGGGCAGCGCCTATCGGCGCCCGCGCCGCCGTGGTGACCGGCCGGCGTCGGCCGCTGCCCGTTCGACGGCGTCGACCGCCGCGCCGACGCCGCCCCGCCACGGCGTCCCGTGCCCGGGCAGCACCCACCGTGCCCCGGTGGGCCGCAGTCTTTCCAGGGATCTCAGGGCCTGGGCGGGATCGTCGGTGAACGGGGCCGGTTGCGGCCCCTCCCGTCCCGTGAGGACGTGGCGCGTGGTGAGCGCGTCCCCGACGAACACGGCCTCCACGGCAGGGACGTGGACCGCGACGCTGCCGGGGGAGTGGCCGGGCAGGGCGACGATCCGCGGCGCGCCGGGGAGGTCCAGGACCTCGCCGTCCTTGAGTTCACGCACCTCCGCCACGTGGGCCGGCCGCAGCGCGCCCTTGCCGACGGCGTAGGCCAGGAACCTCACCACGGGTCCCAAGCGCATCGGCCCCCAGCCAGGATTCGTCGATCCGTGGCCGCGCGCCCGCGCGCTGTCCGCCCCATGCACGTAGACGGGGACCCCTTGGTCGCGGCGCAGGCGCTCCGCGAAGCCTAGATGGTCGGGATCGCCATGGGTCAGGAGTACGGCCCGGATGTCCTCCACGGAGCGGCCGAGGGCCGTGAGTTCCTGCTCGAGGTCGCGCCAGTGCCCCGGCAGGCCGGCGTCGATCACCGTGATGCCCGAGCCGTCGACCACGAGATAGGCCGCGACCATGTCATTGCCGATCCGGTGCAGCCCGGGGCGCAGTTCCATGGCGCCATCGTAGCCAGCACTCCGCCGCCCGCCGCACTCCGACCCATGCAGGGTTGATGTCTCGATCATCGAGAAATAAGATGATCGAGAAAATATCGGCTCGGCTCCCCGGAGGCTCAGTCATGGCGCCCCAGCACCGCCCCCACCCGTCGTCGCCCAGCCCGTCGGCCGTCCCCACCGGTGCCGGCGGGGACAGTCCCGCCGCAGGGCGACGGCGATGGGCCGGGCTCGTGGTGATCAGCCTCGCCGTCTCGCTCATCATCGTGGACTCGACGATCGTCAACGTCGCGATCCCCTCGATCGTCAAGGACCTCGGGGTCGACTCGACCGGCGTGCAGTGGATCCAGGAGTCCTACACCCTCGTGTTCGCGGCCCTGCTGCTGGTGTTCGGGACCCTCGGCGACCGCTTCGGCCGGCGGCGCCTGCTGCTGCTCGGGGTCGTCGTGTTCGCGCTGTCCTCCGTGGTCGCGGCCTTAGCCCCCACCGGGGGCCTCCTCATCGGCTCCCGGCTCGTCCAGGGCGTGGGCGGCGCCATGGTGCTCCCCTCCACGCTCTCGCTCATCAACGCCGGATTCCGGGGATCGGAGCGGGCGATCGCGTTCGCGGTCTGGGGCTCCACGATCGGCGGCATGTCCGCCGTGGGCCCACTCCTCGGCGGATGGCTGACCACCTCGTTCTCGTGGCGCTGGGCCTTCGGGATCAACATCCCCATCGCGGCGGTGATCGTGGTAGGCGCCCTGGCCGCGGTCGCCGAGTCCAAGGACGGCGCCCGCCGGCCCCTCGACCCGGTCGGCGCCATCCTGTCCGTCGTCGCCTCGGCATCCCTCGTCTTCGCGCTCATCGAGGGCCGCACCTACGGCTGGTGGACCGTGGACCAGCGCCCGAAGATCGGATCCTGGGAGTGGCCGGGGCCCGTCTCGCCGATCCCGTTCGTGTTCGGCCTCGCCCTCCTCGGCATCGCGGCCTGTGCACTCTGGGCAGTCCGCCAGGAGCGCCGGGGCCTGGCCAGCATGTTCTCGGTCGAGCTCCTGCGCATCCCCTCGTTCCGCAACGGCAACCTCGCCGCACTCATCGTCTCGCTCGGCGAGTTCGGCATCATCCTGGCGCTGCCGATCTGGCTCCAGAACGTCCTCGGCTTCAGCGCCCTCGACACTGGACTGATCCTGCTGGCCCTCGCCATCGGCTCGTTCGCGGCCAGCGGCCTCGCCGGAGCGCTCAGCCACCGCGCTTCCCCCGTCGTGATCGTCCGGGTGGGCCTCGTGGCCGAGATCGCCGGCGTGGCGGGGCTCGGGGCGGTCATCGGGCCCGACACCCCGTGGGGCCTTTTGGTCCCGTGCCTGTTCGTCTACGGCTTCGGGGTGGGGCTCGCGACGGCGCAGCTCACCGGGGTGGTCCTCAAGGACGTCCCCGTCACCCTGAGCGGCCAGGCCTCCGGCACCCAGAGCACTGCGCGGCAGATCGGGTCGGCGCTGGGCATCGCCGTGCTCGGCACGGTCCTGTTCTCCTCGGCCGGGGGGCTGCTGGACGGCTCGCTGGACGGCCGCGGCGTGCCCGCAGCCCAGCGTGACTCCATCGTCTCCGCGGTCGTCGACAGCTCGGGGGCGGCCATCGCCGGGCTCGCGGGCTCGCCGGCCACGGCGCCGGCAGCCGCGGACGCGAAGGCGGCGTTCTCCGAAGGCACCCGGTACGCCGCCTTCTCGGCGGCGAGCTTCCTGGCCGTGGGGCTGCTCGCGACCCTGTCCCTCGGGAGCGGGCCCGGGCGCGAACGGCGGCGGGTGTCCGGGCAGGCCTCCGAGGACCGTCAGGCCCAGCGGGCCTGAGCCCGTGCCCAGCGGCCGCCGCTATCCTGTGCCCATGTCTACCGAGCTCATTCAGATCCCCGCCCCTGAAGGCACCGCCGAGGCCCTCGTCGCCCGGCCCGCGGCCGGCGAGGGCCCCTTCCCCGGAGTCATCCTCTACATGGATGCGTTCGGCATCCGCCCCCGCATCGCCGAGATGGCGCAGCGCATCGCGGATTGGGGCTACGTGGTCCTGGCTCCGAACGTGTTCTACCGCGAGGGCAGCGTGGCCGAGCTCGCCCCGGCCCTCGACATGACCACCGCCGAGGGGCGCGAGGAGGCCGGCAAGGCGGCGTTCCCACGGGTCGGCCGGCTCACGGCCGACAAGGCTCTGCCGGACATCGACGCCTGGACCGCGGCCCTGGCCTCCCTCGACGGGGTGGCCGAGGGCCCCATCGGCGTCACCGGCTACTGCATGGGTGCCCGCCTCGCCGTGCGGAGCGCGAACGCCCACCCCGAGGTCGCCGCGTGCGGCGGCTTCCACGGCGGCGGCCTCGCCACGGACGACGCCGACAGCCCGCACCTCGGCCTCCCCGGCGCCCGGGCCCGGTTCGTCTTCGGCCACGCCGACCACGACCGGAGCATGGCCCCCGAGGCCGTGGCCCGCCTCGGCGAGGCCCTCGAAGCCGCCGGACTCGAGGCATCCAACATCATCTACCCCGGCGCCTCGCACGGCTACTCCATGGCGGACACCTCCGCTTACAACGAGGAGGCCACGGAGCGCCACTTCCGCGAGCTCCGCGCCCTCTTCGACGCGACCCTCGCCGCCTGAGCGCGGCGCGGGGCGGGCGGACGACGGCGGGCGCCTCCCGCCGTCGTCCGCCCGCCCCGCGCGGTGCTACTTCTTCTGGTCCTGGTGCTTGTCGCCGTGCTTGTCGCCGCTGATGAGGCTCGGCGGGGGCGCGTCGAAGGCCCCGTGGCTGTAGAGGCCGACGGCCTTCTGCATGTAGTACGCCCACTGCGGGCCCGCGATGTAGGCTCCGTCGATCGCCGGCCAGAACCGGCCGTTGACGTACACGTTCCGGCCGAGGTGGTCCTCCGGGTTCTTCAGCGCCTCGCCGAAGTAGGAGGCAGTCGAGAGCCCGCGGGTGTAGCCGACGAGCCACGTCTCGCTGTTGTACTGGTTCGTGCCGGTCTTGGCCGCGTCCGGCACCCCCAGCTTGATGGTCTTGCCCGCCGTGTCCTTGATGTTGTAGCCGGAGCCCTTGGTCAGCACGTCCTGGAGCACGTTCGTGACGGCCTTGGCGACATCCGGCTTGACCGCGCCCTGGTGGCAGTCCTTCGATTGTCCGCCGATCTTGTTGCCTTGGGCGTCCTTGACCGAGGTGATCGACCTCGGGGTGCAGTACGTGCCGTTGGCGGCGAAGGTCGCGTAGGCGGACGCCATGGTCAGCGGGGACACGTTCATGCCGCCCAGGAGGTTGCCGAGCGTGGACATGTCCAGCTTCTGGCCGTTGCCCTCGCCGTCGTGCATGCCGAGCGCATCCGTCGCGCGCTGGATGTCGCAGAAGTCGCTCAGGCCCGCGGCGGAGGCGAAGGTGGCCGTGTTGATCGACTGGTAGATGCCCTCGCGCACCGACATGGGCCGGTACCAGTTGGGCTCATCGTTCTGCAGGTCGGGGGCCGTGTTCCACGGCGGCCGCGCCGTCGTGTCGTCGTAAGCCCCGGTGACCTTCGCGCACGTGTCATGCCACGGATGGTTCAGAGGATAGCGGCGCTGGGCCGCGTTGACCTTCTCGTCCGTCGTCTTGCCCTCGTTCAGCCACGCCGTCAGGGTCAGCGGCTTCACCGACGAGCCGGGCTGGAAGCCGCCCGCCCCGCCGAGGTCGTTGCCGTGCGCGTCCGTCCGGTCCACGTTGAAGTTGTAGCTCGTGACGAAGCCGAGGCCCTGGCCCGCGAGCATCCGCGTGTTCTGGGCCATGGCGAGGATCTTGCCCGTGCCGGGCTGGACCGTCACGAGAGACGTGCCCCACTTGTCCGGGTTGGCGCCCGCGGTCGCATCGACCTGCGCCTGCGCCGGGCCCTGCAGGCGGGGGTCAAGGGTGGTGGCGATGGTCAGGCCCCCGCGGGTGACGGTCGCGTAGCGGTCGTCCGGGGTCTTCCCGTAGGCCGGGTCGTTGAGGACCTCGTGCAGGACGTAGTCGCAGAAGTACTGCGCCTGGACGGCATAGGCGCAGCCCTGACGGGGCGGGCTGACCTTGAGCTTGAGCGGGGACGCGGCGGCATCGTCGTGCTGCTTCTGGGTCACGTAGCCGTGCTTGAGCATGGCGTCGAGCACGAGGTTGCGGCGCTGGACCGAGGCGTCCGGATGGGCGGTCGGGTCGTAGACCGAGGGCCCGTTCACCACTCCGGCGAGGAGGGCGGCCTGGGGGAGTGTGAGGTCCTTGGCGTCCACGGAGAAGAAGTACCGGCTCGCGGCCTGGATCCCGTAGGCGTTCGGGTTGAAGAAGACCAGATTGAGGTAGCCGGCCAGGATCTCGTCCTTGGAGTACTTCTTCTCCAGGGCGATCGCGAGCTTCATCTCGCGCAGCTTGTCCCCGAGGTCCTTCTGGCCGTTGAGCACCACGGTGGGATCCTGGCCCTGGGCGATCAGGTTCTCCTTGAGGACGTTCGCCACGTACTGCTGGGTCAGGGTCGAGGCGCCCTGCCTGTCGCCGCGCAGGTTCGCGATGGCCGCCCGGAGGATCCCGGTCGTGTCCACCCCGCCGTGGTCGTAGAAGCGGTAGTCCTCGATGGCCACGATCGCGTTCCTGATGTCCGGGGACATGGCGTCGAGCCCAACGGGCGTCCGGTTCTCGCTGAAGAGCGAGGCAATCGGCGAGCCGTCGGCAGCGACGATGCTGGTCACGCGCGCCGGGGGCGTGACCGTGAGCTCCGAGGGGAGGTTGTCGAAGAACTGGACCGTGCCGTTGGTGGTGCCCCAGGCCGCCGCGGCCACCGGCATGAAGATGCCGGCCACGAGGGCGCCGCAGACCGCGCTCACGAGGACGAAGGCGACAAGCCGCCCGAGGACTGCGGCTGCATTCAGGACTCGGGCCATGCTCGCCAGCTTAGGGGGTCGGATAGGGCCGGGCGAGCCATCAGGAGCCGTCCTCGCCGAGCCGCCGCAGGTACGTCTCGAGGTCGTAGGGGTTGCCGCGGGGCGGCCCGGCGGCCGCCCCCGGCCGGTCGCTTGGGGACGCGCCGGGCTGGGCGGCCCGAGGCGCGGGTTCAGGTGCCCGATAGCCGGCCCGGCGGCGCCCCCGCACGGCGGCAGACCACGCCCAGACGAGGACGATGAGCACGATCGGCACACCGGCGGTCCGGGCGACGTCCAGCACCGCCAGGCACAGGAGCGCGAGGAGGAGCCACTTGAGCACGAGCGCGGCGAGGGGGAAGGGCTGCACCCTCCTCAGGGCCGCCCACTCGAGGACGGCCTGCGGCTCCTGCCGGGCGAGGCGGGGCCGCGGGGCAGCCGCAGCGCGCCGGTGCTGTTCAAAACGCCGCGGCTGGCCGATGCGCCGCCGGTGCCGGACCCTGTAGTGCCTGCGTCCCACGGGAGCCTCCTGCTGGCCTTCCTCCATTGTAGGAGCGCCTACCCTTGAGGCAGGCGGTGGCCCGCGCGCCGCATCCCACGACGTCCCCAGAAGAAGGTGCCCCGATGTCCACGCTCAAGGAGCGGCTCCAGGCCGACCTCGTCACGCACATGAAGTCAGGCGACCGGACCGCGCTCACCACGGTCCGCAACGTCCTGGGCGAGATCGAGACGCGGGAGAAGTCCGGCAAGACCCCGGTGACGCTCGACGACGCACAGGTCACCTCGCTGCTGCAGAAGGAGGCCTCCAAACGGCGCGAGACGGCCGAGATCTACGCCGGCGCCGGCGAGGACTCCCGCGCTGCTGCGGAGGTCGCCGAGGCCGAGGTCATCGAGGCATACCTGCCGCAGCCGCTCACCCGCGAGGAGGTCGAGGGGATCGTCGACGACGCCATCGCCGCGCTCAGGGCGCACGGCGCCGAGCTGTCCCTCCGGCAGATGGGCCAGGTCATGAAGCCCGTCACCGCCGTCGTGGCGGGCCGGTTCGACGGCAAGGCCGTCAGCGAGATCGTGCGGGCCCGGCTGGCCTAGGCCTCTTCGAACCGGCTCGGGTCCCCGGCCCCGTAACGGGCGATCTCGGCTGCGCCGGAGGTGAAGTCCACCACGGTGGTCGGTTCGGAACCGCATTCGCCGGCGTCGATGACCGCGTCGACCACGTTGTCGAGCCGCTCCTTGATCTCCCAGCCGTCGGTCAGGGGATCCTCCTCACCGGGCAGGAGGAGGGTCGAGGACAGCAGCGGCTCGCCCAGCTCGCGCAGCAGGGCGCGCACCACGGCGTTGTCCGGGATGCGCACGCCCACCGACTTCTTCTTCGGGTGGAGCATGCGCTTGGGCACCTCCCGGGTGGCCGGGAGGATGAAGGTATAGGGCCCGGGCGTGACGGCCTTGATGGCCCGGAAGACGTCATTGGGCATCTCGACGAGCTGCCCGAGCTGGGCGAACTCCGCGCACACGAGGGTGAAGTGGTGCTTGTCGTCGAGGTGGCGGATCTGCCGGATCCGCTCCAGCGCCTCGCGGTTGCCCATCATCGCCCCGAGCGCGTAGCAGGAGTCCGTGGGGTACGCGATGAGTCCGCCCTCGCGCAGGATCTGCACGGCCTGGCTGATCGCCCGGGGCTGCGGGTCGACCGGGTGCACATCGAAGAATCTCGCCATGGCCGCCAGCCTACGCCTGCCCAATCCGCAACTCTCCGAGGGCGTGTGCAAGAAATGTCGGACCCCCTGCCTAGCCTCGAATCATGAGCACAGCAACGGTCCTGACGCCGGTCCCGCGCCTTCACGGAACCGGCCCCCACCCCCTCGACCCTGACCGCCGGGTCCCCGGGCGCGAGGACGACTGCGCCGAGTGCGGCAGGGGCCTCGCGGAGTCCGAGGAGCACCGCTGCGCGGACTGCCTGGACCTCGCATCCCACGCGTGGTGCCGCGACTGCGGCTCGGTCCTCAGCGATGCCGACCTCGACGCCGGCGCCTGCGCCTCCTGCGAGGCCTGAACCGTCCCGTGAGCACCACCGTTCCACCGTCCCGTCTCCGACGGGAGGGTCCCGCAGCATGATGGGGCCCCACCACGCGGCCTGTGGCGCAGCAGCCTGGGTCGCGCTGACCACCCGTGTCCACTTCGACCTCTCCGCGGCCACCGCGCCCCTCGGCCTCGGCCACGTCGCCTTCGACCTCGGGTGGCCGCTGTTCGAGGCCTCGCCGGTCGGCGTCGTCGTCGGCGCGCTCGTCACTGCGGGGGCCGCGCTCCTGCCCGACGCCGACCACCGCAGCGCGACCATCGCCCAGTCCCTCCCACCCGTCTCGAATGCGGTGTGCGCGGGAATCGGGGCCATCGCGGGCGGCCACCGCAACGGCACGCACTCGCTCGTCGGCATCGCCGGCTTCGTGACCCTCGCGTGGTTCGCCGGGCACTGGACCCTGCACACTCCGCTGTGGGGAACCGTGTACCTTGGCGCAGGGCTCGTGTCCCTGCTCCTGGTATCCTTCGCGGCCAAGGTGCTCGGGATCCTTCCGGACGGCGTCCAGAAGCTGCCCTGGATCCTGGCCGTGCCGCTGGCCGTCTTCGTGGCCCTGTGCGCCCCCGACCGACAGGACTGGTTCCCCTTGGCCGTCGGCATCGGGAGCGCGGTCCACATTGCCGGGGACCTCCTCACGACCGGCGGCTGCAACCTGGTCTGGCCCTTCCGCTTCCGCCGGCCGAAGTTCATGCACAAGACCCCGGTCATCCGCTGGGTCTGGCGGCGGGGCGGCCATCTGAGCATCCCCGTCCTCGGCGATGCGGGCTCGTGGAGGGAATGGCTCATGCTCGTCCCCGTGGGCATCTACGCGATCGTCGGGGTGGGGACCTCGCTCGTGGACCTCGGCCGTCCGGGCGTCCTCTGGGCCATCGCCACGTGGGGTGCAGGGGGCCGATGACCACGGCTGTCGGAGGGATGATGACCACGGCTGTCGGAGGGATAGGGCACAGTAGAACCGTGAGCACCGAGACCTCCCTGGCCCAGCCGTCCCCTGCCCTGCCCGCCCCGCCCGGGGAAGCGGAGACCGCCGAGGCGATCGCCCGGAGAATCGCCGCCGAGCTCGGCGTGGCACCTTGGCAGGTCAAGGCCGCGGTCGGCCTCATCGACGGCGGCGCGACGGTGCCCTTCATCGCGCGGTACCGCAAGGAGGCCACCGGCACCCTCGACGATGCCCAGCTGCGCGAACTCGAGGAGCGGCTGCGCTATCTGCGCGAACTCGAGGACCGCCGCCGCACGATCATTGCCGCGGTCGCCGAGCAGGGGGCGCTCACCGAGGAGCTGCAGTCTGCGCTGCTGTCCGCCGCGACGAAGTCGGAGCTCGAGGACCTGTACCTCCCCTACAAGTCGAAGCGGCGCACCCGCGCCCAGATTGCGCGCGAGGCCGGCCTCGAGCCCCTCGCGGACTCGATCCTCGCCGACCCGTCCCGGGACCTCGATGCGCTCGCGGAGGCCTACCTCAACGAGGAGAAGGGCATCACCGGTGCCGCCGAGGCGCTCGCGGGCGCCCGGGCGATCCTCACCGAGCGTGTCGGGCAGGATGCCGCGCTCGTGGCTGACCTCCGCGAACGGCTCTTCCGGGGCGGTCGCCTGCGCTCCGCCGCGAAGGCCGGCGGCGCCGGCGGGGAGGGGAAGTACGCCGACTTCGAGGACTATGTCCAGCCCGTCGACGCGATGCCGGGCCACAGGGTCCTGGCACTCCTGCGCGGCGAGCGCGAGGGGGCCCTGTCGCTCGAGATCGCCGAGGCCGATCCGCGTGACGAGGCTGCCCGGTCCGAGGCGCGGGCGGCCTACGAGGCGGCCGTGGCGCGTGCGCTGGGCGTGTACGGCGGCGCCGGGACCCCGGCCGGGAAGTGGCTCGCGCAGACGGTCAAGGTCGCCTGGCAGGGCAGGCTGTTGGCCAAGCTCGAATCCGATCTCAGGGCGCGGCTCTTCGATGCCGCCGAGGAGGAGTCGGTGAAGGTCTTCGCCGCCAACCTCCGCGACGTGCTCCTCGCCGCGCCGGCGGGGAACCGGGCCGTGCTGGGCCTCGACCCCGGCCTGCGCACGGGGGTGAAGGTCGCGGTGGTCGACGGCACGGGCAAGGTCCTCGACACGGCGACGGTGTACCCGCACGCGCCGGCGAAGAAGTGGGACGAGTCGCTGGCCGTCCTGGAGAAGCTCGCGCGACGCCACAACGTCGAACTCGTCGCGGTGGGCAACGGGACGGCGAGCCGCGAGACGGACCGGCTCGCCGGAGACCTCCTGGCCCGGCTCGGGCTGCCCCGCGGGTCCAAGGTCATCGTCTCGGAGGCCGGTGCGTCCGTCTACTCTGCCTCCGCCCTCGCCTCCGCCGAGCTGCCCGAGCTCGACGTCTCCCTGCGCGGCGCGGTCTCGATCGCCCGCAGGCTCCAGGACCCCCTCGCGGAACTCGTGAAGATCGATCCCAAGTCGATCGGCGTCGGCCAGTACCAGCACGATGTCACCCAGTCCAAGCTCGAGCGCAGCCTCGACGCCGTCGTCGAGGACTGCGTCAACGCCGTCGGCGTGGACGTCAACACCGCGTCGCCCGCGCTGCTCGCACGGGTCGCCGGCCTCGGCCCTACCCTGAGCCGCAACATCGTCGAGTACCGCGACGCCCACGGCGTCTTCGCCTCGCGTGCCGAGCTCAAGAAGGTCCCGCGCCTCGGGGCCAAGGCGTTCGAGCAGTGCGCGGGCTTCCTGCGCATCACCGGCGGCTCCGAGCCGCTGGACGCCTCGGCAGTCCACCCCGAGGCCTACGGGCTGGCGGCCCGCATCCTCGAGGCAGCCGGGGGATCGAAGGAGCGCGTGGCGACCCTGGATCCCGCCCGGTTCGCGGACGAGCGGTTCGGCCTGCCCACCGTCCGCGACGTCATGACCGAACTGGTCCGCCCCGGCCGCGACCCGCGCCCCGAATTCGTCACCGCGTCCCTCGCGGAGGGCGTCGAGACGATCAACGACGTCCGGCCCGGCATGATCCTCGAGGGCACCGTCTCCAACGTTGCCGCCTTCGGCGCATTCGTGGACCTCGGGGTCCACCAGGACGGCCTCGTCCACGTCTCCGCCATGAGCACCAAGTTCATCTCCGACCCCCGCGAGGTGGTCCAATCAGGCCAGGTCGTCAAGGTCAAGGTCCTCGACGTGGACGTTCCCCGCAAGCGCATCTCGCTGACGCTGCGGCTGGACGACGAGCCGGGCGGCGAGCGCGGCGAACGCAAGCCGGCCCGCGGGGGCGAGGCCCGGCGTCGTGCGTCCGGGGAAGGCCAGACCGGCGGGAACCAGGCTGGCGGGAATCGGCGACCCGGGGACGAGCGCGGCGGTGACGGACAGGCCGGCCGCGCCCAGCGCAGCCGCGGTGGCCAGGGCAGCAATGTCAGCCCCCGCAGCGACGGCAGCCCGCGCGGCAACGGCAGCCAGGGCGGCCGGAACCAGAACGGCGGCGGCCAGCGGGGCGGGAAGGCCGAGCCGGCCGCGGACACCGCGCTGGCCGACGCGCTGAGGAGGGCCGGGCTGGCCCGCTGACGCCGATCGGGCGGCAGAGCCCTCCAGCAGGGGCCTGTAGGGTAGTGCGGATGGATTTTCCCGTGACCCTGACAGGCTCCCGCGTGGCCCTGCGGGACTGGACGCCCGACGACGTCGAGGGCCTGCGCCGCTGGAGCGTGCCTCCTCCCGCCGGGGTCCACGAATGGCAGCTCTACGACGGCCCCTTCTACGGGCGCTGGAGCGCCGAGGGAGCCAACGGCTGGTGCGATGGGCTCCTGGCCCGCGCGGCCGACGGCGGGTGGCCGCCGGTGCGCGAGCACCTCGCGATCGTGGACGCCGGCTCCGGCCAGTTCATGGGCCAGGTGTCGTGGTACTGGGAGGAGCGCCCGGGGGCCGAGGCCGAGGACGGCACGCGGCTCCTTCCGTGGCGCAGGCTCGGGCTGGCCGTCTACGACCCCGCCCGCTGGTCCGGCGGCTACGGCACCGAGGCGCTCGGCCTGTGGACCGGCTACCTCTTCGCCTCCACCGACAGCGACCGCCTCGACTTCGCGACGTGGAGCGGGAACACGGGCATGTGCCGGGTCGGTGAGAAGCTCGGGTTCACGCTCGAGGCGAGGTACCGGAAGGCACGGAAGGTCCGCGGCGAGCTCTACGACGCCGTCGTGTACGGAATTCTCCGGGAGGAGTGGGAGGCTGCCCATGGCGGAGCGTGAGGAACCGCCGACCGAGGGACTGCATCGGGCGCCCCGGGCCGGCCGCGGGCGGGATGCCGCGCCCCGTCGGCGCCGAGCCCGGACGGGGACGCTTCGGTGGACGCCGTGGTTCCTGCCGGCGGTGGGACTGGCCCTCGTCTGCCTCGGCGTGGCCACTGTCCCGGCACTCGTCCTCGTCGCTGCGGCGGTCGTCCTCGGCACGGCGGTGTTCTGGAAGTCCCGGGCACGGCGCTCGGCCGGTTCGGCGGTCGTCCCCGCTGGCGCCGTCTGGGGAGCCGGGGGCGCCTCGCTGCTCTCGCTAGCCGCCCTCTCGTTCCAGGTCATCGTGGGCGCGGGGCCGGCGCCCCACCCCACGGCGAGTTCCCCGCGGCAGGACAGCGGCGTGCCCACCGCCCCGTCCAGCGCAGTACCGGCCGTGCGGGCATCGTCCACGACATCCTCTGCCTCGTCCACTGCCACCGGCGCCCCGCCCAGCGCGCCTGCGTCGGACCAGGCCGCCGAGGCGGCCCGGGCTGCAAGCCCCTCGGAGCCAGCTGCCCCCGCCCCGTACGAGGCCCCCGCGCAGCCGGTTCCGGTTCCCGCCCAGCCGGTCCCGGCGCCGTCGTCCGCCTCCACGCGGCCCGCCCCGGCCCGCTCTGCCCCGGCTCGCCAGGCTCCGCCGGCACCAGCCCCGTCGCCGACGTCGGGCGGCTCCCAGACCGGGCCGTCGCCGGCCCCGACCACGTGCACCCCCGACCAGACGGGCGGCCTGCCCACCGTCCAGATCGGCATTCTGGGGATCGGCGCCACGGTGTCCGGCACCGGCGGCGGATCCTGCAACTAGGCCTTCCGGGGTGCTCGGAGCGCCGCGGGGGAGTGATGTGGGCGAATTCACATCGGGCAGGACCCGTTCCGCGCGGTGACGCGGATCGCGGGCCGTCAGAATAGGTGGTGGGCCCCTATGGGAGGGGCGCGGAGCGAGTGGAGCGATGTTCGAGTTCAACCTTCAGACTGCCGTGTTCTTCGGCACCGTGGCGCTGGGAGCGCTGCTTTTCACCATGGCCGTGGTGGCCCTGTTCGGGGCGACCCTCATGCTCGGTGCATTCCGCGGCATCAGGCACACCACGGAGGCGGCGCAGGAGCGGCTGCACCGCGACCACTCACGCATGGCCGGCTGACCGGCGGTGATCACGGAAGGCCCCCGATCCACCCGGATCGGGGGCCTTCCGCATCACGGCACCGCGGCCGCAGTCGGCAGCCCATTGGAGGTGACCCCAGAGGGTGACCTTCAGGAGGTGACTCTCAGATGAAGGGGTGAGCGTCCATGTGGCCGGAGGCATTTGCCCCTGTGACCTCCGGCATAGCACAATGGAAGGGCAAGCCGTGGGTCCGCGTGTCCGCACGTACCCGGCCTTCGACAACTGAACACACAGCCTCTGATCTGCGGCGGGAGAGTCCTGCGAGCAAGAGCAAGCAGGCGCCGTAGGAGCAACACCTCCCCAGGAATCTCTCAGGCACCTGTACCGCTGCGGCAAGGCAACTCTGGAAAGCAGCGTCCTTCACCGGACGTTCACCGACGGTGCAAGCCGGATTTGATCCGGCGGAATCTCTCAGGTCCCATACAGAGCGGGGAGGAACTGGAGTCAAAAGCCAGCCCGGCCGGGCCGGCCTGATTGATGGAGTTCCCCGTGACGGACCTTTCCCCCGCAGCCTTCGTCGACCGGCACATCGGTGCCCGCCGCGAAGCAGACATCAAGCACATGCTCAACGCCGTGGGCTACGACAGCGCGGACGCCCTCGCCGCTGCCGCCGTCCCGGAGAGCATCAAGCAGGACAAGCCGCTCTCGCTCGGCACTGCCCTCACCGAGGCCGAGACGCTCGCAACGCTGCGCGGCCTCGCCTCCAAGAACAAGCTGCGCGTGCAGATGATCGGCCAGGGCTACTACGACACGATCACCCCTCCGGTGATCCGCCGGAACATCGTCGAGGACCCGGCCTGGTACACCGCGTACACGCCCTACCAGCCCGAGATCTCGCAGGGCCGGCTCGAGGCGCTGCTGAACTTCCAGACCGCCGTCTCGGACCTGACCGGTCTCGCGATCGCGAACGCCTCGCTGCTGGACGAGGCGACTGCCGTCGCCGAGGCCGTACTCCTGATGCGCCGCGCCAACAAGAACAAGGAGGCGGCGAACGGGCGCACCGTGCTCGACGCGGACCTGTTCCCGCAGTCCATCGCGATCGTCAAGGGCCGTGCCAAGGCGCTCGGCTTCGAGGTCGAGGTCGCCGATCTCTCCAAGGGCCTGCCCGAGGGCCCGATCAACGGGCTCGTGATCCAGCAGCCCGGCGCCTCCGGCCTCGTCACGGACGCCACCGCGCTCATCGCTGAGGCGAAGGACCGCGGCGCGCTCGTCACCGTGGCGGCCGACCTCCTCGCCTTGACGCTCATCAAGTCCCCGGGGGAGCAGGGCGCGGATATCGCCGTCGGCTCCGCCCAGCGCTTCGGCGTCCCGCTGTTCTACGGCGGCCCGCACGCCGCGTTCATGAGCGTCCACAAGGGCCTCGAGCGCCAGCTCCCCGGCCGCCTCGTCGGCGTCTCGAAGGACGACGCCGGCATGCCCGCCTACCGCCTGGCCCTCCAGACCCGCGAGCAGCACATCCGCCGTGAGAAGGCCACCTCCAACATCTGCACCGCGCAGGCCCTCCTTGCGATCGTCGCCTCGATGTACGCCGTGTACCACGGCCCCGAGGGGCTCAAGGCCATCGCGCAGCGCACCCACTCGCACGCCCGCTCGCTCGCGACGGCGCTCGCCGGCGCCGGCGTCGAGCTCGTGCACCGCAGCTTCTTCGATACCGTCACGGCCACCGTCCCGGGCCGCGCGGCCGCGATCGTCGAGAAGGCCGAGAAGCAGGGCGTGAACCTGCGCCTGGTCGACGCCGACACCGTCGGCATCTCCTGCGACGAGGCCACCACCGCTGAGCACGTCGCGATCGTCGCGGGCGTCTTCGGAGCCGGCGCCGCGGGCGACGGCGTGGACAGCCAGACCGGCGCCGGCGCGGACTTCCAGCTCGAGACGGCCATGCTCCGCTCGAGCCAGTACCTCACGCACCCCGTGTTCCACTCCTACCGCTCCGAGACCCAGATGCTGCGCTACCTGCGCCGCCTCTCGGACCGTGACCTGGCGCTCGACCGGACGATGATCCCGCTCGGCTCCTGCACGATGAAGCTCAACGCCACGGTGGAGATGGAGTCGATGACGTGGCCGGAGTTCGCCGGCATCCACCCGTTCGCGCCGGACGCCCAGACCGCCGGCTGGCGGGAGCTCATCGCCGAGCTCGAGGCAGATCTCGCGGAGATCACCGGCTACGACCAGGTCTCGATCCAGCCCAACGCGGGCTCGCAGGGCGAACTCGCGGGCCTCCTCGCCATCCGCGGCTACCACGCCTCCCGCGGCGAGGGCCAGCGCGACATCTGCCTCATCCCGGCCTCGGCCCACGGCACCAACGCCGCCTCGGCCGTCCTCGCGGGCATGAAGGTCGTCGTCGTGGCCACCGCCTCGGACGGCACGATCGACCACGAGGACCTCAACGCCAAGATCGAGAAGCACCGCGAGGACCTCGCGGCGATCATGATCACCTACCCCTCCACGCACGGCGTGTACGACGCGGACGTGCGCCAGGTCTGCGACGCGGTCCACGAGGCCGGCGGCCAGGTCTACATCGACGGCGCCAACATGAACGCGCTCGTGGGCCTCGCCCAGCCGGGCAGGTTCGGCGGCGACGTCTCCCACCTGAACCTCCACAAGACGTTCTGCATCCCGCACGGCGGCGGCGGCCCCGGCGTCGGCCCCGTCGCGGCCCGCGCCCACCTCGCCCCGTTCATGCCGGGCGACGCCACCCAGTGGACCGGCGCCGAGGGGCAGACGGCCATCCCCGTCTCTGCCTCCCGCTACGGCTCCGCCGGGGTCCTGCCGATCTCGTGGGCCTACGTGAAGCTCATGGGCGGCGAGGGCCTCACCGAGGCCACCAAGTCCGCGCTCCTCGCGGCCAACTACATCGCCAAGCGCCTCGACTCCTCCTTCCCCGTGCTCTACACGGGCGAGGGCGGCCTCGTGGCCCACGAGTGCATCCTCGACCTGCGCGAGCTCACGGCCAAGACCGGCGTGACCGCGGAGGACGTCGCGAAGCGCCTGATCGACTACGGCTTCCACGCCCCGACCCTCGCGTTCCCGGTTGCGGGCACGCTCATGGTCGAGCCCACGGAGTCCGAGGACCTCGGCGAGATCGACCGGTTCATCGATGCGATGATCGCCATCCGGGCCGAGATCGACCAGGTCGGTGCCGGCGAGTTCGAGCTCGCCCAGTCGCCGCTGCGCCGGGCGCCGCACACCGCGTCCGCCGTCGTCTCCACCGAGTGGGACCGCCCGTACACCCGCGAGCAGGCGGCCTTCCCGGGCAAGACCCACCACCAGGACAAGTACTTCGCCCCGGTCGGCCGCATCGACGGCGCCGGTGGCGACCGCAACCTGATCTGCGCGTGCCCGCCCCTCGAGGCGTTCGAAGAGAACTGACCGTCGACGCCGGCGGGGCGGAGCCGGGACCGGCTCCGCCCCGGGCATCGACTCCGCACCGCTTCGTTCGACCACCGCAAGGAGACTTCCTATGACTGAGACCACCACCCAGGCAGCCCAGGAGAAGCGCACCGCCCTCTACGGCGAGCACGAGACCCTCGGCGCATCCTTCACCGACTTCGGCGGCTGGCAGATGCCTCTCAAGTACGGTTCCGAGCTCGCCGAGCACCGCGCCGTCCGCGACGCCGCCGGCCTGTTCGACCTCTCCCACATGGGCGAGGTCTGGGCCACCGGCCCCGGCGCCGGAGCGTTCCTTGACTACGCCCTCGTGGGCAAGCTCTCCGCGATCGCGGTGGGCAAGGCCAAGTACTCGCTCATCTGCGCCGAGGACGGCGGCATCATCGACGACCTCATCGTCTACCGCGTGGCCGAGGAGGACTTCCTCGTCGTCCCCAACGCGGGCAACGCCGCAACCGTCGCGGCCGAGCTCGCCTCCCGCCTCGACGCCTTCACGTCCGCGGCCGACGGCGGCGCGGCGGCTGGGGCCGTCGCCCTCCGCGACGCCTCGGCTGAGACCTCCCTCATCGCCGTCCAGGGCCCGAACGCGGAGGCGATCCTGCTCTCCGTGGCCGGCTCCGAGGACCACGAGGACATCCGCCAGCTCAAGTACTACGCCGGCATCGAGGCCACGGTCGCGGGCGTGCCCGTCTTCCTGGCCCGGACCGGCTACACGGGCGAGGACGGGTTCGAGCTGTTCGTCGGCAACGAGCTCGCGCCCCAGCTCTGGAAGGCGCTCGCCGAAGCCGGGCAGGGCCACGGCCTCATCCCCTGCGGCCTCGCCGCCCGCGACTCGCTGCGCCTCGAGGCCGGCATGCCGCTCTACGGCAACGAGCTCTCCCGCGAGGGATCGCCGTTCGCCGCGGGCCTGGGCGGCGTCGTCGCCCTCAAGAGCAAGGAGGGCGACTTCGTGGGCCGTGCCGCGCTCGAGGCGAAGAAGGCCGCCGGCGAGGGCACCACGACCGGCCGCCGCCTCGTGGGACTCAAGGGCCTGGGACGCCGCGCGGCCCGCTCGCACTACCCGATCCTCAAGGACGGCGCAGTGGTCGGCGAGGTCACCTCCGGCCAGCCCAGCCCGACCCTCGGCTACCCCGTGGCCCTGGCGTACGTGGACATCGAGCACTCCGCCGTCGGCACGAAGCTCGACGCAGACCTGCGCGGCAAGGCCGAGCCGTTCGAGGTCGTCGCGCTGCCGTTCTACAAGCGCCAGAAGTAGGCCCAGCGCACCCCGCGCCCCACCGATTCCCCTTCGAAGAAGAACAGGAACACCGCCCATGAGCAAGGTCCAGACCGGCCTCCGGTACTCCGAAGAGCACGAGTGGCTCGACACCGCCGCCGCCCCCGCCAAGATCGGCGTCTCCCAGGTCGCCGCCGACGCCCTCGGCGACGTCGTCTATCTCGACCTCCCCGAGGCCGGCGGCACCGTGACCGCGGGCGAGACGTGCGGCGAGATCGAGTCGACCAAGAGCGTCTCCGACCTCTACTCGCCCGTCTCGGGCACCGTCGTCGAGGTCAACCAGGAGGCCATTGACAACCCCGCGCTGGTCAACGAGGACCCGTACGGGGCCGGCTGGCTCTTCACGGTCGAGGTCTCCGAGGAAGGCCCCCTCATGACCGCCGAGGAGTACGCCTCCAAGAACGGCGGCGAACTGTGAGCGCGGCCCAGCAGGACACCGCCTTCGAGCAGGTGAAGTCGCCCTCGCTCGACGCCGACCTCGGCGATCTCGACCCCGAGATCGCCCGGAGCATCGACGCCGAGCTCTCCCGCCAGCGCGGCGGGCTCGAGATGATCGCCTCCGAGAACCACACGGCCGCCGCCGTGATGCAGGCCCAGGGCTCGGTGCTGACGAACAAGTACGCCGAGGGCTACCCGGGCAGGCGGTACTACGGCGGCTGCGAGAACGTGGACGTCATCGAGCAGCTCGCGATCGACCGCGTGAAGGCCCTCTTCGGTGCCGAGTACGCGAACGTCCAGCCGCACTCGGGCGCCCAGGCGAACGCCTCGGTGATGCACGCGCTCATCAAGCCGGGCGACACCGTCATGGGCCTCAACCTCGCCCACGGCGGCCACCTCACGCACGGGATGAAGATCAACTTCTCCGGCAAGCTCTACACCATCGTTCCGTACCAGGTCCGCGAGGACGACCACCGGATCGACATGGCCGAGGTGGAGCGCCTCGCGCAGGAACACCGGCCGCAGCTCATCGTGGCCGGCTGGTCCGCCTACGCCCGTCAGCTCGACTTCGCCGAGTTCCGCCGCATCGCCGACTCCGTCGGCGCCTACCTCATGGTGGACATGGCGCACTTCGCCGGCCTCGTGGCAGCGGGCCTGCACCCCTCGCCCGTCCCGCACGCGCACGTCGTCACCTCGACGACGCACAAGACCCTCGCCGGCCCCCGGGGCGGCATCATCCTGACCAACGACGCGGCGATCGCCAAGAAGGTCAACTCCGCCGTGTTCCCGGGGCAGCAGGGCGGCCCGCTCGAGCACGTGATCGCCGGCAAGGCCGTGGCGTTCAAGATCGCGGCCTCGCCCGAGTTCAAGGAGCGCATGGAGCGGGTCCTCGCCGGGGCGAAGATCCTCGCCGAGCGGCTCACGGCCGACGACGTCAGGGCCGCCGGCATCGGTGTCGTCTCCGGCGGGACCGACGTGCACCTGGTCCTCGTGGACCTGCGCGACGCGGCCCTCGACGGGCAGCAGGCCGAGGACCGGCTCGCGGCCATCGACATCACCGTCAACCGCAACGCCGTCCCGTTCGACCCGCGCCCCCCGATGGTCACCTCCGGCCTGCGGATCGGCACCCCGGCGCTCGCGACCCGCGGCTTCGGCGAGGCGGCCTTCCGGGAGGTCGCGGACATCATCGCCGAGGCCCTCATCGCGGGCCCGGACGAGGACCTGTCCGGCCTGAAGGCACGGGTGGACGCTCTCGCGGCGGCGCACCCGCTCTACCCGGGGGTCGCCGACCTGGCATGACCCCGCGCGCGGGCCCGGCATCCCCGGGCCCGCGCGGTCACCTTATCTGCGAGGAAGGAGACACCGACGATGGCAGTCGGCGTTTTCGAACTGTTCTCCGTGGGCATCGGCCCGTCCAGCTCCCACACCGTGGGACCCATGCGCGCTGGCGCGGTGTTCGCGCGCGAGCTGCGCGAGCAGGGCTTCCTCGAACGCGTCGACTCGCTGCGGGTGGACCTGTACGGCTCCCTCGCGGCGACCGGCCACGGCCACGGGACCTTCACCGCCGTGCTCCTGGGACTCGAGGGCTTCGAACCGGAGGAGATCCTCCCCGAGCAGGTCGAGGAGCGGCTCGCCTCGATCGCAGAGACAGGCAGGCTCTCCCTCGCCGGCAAGGTCGAGCTGCCGTACTCGGTCGAGGAGATGGTGCTCCACCCGCTCACGGTGCTGCCGCGGCACACCAACGGGATGAAGTTCCAGGTCTTCGCGGCCCCGGGCCCCGACGGCTCAGCCGCGCTGCTGCACGAGGCCACGTTCTTCTCCGTGGGCGGCGGCTTCATTGTCCGCGAGGGCGAGGAGGACACCGCGAAGAAGGAGCTCGAGGACTCCAAGAAGGAGCTCCCCTTCCCGTTCCGGACGGCGGCCGAGCTGCTGGGCCGGTGCTCGTCGAAGGGCCTGTCCATCAGCGACATCATGTTCGTGAACGAGAAGGCCTCCCGCTCCGAGGAGGAGATCCGCGAGGGGCTGCTGCACATCTGGGCCGTCATGGAGGCCTGTGTCGAGTCCAGCCTCAAGCGCGAGGGGCTGCTGCCCGGCGGACTGAAGGTGCGCCGCCGCGCGCCGGACTGGCACGAGCGGCTCCTGAAGGAGGACAAGGACCGCGACGCAAAGTACTGGCAGGAGTGGGTCAACCTCATTGCGCTGGCCGTCAACGAGGAGAACGCCTCCGGCGGCCGCGTCGTCACCGCGCCCACCAACGGCGCGGCCGGGATCATCCCCGCGGTCCTCTACTATGCCCTCAACTACGCCCCGGGCATGGACAAGGCCACGCAGGAGGACAAGGACGACGTGGTGGTGAAGTTCCTGCTCGCCGCCGGCGCCGTCGGCGTCCTGTACAAGGAACAGGCCTCGATCTCCGGTGCCGAGGTGGGCTGCCAGGGCGAGGTCGGGTCGGCGTCGTCGATGGCCGCCGCGGGCCTGGCCGAGGTCATGGGCGGCACGCCCGCCCAGGTCGAGAACGCGGCCGAGATCGCGATGGAGCACAACCTCGGCCTCACCTGCGACCCGATCGGCGGCCTCGTGCAGGTGCCGTGCATCGAACGGAATGCGATCGCGGCCGCGAAGGCCATCAACGCCGCGAAGATGGCTCTCTGGGGCGACGGCACCCACCGCGTCTCCCTCGACGAGGTGATCGTGACCATGCGCGAGACCGGCAAGGACATGAGCCACAAGTACAAGGAGACCGCCATGGGCGGCCTCGCCGTCAACGTCGTGGAGTGCTGACCGGCACAGCATGCGCGAAGGGGCGCCGGTCCACACGGAACCGGCGCCCCTTCCGTCGCTCTGCGGAGGCCTCAGACCTCGTCGTGGCGGCCCTCCGAGATCTCCTCGAGCACCTTCGCGCAGAAGGCCTCGAGGTCCCCCGGGTTCCGGGAGGTGGTGAGCCCGCGGTCCGTCACGACCTGCTCGTCGACCCAGTTCGCACCCGCGTTCTTCAGGTCGCTCTCGAGCGAGGCGTACGAGGTCATGTGGCGGCCCTCGACGAGCCCCGCCTCGATGAGGATCCACGGCGCGTGGCAGATCGCGGAGATCGGCTTGCCGGCCTCGGCGAACCCGCGCACGAGCTGCACGGCTTCCTTCTCCAGCCGCATCGTGTCCGCGTTGACGGTGCCCCCAGGCAGCACGAGCGCATCGAAGTCCTCGACACGGGCCTGCGCGAGCGGGACATCCACGGGGAACGAGTCGGCGTGGTCCCAGTCCCCCTTCATCGCGGTGATCGAGCCTGACTCGGGGGAGACCAGGACGGGCTGGCCCCCGGCCTGCTCCACGGCCTTCCACGGCTCGGTGAGCTCTGCCTGCTCCACACCGTTGGTGAGGAGGAACGCGACCTTCTTGCCTGTGATGTTGTGTGCCATGCCCAGCACTTTCCCCGCGACGCCGCGGCGCAAACGCACGGCCGCCGTTGGGCCCGTACGGAGCCCGGTGGCGTGGCCCCCGCCGCCCACTGGCTAGACTGGCAGGGCCCGCCTCTGCGATCGAAGGGACCCCTCCTACAGTGACCACCCTCTCCGCCCGCACCGCCGCTCGCTTCGCCGCACGGTTCGCCCACGAGGAGGAGATCGCCCACTGGGATGAGCACGTCACGGCGAACCCGAACGGCGGGAACCTGCTGCAGTCCGAGGCGTTCGCCGCGGTCAAGCGGAACTTCGGCTGGGGTGTGCGCCACCTCGTCCTCGAACCCGTGGACGGGGAAGAAGCACGGCCCAGCTACAACCTCGTCCTCGAGAAGTCGATCCCGCTGCTGGGCCGGTTCTGGTACCTCATCAAGGGTCCGGATGTCGCCGGGATCGACGATGTCCCCGCGGCCCTGGCGGCGATCCGGGAGTTCGTGGCCCGCGAGAAGCTCGGCGTGTTCGCCGTGAAGATCGAGCCGGACATCATCGACTCCGAGGCCGCCCGCGCCGTCCTGGCCGGCGCCGGGCTGGTCAAGGTGCCCAACCTCCAGCCCAACGACTCGACGGCGATCCTGGACATCAGCCCCGAGTCCCGGCTCGTCCTCAAGAGCCTCCACTCCCGGGGCCGCAACGCCGTGCGCCGGGCCGAGCGGGAGGGCGTCGAGGTGGTCGAGGTTGAGCCGACCCTCGAGAACTACCGCACCATGCACGCGCTCATGACCGGAACCCTGAACGCGAAGTCGAACACGGGCGCACGCGTGCGCAGCTTCGAGTACTACCGCCAGTTCTGGACCGAGTTCACCCGGCGGGGGCAGGGACGGCTCTACTTCGTCTACGAGAACGGCCGCCCGTCCGTGGGCGCCTTCGTGATCAACTACGGCCGCAAGGGCACCTACAAGGACGGCGGCTCCCTGCAGCAGCGCACCCAGTACGGCGACTCGCACCTCGTGCAGTGGACGGCGATCCTGAAGGCCAAGGAGCTCGGCTGCGTCGAGTACGACTTCTGCGGCACCCCTCCCGCGGACCGCCTGAAGGACAGCTCGCACCCGTTCCACGGCCTCGGCCTGTTCAAGACCTCGTTCACGAAGACCGTGACCGACTTCGTGGGCTGCTGGGACTTCGTGATCGACCCGCTGCGCTACAGGGCCTGGGCCAGCGCGGGCGAGCGCGTCGCGCGGCAGCTGTACACGCGCCGCACCGGCCAGCAGTTCTACTGATCCGACTGACGTGATGGCTGAGGCGGAGCACGGGGCGCACGGCGCCAGCACGGACCCTGACGGGGAGGGCTACGACTCCCACGGGGACATCCCCGCGGGTACCATTCCCCAGATCACGCCCGTGGCCTTCACCACCGCGCCCACCGGCGGCGCCACGGAGGCGGCCACGGCGTCGGGCCCTGCCCCGGCGTCCGGCCCTGGCCCGGCGTCCGGCCCCGCCCTCGGCGAGCGGACGACGCCGGCCGGGCCGCCGCCGTCGTCCGCTCCGCCCCACGCCGTGCCCCAGCCGGTCCAGCTGCCCCAGCCGGTCCAGCACGTCGCCCCGACGGTCCCGGAGCCGGTCGAGCCGGCCCCGGGCGCCGCGCCGCCGGCGACCCAGCAGATCAGCGCCTCGCAGGTCCGCGCCAATGCCGCGGCCAAACGTGTGCTCGCGCGGCTCATGCGCGGCGAGAACCCGCCCACCGCACCCATGAGCCTCGTGGACCGCCTGGCCGGCAGCCCCTACGCGAACCCGGCCATCCCGGCGGCGCCGGACGAGTCCGAGCGGCGCACGCTCGACTTCGCCCTCGAGCTCGCCGAGACCATGTTCCGCTACGGCGCCGGGGCCCTCGAGGTGGAGACCTCCATGATTGCCGTGACGACCGCCCTCGGGCTGCGGCACGTCGAGGTGGACATCACCAACCAGTCCGTCGCGATCAACCACGCCCCGAAGGACGGGACGCCGAACACCCTGCTGCGCGTGGTGCGCTCGTGGACGAGCAACTACGCGGGCCTCGTCCTGGTCCACCAGCTCGTCACCGAGATCGCCGCCGGGGGCGTGGGGCTGAACGAGGCCTCGCGCAGGCTCCAGGGCATCGCCCGGCGGGCCAAGCCCTTCCCCAAGTGGTCGGTGACGGTGGCGTTCGGCGTGTTCGCGGCGCTCTTCGTCGGCGTGCTCGGCGGCGGGCAGCTGGCCTCGCTCATCGCGTTCGGCTCGAACCTGCTCGTCTCGCTCGTGTGGCGCGTGCTCGGCCGGTGGCGCGTGCCCGACTTCTTCGTCACGATGGCGAGCTCGTTCCTCGTGACGATCATCGCCCTGATGCTCTTCGCGGTGCACCTGCCCATCGCGCCGGCCATCGTGGTGGTGGGCGGCATCCTCCTGCTCCTGCCCACGGCCCGGCTCGTCTCGGCCACGCAGGACGCAATCAACGGCTTCCCCGTGACCGCGGCGGGCCGGTACCTCTCGGCGTTCCTGACCTTCGCCGCCCTCGTGGCCGGCATCGCCGTGGCCTCCGCGGTGGGGGAAATGCTCGGGATCGCCCGCATCGACGTGACGGAGACGTTCCCGCCGGCGTACCCGTATCCCGTGGAAGTGCTCATGATCGGCGCGGCGGTGGCGGCGATCGCGGTCACCGAGCAGACCTCCCGGCGCCTGGTGCTGCCCACCGCGGCGGTGGGCATCGTCGGCTACCTCGCGCTGACGGGCGTGGGGCTCCTCGGCGTCGGGGACCGGCTTGCCCCGGCCGCCTCCGCGGTGGTCATGGGCTTCCTGGCGCGGATCGTGGCGCTGCGGCTCGGCGCGCCCCAGCTCGTCGTCGCCGTGCCGGCGGCGCTCATCCTGCTGCCCGGCCTGACGATCTTCCGGTCGATGTACGTCGCGACAGTCGACGCCTCGCAGATCACCACGGGCGCGGGCGGCATGCTCACTGCCATGGCGATCATCCTCGCCGCCGCGGCCGGCGTGGTGCTCGGCGACAACCTCGCGCGCCCGTTCACCCGCAGCGCCACCTCGCTCGAACGCCGGCGCCGGTCCAGGCGGCGGTAGCTGAGGCGGCAGGCCGGGCGCTAGACCTCGCCGACGGGCAGCTTCTTCTCCGCCTGGAACTGGTCCTCGGCGCGGCCGTGCGCCCAGTAGCCGGAGAGGGAGAGCTTCTCCCGCGGCACGCCGCGTCCCTTGAAGACGGCGCGCAGCTCCTTCATGGCGCCCCGCTCGCCGTGCGCGAACACGCTGGGGGTCCCGTCCTGCCAGGCCGCGTCGGCGACGGCCTCGGCGAGGACGAGCGTCTCGCCCGCCGGCCGGCCCTCGCGGGAGAGCCAGTGGACCTCCACGCCCTCGGGGGCCCGCAGCTCCACCGTCTCGTCGGCGGAGGCGACCTCGAGGAATGCGAGGCCCCGCGCGGCGGCGGGCAGCGCCTCGAGGGCTGCCGCGATGGCGGGGAGGGCTGACTCGTCGCCGGCGAACAGGTGCCACTCGGCCCCGGGGTCGGGGGAGTAGGCCCCGCCGGGGCCCGAGCACACGAGTCGGTCGCCGGGGCGCGCCGCGGCGGCCCACGGGCCGGCGAGGCCCTCGTCGCCGTGCACCACGAAGTCGATCGCGAGCTCCCCGGCCTCGGCATCGAACCAACGCACGGTGTAGGTGCGGGTCACGGGCCAGGAGGCCCGCGGCAGCGAGGCCTTCAGCACGGCGAGGTCCACGGGGCCCTCGGGCCACACCCCGCCGGGCAGGGCGGCCGGGAAGGCGATCTTGACGTACTTGTCCGTGAACCCGTTGTCCGCGAAGGCGCCGAACCCGGGGCCGCCCGCGACCACGCGGACCAGGTGCGGGCTGAGCTGCTCGGTGCGGACCACTGCGAGGTCGAGGGTCGGGCGGGTCCGCGGGGCCGGCGCGACCGCGGGGGCAGCTGCCTGCACGCCCGGCTGGGCAGCCCCCTCTGCTGGCGAAGTCATGCCGCCCACCCTACCGGCCGCCCCGCCCCGTCCCGTGGTGCATGACGCCGCTCACGCCCAGCGCACCGGCGCGGCCCCCTGCGCGACGAGCAGCTCGTTGGCGCGGCTGAAGGGCCTCGAGCCGAAGAACCCGCGGGAGGCGCTCAGCGGCGAGGGGTGCGCGGAAGCGATCACCGGCGTCGTGCCCAGCAGCGGGGCGACGGCCTGGGCGTCCCTTCCCCACAGGATGGCCACGAGCGGGCCGCCGCGCTCGACGACGGCCCGGACCGCGGCGTCGGTGACGTGCTCCCAGCCGACCCGCCGGTGCGACCCCGCCGCGCCGGCGCGCACCGAGAGGACCCGGTTGAGCAGCAGGACCCCCTCTTCGGCCCAGCGGGAGAGGTCCCCCGTGGGGGGCGCAGGGACGCCGAGGTCGGAGGAGAGCTCTCGGAAGATGTTCGCCAGGCTGCGCGGGAGCGGGCTCACCGCGGCGTCGCACGCGAAGGAGAGCCCGATGGCGTGCCCTGGAGTGGGGTACGGGTCCTGGCCGAGCACGAGGACCCTCACATCGCCGAGGGGCTGGCCGAACGCGCGCAGCAGGCGCGAGGGGGCCGGGAGGATGCGGGCGCCGTCGTGCGCCTCGGCGGCGAGGGCGCGCAGGGCCGAACGCAGCGTCGGCTCGCTGGCGGAGAGCGCGGGAACCCACTCGGGGTGGACGAGGTCCGCCAGCGGCGCCGCGGCCATCGCCTCGAGCGCGCGGGCGTCCTCGGCGCACGACGCCGTCGCCTCGCCCCCCGCTGCGGGCCCGCCGGCGGCGTCGGGCAGGTCGAAGAGCGGTTCGGCGTCCATCACGCGAGCCAGTGTGCCAGAGACGCTCAGGCGGCGCGCCCCGGCCGGAAAATGACAGAGCTGTAGTTCCCTCTTAAACTGGAAGCCATGTCGTCAGCAGCAGCACACCACGCCCATGCCTTCGACGACGCCGTCGCCGCCGCCCCCGAGCATCCCGCCGAAGCCCCCGGGCCCGCGGGCCACGAGGGCGCCGAGCCGGGCCGCCCGACCGGGGGACTGACCGAGCGCGAGATCCAGATGCTCGCCCTCGAGCGCGGCTGGTGGAAGTACGCCGGCGCCAAGGAGCAGGCCATCCGCGAGCTGTTCGACCTCTCCGCGACCCACTACTACCAGCTGCTCAACGCCCTCATCGACACCGAGGACGCGCTGGCGCACGATCCGATGCTGGTCAAGCGGTTGCGTAGACTGAGGACGTCGCGGCAGCGTGCGCGCACTGCCCGCCGGCTCGGCGGCGGCGCCTGACGCTGCGCGCCGTCCCCAGCCGGCCACCGACAAGGACCCTGACGCACGCATGAATACCTATCCTCGCGACGAATTCGACGCAGTCCCCGAGGCGCCCCGCCGGCAGGGCGTGCACCGGACCCGCGGCGAGAGCAGCGCGGACAGCGGCACGAGCCCGTCCGGGCGCGGGCTGCGGTGGATCCTCGCCGCCGGCATCCTCGCCCTCGTCCTCGGCGCCGTCTCCTTCTTCGTGCTGCCGCGGCTGGGCCTCTCCGGCGAGCCCGCGGCCGCCGCCGCCACGTCGTCCGCCTCGGCCCCCGCCCGGAGCACCCCGGCGCCGAGCACCTCTGCCCCGGGCACCCCGTCGGCGACGCCGAGCCAGGCGCCCTCCTCCGCCGCGCCCAGCTCGGCCAGCACCGCGTCCGCTCCGGCGGGAGCCGACCAGTCGCTCGAGGTGGGCGTCTACAACGCGACCTCGACCGCGGGACTGGGCAACCGCGTCGCCGCCACCGCGCGCTCGGCGGGGTGGACCGTCTCGACGGTCGGCAACTGGAGCGGTGCCCCGGTCGACGGCCCCGTGGTCTACTACCGCTCGGCCGAGGACGCTGCCTCGGCGAAGGCCCTCGCCGCCGAGGTCGGGGTCCCCACCGTCCTCGAGGCCCCCGCGCTCGGGCTGCCGCTCGCCGTCGTGATCGGACCCGGGTACACCGGGTGAGCATGCGGACGCCGAAGTCCAGGGCCGCGGCGGTCGCCGGGATCCTGGCCCTCGGCCTGTCCGCGGCGGGCTGCGGCGCCACCGGGGAGGCCCGCACCGCCCACCCGTCGCCGTCCGGGGACGGGGTGCTGCGCCTCGGTCTGCTGCTCGACTCGACCGGCGACTCTGCATACCTCAACGACGCCCAGCGGGCCGCCGTGGTGCTCGCCGTCCAGCAGGCCAACGCCGCGGGCGGCTACGCCGGCAAGCCCGTGGAGCTGCTCCCGGTCCAGCCGGGAACGGACACCGCCGCCGACTCGCGCCGCCTCGCCCAGGCCGGCGCCGACGCCGTGATCGGCCCCACGGACTCGAGCCGTGCCCCCGCCGCCATCGACGTGCTCTCCAAGGCCAGGGTCCCCCTCATCTCGCCCGCGAACAGTGCCGCCGGCCTGACCTCCTACCGCAGCGGCGGGTTCTACTTCCGCACGGCGGCGCCGGAGGGGGCCGAGGGCGCCGCCCTCGTGGAGCTCGCCAAGCGGTCGGGGGCCAAGCGCATCGCGATCCTCCACCAGGCCGGCGACCACGGGAAGGCGGAGGCGGACGGCGCCACGGCGGCCGCCCGCGCCGACGGGCTCACCGAGGCCGGCAGCGCCGAGTTCACCGGGCACTCCGCGGGATCCGCGGCCGCCGCCGCGAAGGATGCCGACGCCGTCCTCGTCATCGGCCAGGGCGACGGCCAGACCATCCTCGCCAGCGTGGCCGATGCCGGGGTCCCGGGATCGAAGGTCCTGGCCTCGAGCGGGGTCTACGGCCGCTACGGCTCCGCGCTCGCCAACGGCGCGCTCGACGGCGCCCGCGCGCTCGTCCCCGGCGTGTACCCCACCCCTCAGTTCCAGGCCGACCTCCTGGAGCACGCTCCGGACCTGAAAGACCTGACCTTCGCCGGCGAGGCGTACGACGCGGCCTCGCTCGCGATCCTCGCCGCGGGCGCCGCGAAGGACGACGGCGGCGCCTCCATCGCGTCGAAGCTCATCGAGGTCTCGGGCGGGGCTGTGCCCGGGACCGGCGGGGGCGCGCGCGAGAAGTGCACTGGGCTGCCGGCGTGCCTCGCCGCGCAGGCGAAGGGCACCGCCGTGGACTACGAGGGCCAGTCCGGGCCGATCGGCTTCGACGAGCACGGCGACGTCACCACAGCCCGCTTCATGGCCTTCACGTACGGCGCCGACAACCTCCCCGTCCGGGACGGCGACGTCACGGTCGCGCGATAGGCCTTCGCGGTGGGCGTACAGCGTCCTCTGCGCTTGCACTCGGGGTGGGTGAGTGCTAATTATGGACCTAGCACTCCGGCGGCCAGACTGCTAAAGCGGTGTGGTCGCGGGGGCAGGATCACCTCGCTGGGGTGAGGCGCTGGACACCGTGGAAGCGGTGGCCTCCGCCGGCCGTCGCGGGCGCTGCAGCAGGTGGCCTACCGACATACACGTCCCGAAAGGACCTCAAGCCGTCATGGCCAAGATCATTGCATTCGACGAGGAGGCCCGTCGCGGCCTCGAGCGCGGCCTGAACCAGCTGGCCGACGCTGTCAAGGTCACCCTCGGCCCGCGCGGCCGCAACGTTGTCCTCGAGAAGAAGTGGGGCGCCCCCACGATCACCAACGACGGGGTGTCCATCGCCAAGGAGATCGAGCTCGACGACCCGTACGAGAAGATCGGCGCGGAGCTCGTCAAGGAGGTCGCCAAGAAGACCGACGACGTCGCTGGCGACGGCACCACGACCGCCACCGTCCTCGCCCAGGCCCTCGTCAAGGAAGGCCTCCGCAACGTCGCCGCCGGCGCCGACCCGCTCTCCCTCAAGCGCGGCATCGAGAAGGCCGTCGACGCCGTCACCGCCGAGCTGCTCGAGTCCGCCAAGGAGATCGAGACCAAGGAGGAGATCGCCGCGACCGCGTCCATCTCCGCCGGCGACACCCAGATTGGCGAGCTCATCTCCGAGGCCCTCGACAAGGTGGGCAAGGAAGGCGTCATCACTGTCGAGGAGTCGAACACGTTCGGCCTCGAGCTCGAGCTCACCGAGGGCATGCGCTTCGACAAGGGCTACCTCTCCGCCTACTTCGTCACCGACGCCGAGCGCCAGGAGACGGTCCTCGAGGATCCCTACATCCTCATCGTCAACTCCAAGATCTCCTCGGTGAAGGACCTCGTCGCGGTCCTCGAGCGCGTCATGCAGGCCAACAAGCCGCTGCTCATCATCGCCGAGGACGTCGAGGGCGAGGCCCTGGCCACGCTGATCGTCAACAAGCTCAAGGGCACCTTCAAGTCCGTCGCCGTCAAGGCCCCGGGCTTCGGCGACCGCCGCAAGGCCATGCTCACCGACATCGCGATCCTCACCGGTGGCCAGGTCATCGCCGAGGAGGTCGGACTCAAGCTCGAGAACGCCACGCTCGACCTGCTCGGCAAGGCCCGCAAGGTCGTCGTGACCAAGGACGAGACCACGATCGTCGAGGGTGCCGGCGATGCCGAGCAGATCGCCGGCCGCGTGTCCCAGATCCGCGCCGAGATCGAGAACTCCGACTCGGACTACGACCGCGAGAAGCTCCAGGAGCGCCTCGCCAAGCTCGCCGGCGGCGTGGCCGTCATCAAGGCGGGCGCGGCCACCGAGGTCGAGCTCAAGGAGCGCAAGCACCGCATCGAGGACGCCGTCCGCAACGCGAAGGCTGCCGTCGAGGAGGGCATCGTCGCCGGTGGCGGCGTGGCCCTCATCCAGGCCGGCGCCAAGGCGTTCGCCAACCTCACCCTCGAGGGTGACGAGGCCACCGGCGCCAACATCGTCAAGGTCGCCATCGAGGCCCCGCTGAAGCAGATCGCCTTCAACGCCGGCCTCGAGCCGGGCGTCGTGGCGGAAAAGGTCCGCGGCCTGCCCGCCGGCCACGGCCTCAACGCCGCCACCGGCGTGTACGAGGACCTCCTGGCCGCCGGCGTCAACGACCCGGTCAAGGTAACCCGTTCCGCGCTGCAGAACGCCGCCTCGATCGCCGGCCTGTTCCTCACCACTGAGGCCGTCGTGGCCGACAAGCCGGAGAAGGCCGCCCCGGCCATGCCCGGTGGCGACGACATGGGCGGCATGGGCGGCTTCTGATCCCCAGCCCCACCCGTTCCGGGTACAGATCTCGTCGCGGTTTAGCCCTTTCGGGTACGCGGCGGCTCTGATGGACGACGGCGGGGTCCCCACTTCGGTGGGGGCCCCGCCGTCGGCGTTTCGGGGGTGCAGGACAGCGGCGGCCCGCGGGGCGGTTCAGCCCTCGGAGGTGCCCTGGTGGAAGCGCAGGCGCCAGCGGCCGTCGGTCCGCTGCCAGAGCGACGAGCGAAGCGCCGAGCCGGTGCCGTTGACGGTCCGGTACACGACCTGGAGGACGTCGCTGCCGAGAGGCACGGCGTCGACGAGCTCGAAGCGTGCCTGCGCGCCGGGGTCGGCCACGAGTTCCTCGATGAGCTCCTCCCGGCCCCAGAGGCGGCCGGAGGCTCCGATCTCGCGGTACTCGGGGTGGAGGAGGAAGGCCAGCTGGCCGTAGTCGCCCCGCACGTCGGGGTCGAGGAGCTCCTGCTCGAGCTCCACGACCGCCTCGACGTCCCGAGCCCGCTCGGCCTGCCCGGGCTCGGGGACCGGATCGTCGAAGAGGCCCGCCTGCTCCGGCACCTCGCCGCGCCCCCGCGGGCGGGAGGCTCCGGCGGCGCCCAAGGGCCCGCCGCGGTCCGCCGGCCGCTGGCGCCCCGCCGTGGAGGACGGCGCAGTGGAGGACTGTGCCATGGAGGACGGTGCAGAAGATGTCGGTGCAGAAGATGTCGGTGCAGAGGAGGACGCGGTCCCACCGCTGCCGCCGAACCCGGGGCCTTCGACGGGCGCCCGTCCCGACTGGTAGGCCAGCGCCACCGCGCGGGCCTTGGTGTCCGCGGCCTCGTTGAGCGGATGCCCGGCGTGCCCCTTGACCCACTCGAAGGTGTAGTTCCGGCCTGCGAGCTCGGCGTCGATCTGCGAGAGCAGGTCGACGTTGAGGACCGGCTTGCCGTCGGCCTTCTTCCAGCCCCGGCGCTTCCACCCGGGCATCCATTTGGTCACGCAGTTGATCACGTACTGGCTGTCGCACAGGATCCGGAGGGGCTCCTGGCCCAGTGCGGCAGTGGAGCGGAAGAGGTCCAGCACGGCCATGAGCTCGCCCTGGTTGTTGGTCCCGTGCGGCCAGCCGCCGGCATGCCAGGTCTCCTCGTCGATGTACCACGCCCAGCCGGCGGGTCCAGGGTTGCCGAGGGCGGAGCCGTCCGCGGCGGCAGTGATCGTCATGGAACCATCCTGCCAGAGAGCGCCCTTGGACCCGGCGGCCCCGGGGCCCGGCCGCCCGCCCTGCCCCAGCTGCGGGCAGGGCGGGCCGCCGGGCCTCACCCTGCGAAGCGCTGGGCGTTGCTCGTCTCGATGTCGCCGTACGCGCTGCCGGCGCTGCGCAGGGCAGCGCCGATCTGGCCGAGCGAGGTCTCCACCTGCGCCTGGGTCCGTGCCCAGTCGGCGACGAGGGCCTGGAAGCTGTTGGAGGCCTGGCCCTCCCAGCTCGAGCGCAGGTTCTCGAGGTTGTTCCGCATCGACTGGACCTCCGCCCGCACCCGCTCGGAGGTCGCGAGGACCGCCTGGGCGCTGGAGCCGATGGCCTCGGTGTCCACCCTCATGATCGCCATGGTTGCCCGCCTTCCTGTTGTGCCGCGGCTGGTCCGCGCCGTCCCTTCCGACCCTAGGGGCCGGCCGCCGCCCACCGCAGCGTCCAGCCGGCGCTATGTGGACAACTCGACGGCACCGCCGCGCCGCTCCTCAGCGCCGCGCCTCGGCGCGGACGCCCCTCCGGGCCGCACCGCCGCACCTCCGCGCGGCCGGCCCCCTCACCGGGGGAGGTGGCCGCCCGCGCCGCCGCCCGCCGTCGTGCGCGCCGAGCCCGCACCGTCCGAGCCCGCACCGCCAGAGCTGGCACCGCCTGCACGGGCCGCCCCGGGCGGGGGCTCCGTGGGGCGCTCCGGCAGGACGACGTAGGGCATCTCGATGACGAAGGTGGAGCCGCCGCCGGGAGTGTCATGGTGCCGCACGGTGCCGTGGTGGGAGCCGACGATCGCGGCCACGATCGCGAGGCCGAGGCCCGTCCCGCCGGTGTCCCTCGTCCGGGACGAGTCCGCGCGGTAGAAGCGCTCGAAGATCTTCGCCGCGTCCTTCTCCCCGATCCCGGGGCCGTGGTCGCGCAGCTCGAGCACGGCCACGGGATGGGGCCCCGCGCCGCGCGTGCCGACGGCCACCTCGAGCGGGGAGCCCGGCGGCGTGTACTGCAGCGCGTTGCCCACGATGTTCCCGACCACCTGGCGGATCCTCGCCTCGTCCCCGAGCGTGGGGGCCGGCGCCGGGGAATCGCTGTCCAGCCCCACCAGCCGCACGGTGCGGTCCGGCGCCGTGGCCCGCATGTCCACCACGGCGTCGTGGCCGATCGGCAGGAGGTCCAGCGGCTTGAGCGTGAGCGGGCGCTGCTCGTCGAGCCGGGCCAGCGTCAGGAGGTCCTCCACCATGGTGCCCATGCGCTTCGCCTCGCTCTCGATCCGGCCCATTGCCGTCGCGACGTCCTCCTGCGTCGCGAGGGCCCCGTGCCGGTAGAGCTCGGAGAAGCCCCGGATGGTCACGAGCGGGGTCCGCAGCTCGTGCGAGGCGTCCGAGATGAAGCGGCGCATCCGCGCCTCCGAGGCCATCCGGGCCTGGAACGCGACCTCGATGTGGGCCAGCATCGTATTCAGCGAGGTGGACAGCCGCCCGAGCTCGGTGCCGGGGGCCTCCTCGTCAACACGCTGGGAGAGGTCTCCGGCGGCGATCGCGGCGGCCGTCTTCTCCACCCGCCGCAGCGGGCGGAAGGCGCGGGTGACCGTCCACGTGGCGATCGCGAAGACCAGGGCGAGGGTCACGATCCCGACCCCGGCCGTGAGCCCGAGGGTGTGCTGGATGGCGTCCTCGACCTCCGTCAGCGGCAGCGCGATCACGATCGTCGCCGGGGTGTTGGACGCGACGATGCGCACGGGGATCGCGGTATAGCGCCAGTCCACGGAGTTGACCGTGCCTCGGACTTCGCGGATCTCTCCCCGCTGCTGCATTCCCCGGGCCTCGTCAGGGGTGATGGAGGGGATGTCCGGGCGGCCGATCGACTGGTCGGGCGAGTAGTAGAAGCTCGGCGACCCGCCCTGCGGGTAGATCACCAGGACGTAGTCCTGCGGGATCATCGGGTTGGCCGTGGTCAGCAGGTCGATGTCCTGGTTGTTCCTGGCGAACTCGGAGGCGTTGTCGAGGCGCGCGTCGAGCTGCCCCACGAGGTAGGTGCGCAGCTGGGTCACGGTGGCTGCCGCCGTCAGGAAGATGGCGCCCGTGAGCAGGACCATCATGATCGCGACGAGCTGCGTCCGCAGCGACGCCCGCTTCCAGGCGGCCAGCACGCGTCAGCGCTTCTCGGCCGTCCGCAGGACGTAGCCCACGCCGCGCTTGGTCTGGATGAGGCCGGGGCCGTTGACGTCCACCTTGCGGCGCAGATAGGAGATGTAGGACTCGACGATCGAGGCGTCGCCGTTGAAGTCGTACTCCCAGACGTGGTCGAGGATCTGGGACTTGGACAGGACCCGGTTGGGGTTGAGCATCAGGTACCGGAGGAGCTTGAACTCGGTGGGGGAGAGGTCGATGCTGACCCCGCCCCGGCGCACCTCGTGCGCGTCGTCGTCGAGTTCGAGGTCGTCGACCCGGATCACGGCGTCGTCGTCCAGCACCGGCTGGGTCCGGCGCAGGACGGCGCGGATGCGGGCCACGACCTCGTCGAGGCTGAACGGCTTCGTCACGTAGTCGTCGCCGCCCACGGTGAGGCCCTGGACCTTGTCCTCGGTCTCGTCCTTGGCCGTGAGGAAGAGGACCGGCACGTGGCGGCCCGCGGCGCGGAGCTTGCGGGTGACCGTGAAGCCGTCCATGTCCGGCAGCATGACGTCGAGGACCACGAGGTCCGGGGACTGCGCTTCGGCTGCGGCGAGGGCCTCGCGCCCGTTGCCCGCAGCGACGACCTCGAATCCCGCGAACCGCAGGGAGGTCGAGAGGAGTTCCCGGATGTTCGGCTCGTCGTCGACGACGAGGAGCTTGGCTTCGTGCTCGGTCTTCTTCACGCCTCCATGGTCTACCCGGTTTCTGAGAATCGTCTGGACGTTGGCTGTGCGATGGTGCCAGGCCGCCTCGGCGGGGCCGGGGCGGCGCCGGGGTGCACGCCCGCGTCCGTAGGGCCAATGCGCCCGCGGCAACAGACGGCCCTCCCCGGCCTCAGGCGCCCGGGATCTCCCCGGCATCGAGGATCCGGTACGCGTAGCCCTGCTCGGCGAGGAACCGCTGGCGCTTGGCCGCGAAGTCCTGGTCGAGGGTGTCGCGCGCGACGAGTGCGTAGAACCGTGCCGCGCGCCCGTCCGCCTTGGGCCGCAGGAGCCGCCCGAGCCGCTGCGCCTCCTCCTGCCTGGACCCGAACGAGCCCGAGACCTGGATCGCGACCGACGCCTCCGGGAGGTCGATGGAGAAGTTCGCGACCTTGGAGACCACGAGGCGGTGCTCCTCCCCGGCGCGGAACGCATCGAAGAGCCGCTGCCGCTCCTTCACGCTCGTGGACCCGGTGATGACGGGGGCGCCGATGCGCTCGCCGATCTCGGCGAGCTGGTCGAGGAACTGCCCGATCACGAGCAGCTGCTCGTCCGCGTGCCGGGCCACGAGCCGCGCGACCACGTCGGTCTTCGTCTCGCTCGCCGCGCAGAGGCGGTACTTGTCCGCCTCCTCGGCCATCGCGTACGCCATCCGCTCCTCGCGCGGCAGGTCGACCCGGACCTCCACGCAGTCCGCGGGGGCGATGTAGCCCTGCGCCTCGATGTCCTTCCACGGCGCGTCGTAGCGCTTGGGCCCGATCAGGGAGAAGACCTCGCCCTCGCGCCCGTCCTCGCGCACGAGGGTGGCGGTGAGCCCGAGCCTGCGCCGCGCCTGCAGGTCCGCGGTCATGCGGAAGATCGGCGCGGGCAGGAGGTGCACCTCGTCGTAGATGATGAGGCCCCAGTCGTTGGCGTCGAGCAGCTCGAGGTGCGGGTAGAGGCCGCCGCGCTTGGAGGTGAGGACCTGGTACGTCGCGATCGTGACCGGCCGCACCTCCTTGACCGCCCCGGAGTACTCGCCGATCTCCTCCTCGGTCAGCGTGGTGCGCTTGAGCAGCTCGTCGCGCCACTGCCGGGCCGAGACCGTGTTGGTCACGAGGATCAGCGTGGTCGTGGACGACTGCGCCATCGCCGCCGCGCCGATCAGCGTTTTCCCGGCCCCGCAGGGGAGCACCACCACGCCGCTGCCGCCGGCCCAGAAGTTCTCCGCCGCGACCCGCTGGTACGGGCGCAGGGACCAGCCGCCGGCCCCGCGGGGGGACGCGGACGACGCCGGCGAGTCGCCGCCGTCGTCCGCGTCACCTCCCGCGTCACCCCCGGCCGCGGCCGGCACGGTCTCGGTGAGCGCCATCGGGTGCGGGGTCCCGTCCACGTAGCCGGCGAGATCCTCGGCGGGCCAGCCGATCTTGAGCAGGGCCTGCTTGAGGGCGCCCCGCTGGGAGGAGTGGACCACGGTGGTCTGCGGGTCGATGCGCGGGCCGAGCATGGGGGCGATCTTCTTGGCACGATGGACCTCCTCGAGCACGGGGAAGTCCTCGGAGCGCAGCACCAGGCCGTGGACCGGGTCCTTCTCGAGCCGGAGCCGACCGTAGCGGGACATCGTCTCCTCGATGTCGATCAGGAGGGCATGCGGGACGGGGAAGCGCGAGTAGGTCAGGAGCGTGTTGAGGACCTGCTCGGCATCGAGCCCCGCGGCCCGCGCGTTCCACAGCCCGAGCGGGGTGAGCCTGTAGGTGTGCACGTGCTCGGGGGCGCGCTCGAGCTCGGCGAACGCGGCGATCGCGTGGCGGGCCTCGGTGGACTGGGGGTGGTCCACTTCGAGCAGGATGGTCTTGTCGCTCTGGACGATGAGCGGTCCGTCGGTCACGGGGCGCCTCCTTCCCGGCCGGCCGCCGCGGGCCGCCCGGGGGACGGCCCGCTCAGGCCAGCTCGACGTCGATGATGCGGTGGACGGAGAGGACGCGCTCCGTCTCGCGCTCCGGGTCGAAGACGCGCACCCGGCCGGCCGAGATGGAGACCGGGCGGAGCTCCTCGATGCTCGAGTTGCCGAGCGCGTCGACGATGCTCAAGCGTACCGCCCGCTTCAGGCGGATGGCCTTCTGCAGGGTCTCGATGCCCATCGCCGGCGCGGCCTCGTCGCCCGCCGGCCCCACGGGGGACTGCGTGCGCAGGATCGCGAGCTGCGCCTCCACGGCCTCGTGGTCCGGGACGGGAGCGCGGGGCGCGGGCAGGGCAAGGGTGCCGGTGCCGGCGGCGCGCCGCAGCCGCACTACCGGGTCGAGGGTGGCGTCCACGGCGGGGGAGAGGCCGAGCTCGCGCAGCACGCCCGCGACCTCCTGGGGGCTGGCATTGCTGACGAGGACGGTCGGGGCAATCTGGGTGAGCCCGAGCTGCCGCGCCGCGGGATCGGCGAGGACCCCCGCAAGGGCGGCCTCGTCGTCGCTCGCGATGAAGCTGCCCGCGCGGCCCACGCGGATGCGCCCGTGCCGCGCGGCGGTGTCGTCGATCAGGTAGGCCAGCGGCTGCGGCACCGCGGTCGAGGCGTGCTCGCTGAGGAACGCGTGGATGGAGGCCGCGTCCTCGCCGGTGTCCAGGGCGCGGCGGAGGCTGGCCGCGGAGAACCGGTAGATGGTGGCGGGCCCTCGGCCCTCGGGATCGGCGAGGAGCGCGAGCCTGCGGGCCAGGACCGGGTCGAGGTAGCCGGGCGCGACGGCGGTGAGGTCGGCCTGGAGCAGCACCTTCTCGACCCCGGCGGGCAGGAGCTCCGCGAGGCTCGCGCGGGCCGCATCGAAGTCGTCGCGCAGCACGGCGTCGCCCACCCCCGTGAGCGCCCCGGAGCCGGTGAAGCCCAGCAGGGCGGCCTCGGCGAGGACCGTGTCGAGGAGGCCCCGCAGCCGGCGCGCGAGCCGCGGCTGGAGCCAGTCGATCCTCGCGCGGACTGACTCGGCGTCCACGACCGGCACGCGCCCGTTGGACTGGGCGTTCTCACGGGAGAGCGCAGCCGCCACCTCGAGGATCCGCCGCCGGACGCTGGGCGCGTCGGAGCGCTGGCCCTCGCCGGAGAGCGGCGCGAGCTGGTCGCTCCCCTCGCCGGACATCGCCAGCGAGGCGACCCGGGGGGTGTCCAGCCACACGGTCGCGAGCACGAGCCACTGCTCGGGCCGCGACAGCGCGAGCCACGCCTCGGCTCCGGTGGCGCGCCAGGTCGAGGTGTCCGGGTCCAGGCTGAGGACCTGGGCCGCGGCCGCAAGCTCGAGTGCGAACACCGCGGCATCGGCGTCGGTCCGCAGCGCGGCGGTGAGCCGGCGCATCTCGCGGGTGCCCACGCCGCCGGAGCGCAGGGTCTCGATGGGCCGCTCGGCAGCCTCGACGGCGAGGGCGCTCACCGTGCGCAGGACGTCCCCGATCGCCCCCAGCGCGGCGTTGCGGCGCAGGGCGGCCGTGGTGGTCGAGAGCGCGGCCGGCGGCGGGGCCATCGCGAGGTCGGGGACGATCCGCCCTCCGCGGAGCGCGAGGCCGGCGGCGCGCGGGAGCTCGACGTGCTCGTCGTCGAGCGGCACGAGCAGGCCGTGGGTCAGGAGCCAGTCGATCGGGTTGTCCGTCTTCTTCCCGGGCCTGATCCTGGCCGCTGCGTGCGGGACCGCGCCGACCGGCCAGTGGGCGAACTTGGCGAGGACCTCCGCGGTGCGGGGCGGGGCTCCGTCGAGCGACTCGGGGAGGGCCGCCCACCGCTCGAGCGCGTACGCCGCCGCGATGTGGTGCTCGACGGGCTGCTGCTGGCCCTCCGGCTGCACCGCCGCGTTCGCGTTGACGATGCGCGCCGCCTGCTCCGCGAAGATGGAGGACGTCGTGGCGAGGTCGGTGTAGGGCCGCCCGAGCCCCGCGGGGTAGCTGCCGAGGACCTCCCGCACGCGGGCCACCGGCTGGTAGTAGCGCCTCCGGCTGCCCGAGGCCGAGTGGATCGTGTCCGGCGGGTCTGCGCGGTACAGGAGGGCGAGCTGGGACAGGGTCGCGAGGATCGTCTCGAGCGTGCCGAGCGTCGCGTTGCCGACCGCGTGGCGCAGCTCGACGGCGCTGCCGCTGCGGCCCTCGTCTTCGTTGGTGGTGAGCACGAGGGCCTCGAGCACCTCGAGCTCCGGCTTGGTGAGCCCCTCCAAGGCCCGCTGCAGGCTGACCCGGGCGCAGGCCCGGGCCGCCAGCGCGGCGAAGTCGGGCACGCCCGGCATGATCAGGTCCGGGCGGGCCAGGAACAGGCGGTGGAGGGAATCGTTGCCCCGGGCCGACAGCTCCTCGGCGAGTGCGCGGATCGATGACATGCTAGCGGCGCCTCCGTTCGATGACGGCCCCCACAATCGCTGCCCCCATGAGGATGAATGCCACGGGAAGCCCGTAGAGGGCCACGGCGCCGACCCACGCCGGCTCCGATCCGCTCGCTGCGGCGACGGAGAGCGTCACCGCCCAGGCGGCCACGGACACCACCGCCACGATGACGCCGGCCGCGGTGACGGCCTTGCGCCAGCCCGGGGTGCCGGAGCCCTTCGCGGGTTCGCGGCGCGCCGGAGGGCCGAGGGGGTCCTGATGAGGCACGGATGGCACCATGGCTCCAACCTAACAGCGCCGGGGCCCGGGCGGTGGCAGCGCCCCGACTTTCTGCGTGCGAGCCAGTAACCTAGAAGCAGTACAGCATCCCGCCCGTGCCCGGAGCACCTGCCGCGGCCGCGGCCAGCGTCCGCGCTCGCACCACGGCACCGGCGCGGGCGGTTTCCCTTCGAGTCCTCACAGATGGGGGTTGTGGCAGTGCCAACTGGCAAGGTCAAGTTCTTCGACAAGGCGAAGGGCTTCGGGTTCATTGCGGGCGACGACGGGCAGGAAGTCTTCCTGCCCGGTTCGGCTGTCCCCGCGGACACGGAGGTCAAGACGGGCATGCGCCTTGAGTACGGCGTCGCCGACGGCCGGCGCGGACCCCAGGCGCTCTCCGTGCGGGTCCTCGAGAAGCTCCCCTCGGTTGCCCGGGCGAAGCGCATGCCCGCCCGCGAGCTCGCCCCCATCGTGCAGGACCTCGTGAGCGTCCTCGACAACCTCTCCGGGCAGCTGGCCAGGGGCACGTACCCGGAGAAGGGCCACACCATCGCTGCGGCCCTGCGCCGCGTCGCCGACCAGCTCGACGCCTAGCCATGGCCGAGCAGACTCCCCGCTCCGAGCCCGCCGGAACCGCGGCGGCAGTCGTCAAGCGCAAGGCCGGCGTGCCTGTCTGGCGCGTCGGCAAGCCCGACGCCTTCCTCGCCGCGGCGGTGGACACCGCCCGGTCCGCGCTCGCCGAGATCGCGCGCCCGGCGGACGTCGGCGAGCACCTCGCGGCCAAGAGCGAGGGCGAGCGCGTGGTCACCCACCTCTTCGAATCCCGCCTCCCCGGGTACCGCGGCTGGCAGTGGTTCGTCACCGTGGCCAGAGTCGCCCGGTCCAAGAAGGCCACGGTGAACGAGATCGGCCTCGTGCCCTCCGAGGACGCCGTCCTCGCCCCGGAGTGGGTGCCCTGGTCGGAGCGCGTCCGGCCCGAGGAACGCGCCGCGGCCCACGCGGACGCGGCCGGTGGGACGGACGACGCCGAGGGCTCGGCTGCCGCCGAAGGCTCGCCGTCGGCAGCCGGCGCAGCCGAGGCGGGGGAAGACGCTCCAGCGGAGGCTCGTGCCGAGGAGGCCACTGGCGGGGAGCCGTCGGAGGCCGCCCCAGCCGCCGAGGCCAGCCCGGAGGACTGAGCACCGGACGGGCCGACCCCTGACAGCGGTCGAGTGAGCCGAAGACAGCGGCGGGCCCCCACCGATCAGGTGGGGGCCCGCCGTCGTGCATCGGGAGCCGGCGCGGCCGTGGCCGGCCTCAGCCCCTGAGTTGCTTCAGCCCCTGAGCTGGGCGACGACGTAGTCGATCGCGCGGGTCAGCGTCGAGACATCCTCCGGCTCGATCGCGACGAAGGTCGCGATGCGCAGCTGGTTGCGGCCCAGCTTGCGGTAGGGCTCGGTGTCCACGATGCCGTTGGCGCGCAGGATCTTGGCGACCTGGGCGGCGTCGACGGACTCGTCGAAGTCGATGGTCGCGATGACGTTGGACCGGTCGGCGGGGTCCGCGACGAACGGCGTCGCGAAGTCCGAGGCCTCGGCCCAGCCGTAGACCCGGCCGGCCGAGTCCGCGGTCCGGGCGGCGGCCCACTCGAGGCCGCCCTGGGCGTTGAGCCACTCGATCTGCGCGTTCAGGCCCACGAGCGTGGTGAGGCTGGGCGTGTTGTACGTCTGGTTGAGCTTCGAGTTGTCGATCGCCGTCTTGAGGTCCAGGAAGTCCGGAATCCAGCGGCCCGAGGCCTTGATCTCCTCGGCGCGCTCGAGCGCGGCGGGGGAGAACAGCGCGAGCCACAGTCCGCCGTCGGACGCGAAGTTCTTCTGCGGGGCGAAGTAGTACACATCGCTCTGGGAGACGTCGACGGCGAGGCCGCCGGCGGCGCTCGTCGCGTCGATGACCACGAGCGAGCCCGGGTCGGCGCCCTCGACCCGCTGCACGGGGGCCGCGACGCCGGTCGAGGTCTCGTTCTGGGGCCACGCGTACACGTCCACCCCGGCCTCGGCACGCGGGGCAGGCCGCGTGCCGGGCTCGGAGGTGATGATCGAGGAGGCCTCGAGGAACGGCGCCTTGTCGGTGGCCTTGGCGAACTTGGACCCGAACTCGCCGAAGGAGAGGTGCTGCGCCTTGGAGCGCACCAGCCCGAAGGAGGCGACGTCCCAGAACGCAGTCGAGCCGCCGACTCCGAGGACGACCTCGTAGCCCTCGGGTGCGGCGAAGAACTCCTTGAGGCCCTCGCGCACGTTGCCCACGAGGTTCTTGACCGGTGCCTGGCGGTGGGAGGTGCCCAGCAGCGTCGAGCCCGCCGCGGCGATCGCGTCGACCTGCTCCTTGCGGACCTTGGACGGGCCTGCCCCGAAGCGGCCGTCCGCCGGCAGGAACTCGGCGGGGATCTGAAGCTGGCTGGTATCGCTCACGGGGGCGCCTCCTATGTGGATCCGGTGTAGGGGCGCGGGCTCGGGCCCTCCCGCCCCGGATCAAGTGTGCCGCACCCGCGAGCGGCCGTGCGAATCCGAGCCGGCGCCCCGTCGGGCGGCTAATCTGAGCAGATCAAAATAAGCTAGACTCGCTGTGGGGCGGTGAAGCGCACCGCCCGTCCCGCCGCCAGGAGCCCGCCCCGCGCATGTCCGACCTCATCGATACCACCGAGATGTACCTGCGAACCATCCTCGAGCTCGAGGAGGAGGGGATCACCCCCCTGCGTGCGCGCATCGCCGAGCGGCTCCGCCACTCGGGCCCCACGGTGTCGCAGACCGTGGCGCGCATGGAGCGCGACGGCCTGGTCGTGGTCTCGGGGGACCGGCACCTCCAGTTCACCGAGCAGGGCCACAAGCGCGCCGTCGAGGTCATGCGGAAGCACCGCCTCGCCGAGCGGCTCCTCGCGGACGTGATCGGCCTCGACTGGCCCTATGTCCACGACGAGGCCTGCCGGTGGGAGCACGTCATGAGCGAGCGCGTCGAGCGGCGCCTCTTCGAGCTGCTGGGGCGCCCGAGCGAGTCGCCCTACGGCAATCCGATCCCCGGCCTGGAGGCCCTCGGCGGGGAGTCGTCCGCGGGCTTCGGCGACGGCGTCGTCACCCTCGTGGAGGCGATGGGCGCCTATACGGCGGGCGCGCTCGTCGTCGTGTGCCGCCTGGCCGAGCCGATTCAGGTCGATCCCGAGCTCCTCGCCCAGCTCGAGGAGGGCGGCATCCGCCCGGGGGCGAAGGTGACGCTCGAGCGGGTCGGCGACTACATCTCCGTGCGCGTCGCGAGCGTCGACGGCGCCCTCGAGCTGCCCGCCGAGGTCGCCGCGCACGTCTTCGTCTCCATCGGCTGAGGCGCCGCTCCTCTCCCGTCTCTGTCCCCGTCTGCCGGCCGTCCCTTTTCCCCGTCCTGTGGCCGTCCTGCCGGGCCGCCGTAGCCGGTGGCCGCGCGGGTCCAGCGGCCGGCGGACGGCCTGTCGCCACCGTGATCGCACACGTCTTCACACAAAGGGACAAAAACTCTACCCGCTGGACTAATTGCTACCGGGGCGTAGCGTGTGAGCGATGTCTCACTAAAGATCACGGGAATATTACAGTGCGCCGTCATGGGCCTATGCTGGAGGCGGCGACGGGACATCGTCGCCGTTCCGCCCGTGCGCCGAGCTCTGCCAGCGGGAAGGAATCACAGCACCCTTATGGCAGAGGCGGGGGACCCACCGATGGCGGCCGCGGGCCGCCTTGGGGTGAAGCCGCAGCACGCTCGGTGCCCCGCCCCGGCCTGGCCGCGCGTGGTCCCCGTGCGGCTGGGCCGAGTCTGGACTCTCTGACCCGAACCCGACAGCTAACTCCGCAGGCGAGGACAGAGAGGGAATCGCTTGACTCAGTCAGCCGTGCGCGGCAGGCGGCGCGCGGAGACTCCGCCGCGCCCCAGGGCCGCCGCCGCAGGCTCCGATGCGGTCCGCCGCGGGCGCCGGGCCGCCGAGCGCCGCGGCCCGATGCGACAGCTGGCCGAGATCGCCGCCGTCGCCGGGGTCGGCCAGAAGGCCGGCGTGGCGCTCGCTGCCACGGGCCTCGTCCTGACCGTGACCGTGCCGACGGCCACGCAGGGCGCCGCCGCTACGGACACGGGCTCCGAGCAGCCGCAGGTCACCGCCGCCGCGGATGCCGTAGTCCCCTTTGCCCGCGCCGCAGTAGGCAGCGCCGCGGACCCGGACGGCCACCTCAAGCAGCTGCTCGGCGCCCAGTCCGCCGGCCGCCTCACGCCGGCGCAGGCACAGCACGCGCTCGGCGCCCCGCTCGCAGCGATGGAGCGCACCTCGCCGTTCGGCTACCGCGTGAGCCCCGTGACGGGCTCCGCGGGAGAGTTCCACCGCGGCCAGGACTTCGCTGCCCAGTGCGGCACTGCCGTCAGGGCAGCGGCCGGCGGGACCGTGACCTTCGCCGGCTGGCATCCCTACGGCGGCGGAAACCGCGTGGTCATCGACCACGGCAACGGCCTCGAAACGACCTACAACCACCTCTCCTCGTTCTCGGTCTCCGTGGGGCAGAAGGTGGACCGAGGGGCGGCCATCGCGCTCAGCGGCACCACAGGCGCCTCGACCGGGTGCCACCTCCACTTCGAGGTCATGGTCAGCGGCGAGGTCGTCGACCCCAACGGCTGGCTCTGAGAACCAACGACGGCGCGTGCGCGTCCCCGCCCTCTGCCCGGCGCCGCGAGGAGTCGGGAAGCCCCTCCAGAGACGCGCTGTGTCCGTTTCGTGATGACCTGTTTTCTGGCTGTGATCCGAATGTGACATTTCGAGCGGCCTCGGGTAAGGTCGTTCCTGTTCCAGCTCCTACCAAGTTGGAACATCCGGGAAGAACGCCGAGCTCTGCCACTTCCCGGAGCCGTTCGCACATTCCGTCTGGCAGAGGCGGGGGAACCACTTTCGGCCTTCTGCTGTCTGGAAGGCCTTGGGGTTAAGCAGCCTGGCTCCGCCAGGAGGCCGGATACTTTCCATCCGAACCCGACAGCTCACCTCGTAGGCATTGGGAGAGGCTACAACTGTGTCGACTCGCACGTTGACTGCGCGCCATCGCGCCCTACCGGTTCGCACGAGCCCGCTTGAGGCTGTTGCGCACGCGGTTTCCGGCAACGCCGGCACCATCGGCCGCCAAGCGGCCGTCATTGCGGCGGCTTCGGGGCTGATCATCAGCGCCGGGCTCCCCGCTCAGGCAGCAGAGACCTCCCGCGAGGCCTCCGCACTCTCCGACGTGGCCAGCGCCTCCGCGCCGAGCGTCGTCGCGTCCAATGAAGCCCAGGTCTCCTTCGAGCGCCCCGCCGTCCACTCGGTGGCGGCGCCGACCGTCGAGACGGCAGTCGAGCAGGCGGCGCAGTCCACTGCGCCCGCCGCCTCCCCGGCCTCCGAAGGCAGCCTCAGCGTCCAGTCGTCTGCGCCGCGCCTCGCGGCCGCGGCCAGCGCTCTCGGCTCGACTCTGGCAGGCATCGCCTACACCGGCATCGGCCACCCCTACGTGTGGGGCGGCACCACCCCGGCCGGCTGGGACTGCTCGGGCTTCACTCAGTGGGTCTACGCTCAGGCTGGCATCAGCATCCCCCGCGTCCAGGCCTGGTCCATCATGCACCAGACGGCGACGCCCGCCCCCGGTGACCTGGTGGTCCAGAACGGCGGCGCTCACGTGGGCATCTACGTGGGCAACGGGATGATGATCAGCGCTCTCAACCCTTCACAGGGCACGCTGCTCCATGCGGTGAACGCTACCGGCTCGTCCGTCTTCTACACCCTCAACTGAGACCAATCCGCATTCTGGGCGGCGCGATGGACCGTGACCATGGCGCCCCGCCTTCTGGGCTGACCCCCTGCTGCCCTGAAGGACACGAAAACAGAGAGAGAACCCCCTGATATGACCACTCGTGCAGGCATTGCCCGCCACCGCGCGGACAACACCTCCTCGCTGGCCGTCATCGCGAAGGCCGTCACCGAGAACGCAGGCGGCGTCGGCCGCCAGGCCGCAGTCATCGCCGCGGCCGGCGGTCTCGTGCTGACCGGCGGCGTCGCGGCCAACGCCGCAGAGGCCCCCTCGCAGCGCGAGGCCTCCGCCCCGGCCGCGCTCGACGTCGCCAACGCCGTCCAGGCCCCCATCTCCGCCGAGGCCAACGCCAACGTGAGCTTCGAGCGCCCGGCCGTCGAGTCTGTCGCCGCCCCGGTCGTCCAGGCTCCGGCTCCGGCCGCCGCCCCCGCTGCGCCGGTGGCGCAGGCGAGCACCGAGACCCAGGTCGCCGCCGCCCCCGCGAAGGTCCAGGCCGCAGCCTCCACCGCCGTGGACGCCCCCGCCGCCAAGCCCGCCGCCTCCTCGGGCATGGGCGCCGCGATCGCCGCCGCCGCGTACGCACAGCTCGGTGTGGCGCAGGACTGCACCATGCTCGCCACCAACTCGCTGGCTGCCGTGGGCATCCACTACCACGGCTGGCCGGCTGGCTACCTGTCGCTCGGCCGCACGGTGAGCGCCGCGGAGGCGCAGCCGGGTGACCTCGCCTACTACGCCGACGGCGGCATGGGCATGGCCCACATCGCGGTCTACGTCGGCAACGGCATGGCCGTGCACGGCGGCTGGAACGGCGGCACCACCGCGCTGTTCAGCGTCAACGTCGGCTCCGGCCCGGTCTTCATCCGCGTCGGCGGCTGAGCCAGCCGATCCCGGAACTCCCTCGACGGCGCCCCCTCCTGCACGGGAGGGGGCGCCGTCGTGGTGTCTCTGGGGGCGCAGGCCCCTCGCGGATCCAGGGGCCCTCAGGGGCCCGGCCTCACCCCGGAGGAGGTCGCTCCCGGAGGTGTCCGGCGGGTGAAGCTTTGCGGGCACGTCGGTGCCGACGGGCCCCGCGTTCGTTGAATGGAGCGGCAGTTCAGTACTCTTGGAGAGTCAGCCCGGCTATGCACAGGGCAGCCGGCCCTGTGCCCCTGACCGGGTACGGCCGTGAGGAATGCGCATGCGCACACTCGTTCTCAATGCTGGATACGAACCGCTCGCGGTGGTCACCTTCCGCCGTGCGCTCGTGCTGGTGCTCGCCGGAAAGGCGAGCGTCGTGGCGGAAGACGGCGAGCCAGTCGTCGGACCGCGCGATGTGCTCGGGCGCCCGTCGGTGATCCTGCTCCATCGGTACATCAGGCCACGGCGCACCCATGTGACCGCGGTCAGCAGACGCGGTGTGCTCCGGCGGGACGCCCATGCGTGCGCCTACTGCGGCAACGCGGCCCACACGGTGGACCACGTGCTCCCGCGCTCCCGCGGAGGCGCCGAATCCTGGGAGAACCTCGTGGCGTGCTGCCTGCGGTGCAACAACGTCAAGGGCGACCACACGCCCGCGGAGATGGGCTGGAAGCTGCGCTTCACGCCGTCCGAGCCCGTCGGCGTCGTCTGGCAGATCAAGGAACTGGAGAAGCCGGTCGCGCAATGGGGCCCCTTCCTTGCCCCGGAGTCGGCAGCCTGACGCCCCAGCACCCCGCCCGGGAGTCAGCCCGGCCCGTGCCCGGCTACGACGCGGTCGTCCTCGCGGGCGGTCGCGCCTCACGCCTCGGCGGATACCCCAAACCTCAGCTGGCCTACCGCGGCGTCACCCTTCTCGAGCGCGCTCTCGGCGCCGTCGCCGGGGCGCGCTCGGTCGCCGTCGTGGGCCCTAGGCCCGGACAGCCGGGCGGACCCCCCGCGCCCACGGGCCCTCACAGTCCCGAGGGGCCGGCGGCCGTGGTGTTCACGCGCGAGGAACCGCTGTACGCAGGTCCTGTTGCGGCCCTCGCCGCGGGCCTCGCCGCGCTGCCCGGCGGGCCCGGGGAGGCACCGGGCTGGGTCGCGGTGATGGCGGCCGACCTGCCGCGCGCCGATGCCGCCGTCGCGGCCCTGCTCGGGGCCGCGGCCGCGGACCCGGACTGCGACGGGATCCTCGGTGAGGACGACGGCGGCCGCGCCCAGCCGCTGCTCTCCCTGTTCCGCCGGGCGCCCCTGGCCTCCGTCCTCGACGCGCTGGCCCGCGACGGCGCCCTCGCCAACCGTCCGATGAAGCACCTCGTTGCTAGGCTGGCCCTGCTGCCCCTGCGGCTGCCGCCGGGTTCCTCGGCCGACGTCGACACCTGGGACGCCGCGCGGCGCTGGGGCATCGAGGGCCCGGACGTGCCGGGCCGAGCGCCACGGCAGGAGGAAGCCCATGAGTGATCCAGAGAAGGACGCACTGCTGCGCGCGTGGTGCGCGGAGCTCGCCCAGGAGCTCGGGCTCGGGGACCTGGACGTCGACATCGACGCGGTCCTCGGCCTCGCCGGCGTCGCGGCCCACTCGGTGGTGCGCCCGGCGGCCCCCCTCACCACCTTCCTCGCCGCCTACGCCGCGGGCCTCGCCGCGGGGAGCGGGCGGGCGGAACCCCGTGAAGCCATGCAGAGCGCGGTGGCCGAGGCCCTCGAGGCCGTGAAGTCGCGCAGGTCGGCCGGGACCGAGGGATGACCCCCGGCCCGGACGCGGCCGGCACCCAGCACGCACTGCACCTCACCTGGTCCGAGGCCCGGGCCGTCGCCTCCTCGGCGGCCAGCCCGCTCCCTCCTGCGGAGGTGCCCCTGGCCCAGGCCCGTGGCCGCACCCTCGCCGGACGGCTCGCAGCGCTGCGCGACATGCCGCACTACACCTCTTCTGCGATGGATGGCTGGGCCGTGTGCGGCACCGGGCCCTGGATCATGGCGGAGCCCGGCGAACCGCTCACCGCCCACCAGGCCGTTCCCATCGTCACCGGCGGGGCGCTCCCTCCGGGGGCCCGCGCCGTCCTCCGACGCGAGTACGGTGAAGTGGCCCCTGACGAGGACGGCCTGCCCCACCTGCGGCTCTCCGCCGCCGCGCCGCCCGGCGCCCCGGGGGGCGGCGCGGACCTGCGCCCGGCGGGCGAGGAGGCCCGCGAGGGGGAGACCCTCCTGAAGGACGGGGCAGCGCTCGGCCCGGCCCAGCTGGCGCTCGCGGCGCTGGCCGGCCACGACGCTCTCCGGGTCACGGGCCGGCCCCTGGTGAAGCTCGTGCGGACCGGCGGCGAGGTCGTCGAGAGCGGGCTGCCCGGCCCTGGCCTCGTCCGCGACGTCTTCAGCTACCTCCTCCCGCCGCTCATCGAGGCCTACGGCGGCATCCTCATCGCCCACGAGAAGATCGGCGACGACGCCGCCGAGTGGGCGGCAGCCCTCGCCGACCGTCCCGGCCGCGGGCCGGACGCGTCCGACGGCGGCACGGCGGGCGCGGAGCCGAGCGCGGCGGACGTCGTGGTCACGACGGGGGGAACCGGAAAGGGCGGGTCCGACCACTTCCGGGACATCGTCGCGGCGATGGGCGGCCGCCTCCTGGTCGACGGGATCGCGATGCGCCCCGGACACCCCACCGTGCTTGCGGAGCTGCCCGACGGGCGCTTCTTCCTCGGGCTGCCCGGGAACCCTCTGGCCGCTGTGGTGGGGCTCGCGACCGTGGGGGAGCCGCTGCTCGCCGCACTGTCGGGCCGGGAACCGGTGGAGCCCACGGACCTCCCCTCGGGCGAGGCCTTCGAGCCGGAGCTCAGGCGCACGCGGGTGATCCCCTTCCGCCGCATGTACGGCATGGCGTCGCCCGCCTCTGGGGTTGGATCCGGCATGCTGCGCGGTCTCGCCCGCGCCGACGGGTTCATGGTGGTCCCGCCCCACGGTCTCGAGCTCGCCGCCCCCGTGCCGTGCCTGCCGCTCCCGTGGGGACGCCCGCTCGGCGCCCCCACGCCGTCGTCCGCACCGTCCGCGCAGAAGGCGAGGCCGAAGCGGCGCCCGGTGGCCTCCAAGGACCCGGTGGACTGGAGCGCGCTCGACGCCTGAGGAGCCGAAGGGCCACGGGCGGCCCCTTCGGACGGCGCCGGGACGCGGACGCCGCGGAGCAGGCGGGACAATGGAGCTGGGGCACATGCCTCGAACGATGTGAGGAGGGCGCCGTGGGCCGGCTGAGCCAGCGCCGCAAGGTGCACAAGTACGTGCTGGGCAGCGAGTACCCGGTCCGGCACAAGGAGGACGTGCTCGCCGTCGAGGAGCCCCTCGAGATCCGCCTCACCGGCCCGGCCGGGACGCTCACCTACAGCGTCACGATGCGCACGCCGGGCGACGACTTCGACCTCGTCGCCGGCTTCCTCGTCTCCGAGGGCGTCATCTGGGAGGCGGACCAGCTGGTGTCGGAGCGCTTCTGCGCCGGCGAGGACGAGGAGGGGCGCCAGACCTTCAACGTGGTCGACGCCCAGCTGCGCCCCGGCGTCGCGGTCCCGGACCTCGGACGGAACGTGGTGACCTCGAGTGCCTGCGGGATCTGCGGCACGGACTCCATCGAGTCGGTCCGGCGCACCTCGCGCCACAGCCCCGCCCAGGACACCGTGGCCGTCCTTCCCGAGCTCCTCGCCGGGCTGCCCGAGCGCCTGCGCGAGGCGCAGGCCCTGTTCGAGAAGACCGGCGGCGTCCATGCGGCCGGGCTCTTCTCGGTGCACGACGGCGGCACCCGTGCCGAGCTCGAGTGCCTCCGCGAGGACGTGGGGCGGCACAATGCCGTGGACAAGGTGGTCGGATGGGCGCTGCGCGAGGGCCGCCTTCCCCTGTCGGGCACGGTCCTGCAGGTGTCCGGCCGAGCCTCGTTCGAGCTCGTGCAGAAGGCCGCCATGGCCGGGATCCCCGTGCTCGCCGCGGTGAGCGCGCCGTCCACGCTCGCCGTCGAGCTCGCGGAGGACGCGGGGGTGACCCTCGTCGGCTTCAGCCGAGGCTCCGGGTTCAACGTCTACGCGGGCCACGAGCGGCTCTCCGCCTGACCCCCTCCCGTTTCGGGTACGCATCTCGTCGCCCTTTGGCCATTCCGGGTACAGCGTCCTCGGTCCAAGGCTGTCCATTTCGTGGATGCGATGGCTCTGGTCGTGCCAGCGGGTGGGCCCCGAGGACGCGCGTCCCGCGCCCCGCCCTGTACCCGGAGCACGAAAACTGCGACGAGAAGCGTACCCGAAACGCAGAGGGGGGAGGGGCGTTCCACTCGCCGGGGGGCATGGAGTAGCGTGGGGCCAGGATTAATCAACTGATTGGACATTCCGTGCATGACGATCGGCTGATCACCGAAGCCCGGATCTACCGCTTCCTCCGCGAGCGGCTCACGCCTGCCGTCTACCGGAACACCGTGCCCCTCGCCGCCGAGAGGTGGGATGCCCCGGGGGAGCCCGTCGCGCTCGAGCACGCCCTCGCCCAGGACTTCCGGCCGACCGGACCGGGGGATCCCTGGGGACCGGCCTGGTCCACCCTGTGGCTGCACCTCACCGGGCGCGTGCCCGAGGGCTGGGGCCACGGGGGGGCGGACGTCGAGGTGCTCGTGGACCTGGGCTACACGGACGAGCTGCCGGGGTTCCAGTGTGAGGGCCTGGCGTGGCTGCCCGGCGGCGAGATCGTCAAGGCGCTCAACCCGCGCAACCAGTACGTTCCGCTGGCCGCGCTGGGCGGCGGCCCCGACGTCGACTTCTACGTCGAGGCGGCCGCCAACCCCGACGTCGCCCAAGGCTGGACGTTTCAGCCCACCGGGCTCGGGGAGCGTGCCACCGCCGGGCCGGCGCCCCTCTACCGCCTCGGCCCGATCCTGCTCGCGGAGCGGGACATCGCCGTCTGGGAACTCGTGCAGGACGTGCAGGCACTCTGGGGACTCATGCGCGAGCTGCCGGACGACCGGCCGCGGCGCCACCTCATCCTCCGGGCCCTCGAGCGCATGGCCGACTCCGTGGACCCGTACGACGTCGGCGGGACGGCTGCCGCGGGCCGCGCTGCCCTCGCCGGGGTGCTCGCCGCTCCCGCCGAGTCCAGCGCCCACCGGATCGTCGCCACGGGGCACGCTCACATCGACTCGGCCTGGCTGTGGCCGGTCCGTGAGACGCAGCGCAAGTGCGCGCGGACGTTCGCCAATGTGGTCGCCCTCATGGACCAGGACCCCGACCTGACGTTCGCGTGCTCGTCCGCCCAGCAGCTCGCGTGGATCCGCGACGGGTACCCACAGCTCTTCGAGCGGATCAAGGAGAAGGTCGCGGACGGACGCTTCGTGCCGGTGGGCGGCATGTGGGTCGAGTCGGACACCAACATGCCCGGCGGGGAGGCGATGGCCCGGCAGTTCGTGGAGGGCAAGAGGTTCTTCCTCGAGGAGTTCGGGGTGGACTGCCAGGAGGCGTGGCTCCCGGACTCGTTCGGGTACTCGGCGGCGCTTCCGCAGATTGTCCGGGCGGCCGGGAGCCGGTGGTTCCTGACGCAGAAGATCTCCTGGAACCAGGTCAACAGGTTCCCGCACCACACCTTCCTGTGGGAGGGGATCGACGGCTCGAGGGTGTTCACGCACTTCCCGCCCGCGGACACGTACTCCGCCGAGCTGCGCGCCGGCGAGCTCGCCCACGCCGAGCGCACCTTCCGGGAGCACGGCCGCGCCGGGATGTCCCTCGTGCCCTTCGGCTTCGGCGACGGCGGCGGCGGCCCCACGCGCGAGATGATGGCGGCGGCCCGGCGGTACGAAGACCTCGAGGGCTCGCCGAGGGTGACCGTGGGGACCCCGGCCGCGTTCTTCGTCGAGGCGGAGGCCGAGTACGTGCACCCGCCGGTGTGGACGGGGGAGATGTACCTCGAGAAGCACCGCGGCACCTACACGGCCCAGGCGCGCACCAAGGCCGGGAACCGGCGCAGCGAGCACCTGCTGCGCGAGGCGGAGCTGTGGTGCGCCACGGCCGCGGTCCACGCCGGGGCCGACTACCCCGCCGGGGAGCTGCGCCGCCTGTGGCGGCTCGTGCTCCTGCAGCAGTTCCACGACATCCTCCCCGGTACGGCGATCGCCTGGGTCCACCGGGATGCGGAGCGGAACTACGCCGCGGTCGAGCGCGGCCTCGAGGCCCTCATCGCCGACGCCGCCGCGGCCCTCGTGGGGCCCGGCGAGAACGAGATCCTGCTCAACGCGGCCCCCCACGCCCGGGCCGGCGTGCCGGCGCTCGGCGGCGGCATCGTCAGGGCAGCCAGCGCGGCCGGGCCGGCGGCCACCGCGGTGCTGCGCACGACGGCGGGCGGCGGCTGGGTGCTCGACAACGGCACCGTCCGGGCGGAGGTGGACGCGCACGGCCTCCTCGTCTCGCTCGTGGACGCTGCGAGCGGCCGGGACGCGGTCGCGCCCGGGGCGGCGGGCAACCTCCTCGAGCTCCATCGCGACACCCCCAACGAGTGGGACGCGTGGGACGTCGACGAGTTCTACCGGCACACCGTCGAGCGCCTCGACGAGGCTGCCTCGGTGGCCCCGGTGGACGGCGCGCCGGGGGAGGCCGCGCTGGAGGTCCGCCGGGCCTTCGGCTCCTCGACGGTGCTCCAGCGGCTCGTGCTCGCCCCCGGCGCGGCGGGCCTCCGGATCGAGACCGAGGTGGACTGGCACGAGCGCCAGAAACTGCTCAAGCTTGGCTTCGGGCTCGACCTGCGTGCCGACCGCAGCGCCGCCGAGACCCAGTTCGGGCACGTCTTCCGGCCCGTTCCCGTCAACACGTCCTGGGACGCGGCGCGCTTCGAGGTGTGCGCCCACCGCTGGGTCCATGTGGCCGAGCCCGGCTATGGGGTGGCGATCGCGAACTGCACCGCCTACGGCCACGACATCACCCGCGCGGTCCGCGAGGACGGGGGCACGACGACGACCGTCCGGCTCTCGCTGCTGCGGTCGCCGCTCTTCCCCGATCCCGGCGCGGACGCCGGGGTCCACAGCTTCACCGTCACGGTGACGCCGAACGCCGGGATCGCCGAGGCCGTTCGGTCGGGCTACGACGCGAACCTCCCACCGCGCGCCGTGCGCGGCGGGCGCGACGTCGTCCCGCTCGTGGCGGTCGACCACCCCGGGGTCGTGGTGGAGGCCGTCAAGCTGGCCGAGGACGGGACGGGCGATGTGGTGGTGCGGCTCTACGAGGCGTTCGGGGCGCGGGCGTCGGCGACGGTGCGTGCGGGCTTCGACTGTGCCGGCATCGAGGCCGTTGACCTGCTCGAGCGGCCGCTCGGGGCCGGCAGGCCGAGGGGGGTCGGCGGCGGGGTGATGCCCCTCACCCTGCGGCCCTTCCAGCTGGTCACCCTGCGGCTGCGGAGGGCCTGAACGCTGGTCTCGGGGCTTAAAAAGACTGAGTGGTGGCGGCCCGAAGGCCGCCGCCACTCATCCCCCCAATGAAGAACAAACCCTGTCCCCCTGACAGGTCGTGTTCACACATTCATCATTGTGGCACGGACTAATGAAAATGTGAACCGGGTTCCTCCTATGAGTGGATTTTTTACGCACCGGCGCGTCGTCTGGCGATTCCGCCCGCGATCCAGATGGTGCCGAGGCCGGTGAGGAGGAACAGGATCGAGCTGTAGTTCATGGCCTGCTGGAGGGGGAGCCAGCCGTCCGGCATGAGGGGGAAGAGGATGGTCAGGGCGAGCACGATGTAGCCGGCGGCCAGCAGGCCGGCGGCCGCCCGGAGCGGGACGAGGGCGGAGCGCCGGAACGCCCGCAGCAGGCTGGGGAGCAGGATGACTCCCGTGAACCCCGGGTAGACCCGGCCCAGCTCGCCGTAGACGTCGAACCACGTCTGGTCGTCCCCGGCCCGCAGGCCGACGCTCGAGGGGAGGAGCCCCATGAGGAGGAACGAGACCACCGTGCCCGCCCCGACGAGGGCGAGGGCGGAGAGGCCCCACGGCCCGAGCAGCGCGTGCTGCGCGCCACGGGCCGAGAACGCGCGGGAGATCCGGACCGCCAGGAGGAGGGCAATGGCGTAGATGAGGAACCTGAGCAGCAGGTTCGCGAGGTTGATGCCGCCGAGGGCCGCGTCGATGGCGAGGTACGGAGCCCCGATGCTGAGCAGGACCGCGAGCGCCAGGAGGGCGAACAGGGCCATCATGAGGCGGTTCTCGCCCCGCAGCACCGAGGGGAGGCGCACGAGGGCGAGGACCACGGCGAGGGCGAACGTCACCCAGGCAAGGGCCGTCATCCGAGGTGCTCCCAGACGCGGCGCACGGCGCGGGCGTCCGTGGTCGTCCGGCGCAGGGCACGGCCGAGGGCGGCGAGCCGCTCCGCGGCCATGAAGGCGAGCTCGGCGTCGGGCAGGCGGCCGACTGCCTGCTCCCAGGCCTCGACCGGCCAGCCCGCCTCGGTCGCGGTGACCAGTCCCGTGATCACGAGTCCGTTGCGCAGGCCCACTCCGGCCTCCCGCGCGGTGCTCACCGCGAGCTCGGGGCTGAGGCGGTTGGCGCGCAGCTGCGCCGAGAGGTTCTGCGGTGCGATGCCGCTGGCCTCGCTGACGCGCTGGCGGAGGTCGCCGTCGTCGATCGCGTCCACCCACTGGCGGACGTCGGGCTCGCACGAGGAGCACTCGCTCTCGGCCCGTGCGGGACCGGGATGCGACGCCGGCGGCACGGCGGGGAGCTCGCCGCCGCGCACGAGCAGTTCCTCGAGCAGCCGGGCCGTGGAGACCTGGCTCAGCAGTTCGGCGTCGGTGGGGGTGGCGGTGCTCGACGCGAGGTCCCCGTAGGGGGCAAACCGGGCGAGGCCGAGCACCGGGTTCTCCCCGTACGCGCGGGCGACGGCGACGACGGTCGTCTCCGCGACCTTGCCCCGCACGAGCTGCTGTGCGAGTGTGCTGCGCTTGAGGCCGGCCCGGCGGCAGATGTCCGCCGCGGTGTTCCCCGGGGCCAGCTCCTGCAGCCAGTCCCGGAACACCAACGCTGATACCGGCATGTACCCCCCCTGTCATGCGGCGAGCGGCGGGGCGGTCCCCGCCCACGCATCGCCTGTGCGTGTCGATTTTACGTGCTGGACGGCCTGGCTTATGCTGAATCAAGCCCGCCGGCTCGCGCACCCCCCAATCGCGAGTCGGCGGGCCTTTCACGTTCTCAGGAGAATCCCATGAGCATGCAGACCGCGGCGTGGAGTTCGCTGCACCAGATCTCCCGCGCCACCGAGGGCCGGAACCCGTTCAGCAGGGAGACTCTGCGGCGGGTGCTCACGTTCGCGGCACCCCACCGCGGCCGCCTCGTCGCCTTCGTCCTGACCTCCATCGTCGCGGCGGTGACCGCCGTCGCCACCCCCGTGCTCGCCGGCCAGGTCGTCGACGCGATCGTCAACCACTCCTCGGTCTCCACCGTGGTCTGGCTCGCGGTGCTCATCGCCGCCGTGGCGCTCGCCGACGCGGGGTTCGGGCTCCTGACCCGCTGGCTCTCGGCCACGATCGGGGAGGGCGTCATCCTGGACCTGCGCCGCGCCGTGTTCGACCACGTCCAGACGATGCCCATCGCGTTCTTCACCCGCACCCGCACTGGCGCCCTCGTGAGCCGCCTGAACAACGACGTGATCGGCGCCCAGGCGGCCTTCGCCGGCACGCTCTCGGGCGTGGTGAGCAACGCCGTCGCGCTGGTACTGACGGTGGCCGTGATGGCCCAGAAGTCCTGGCTCGTGACTGTCCTGGCGCTGGTCCTCCTGCCGATCTTCCTCATCCCGGCCCGGCGGATGGGAGCGCGTGTCGCGGACCTGCGCCGCGAGGCGGCCGGGCACAACGCCACCATGAGCACCCAGATGACCGAGCGGTTCTCGGCTCCGGGCGCGACCCTCATCAAGCTCTTCGGGCGCCCCGACGAGGAGTCGCGCGAGTTCGCGCTGCGCGCCCGGCGGGTGCGGGACATCGGCATCCGCTCCTCGATGCTCTCCTTCACGTTCATCACCGCGCTGACCCTCGTCTCCTCGCTCGCCCTCGCGCTCGTCTACGGGGTGGGCGGCTGGCTCGCGATCGCGGGACAGCTCGCACCGGGCGACGTCGTGGTGCTCGCCCTGCTCCTGACCCGCCTCTATGCGCCGATCACCAACCTCTCCAGCGCCCGGGTGGAGATCATGAGCGCGCTCGTGAGCTTCGAGCGGGTCTTCGAGGTCCTCGACCTGACGCCGCTCATCCGCGAGAAGCCCGATGCCCGGCCCCTGCCGGCCGGTCCCGTCTCGGTCGAGTTCGACGACGTCCGCTTCGGCTACCCGAGCGCCGACAAGGTCTCGCTCGCCTCGCTCGAGGAGGTCGCGGTGCTGGACACCCGCGGCGGCGAAGAGGTGCTCCACGGCGTCTCCTTCCGGGTAGACCCGGGCCAGACCCTCGCGCTCGTGGGCTCCTCCGGGGCGGGCAAGTCCACCGTCGCGCAGCTGCTCTCGCGCCTCTACGACGTGGAGTCGGGCGCGGTGCGGATCGGCGGCGTCGACGTGCGGGACACGACCTTCGACTCGATGCGGGGCACCGTCGGCATGGTCACCCAGGACGGCCACCTGTTCCACGAGAGCATCGCCGCCAACCTGCGCCTCGCCCGGCCCGGGGCCACCGAGGAGGAGCTCTGGGACGTGCTGCGGCGCTCGCGGCTCGAGGACATGGTGCGCTCGCTCCCGGACGGCCTCGGCACGATCGTGGGGGAGCGGGGGTACCGGCTCTCCGGCGGCGAGCGGCAGCGGCTCACCATCGCGCGCCTGCTCCTGGCCGCCCCGCGGGTGGTGATCCTCGACGAGGCCACCGCGGCCCTCGACTCGACCAACGAGGCGGCCGTGCAGGCAGCCCTCGGGGAGGCGCTCGAGGGGCGCACCGCCGTCGTGATCGCGCACCGGCTCTCCACGATCCGCGCCGCGGACCAGATCCTCGTGGTCGAGGACGGCCAGATCGTGGAGCGGGGCACCCATGCCGAGCTCCTCGCAGCGGGCGGCCGGTACGCCGAGCTCTACACCACCCAGTTCGCCGAGGCCTCGGCGACCGCCGACGACTACGCCTAGGAGCCCCGGACCGTGGAAGCCCGCATCGTCGTCTCCGCCGTCTGCGTCTTCGCGCGCGACGGCCGCCTCCTCACGGTCCGCAAGCGCGGCACCGACCGCTTCATGCACCCGGGCGGGAAGCCCGAGCCCGGGGAGTCCGCGGCCCACGCCGCGAGCCGCGAGCTCGAGGAGGAGGTGGGGATCGTCGTCGGCCCCGAGTCGCTCGAGCCGCTGGGCGTCTGGATCGCGCGGGCGGCGAACGAGGCCGGGTGGGACATCGAGGCGACCGTCTTCACCGCGCCCGGGACGTACGATCCGGCAGCCGTGCACGCCGCCGCAGAGATCGCCGAACTGCGCTGGATCGATCCCGCGGCAGAGCCCGAGGCGGACCTCGCGCCGCTCCTGACGGACCACGTGCTGCCGCTCCTCGCCCGGCGTCCGTGAGGGGCGCGCGCTCTCTGGGAGCCGGGTGGGAGTTCTGTGAACCGCTGGTGAACAGTCGGGAAAGCCGGCCCTGAGAAGCGCTACTGCACGGTAACTTGGTGGGCCGTGACCACCTCCCGCCGCAGTTTCCTCTCGGCAGCGTCCCTCGCCGCCTTGGGTGCCGCAGCCCTCACCGGGGCCGCGTCGCCGTCGTCCGTCCGAAGCATTGCGCCCGCCGCCCTGCCCGCCGACCCCAGCGCCTCCGGGATCGACCACATCATCGTGGTGATGATGGAGAACCGCTCGTTCGACCACTTCCTCGGCTGGCTCCCCGGCGCCAACGGGAAGCAGGGCGGCCTCACCTACACCGACCGCTATGGGGTGCCGCACGGTACGCACCACCTCACCGACTACCAGGGGTGCAGCCACCCCGATCCCGACCACTCCCAGGAGGGCGGGCTCATCGAGTACAACAACGGCAAGTGCGACGGCTGGCTGCGCGCTGGCGAGAACGACGACTTCGCGATCGGGTACTACACCGGTGCGGACCTGCAGTTCTTCGCCCAGGCAGCGCCCGGCTGGACGGTGTGCGACAACTACTATGCCGCCGTCATGGCCGAGACGTACCCCAACCGCTTCTACCAGCACTCCGCCCAGACGGACCGCATCCACAACTCGACCGCCAACGCGACGATCCCCACCATCTGGGACCGTCTGGCCGCTGCCGGCGTCTCCGGGAAGTACTACTACTCCGACGTGCCGTTCGTGGCCCTCTGGGGCACCAAGTACCTGCCCATCTCCGCGCAGTACTCCGAGTTCCTCAGTGACTGCGCGGCCGGCACCCTGCCGTCGGTGAGCTTCGTGGACCCCCGGTTCACTGACGAGAGCTCCGGCACCTCGGGCGACGACCACCCCCACGCGGACCTCCGCTCCGGCGAGCTCTTCCTCAACGAGGTCTACAACGCCGTCACGAAGTCTCCGGCGTGGCCGCGGACGATGCTCGTGGTCAACTTCGACGAGTGGGGCGGCTTCTACGACCACGTGGCCCCGACCACCGCGCCGGACGTGAGCCCGAAGACGTCCCTGCGGGGGTTCCGGGTCCCGGCCCTCGTGGTCTCGCCGTTCGCCCGCCGCGGCGCGGTGGCCTCGGGCACGTACGACCACACCTCGGTGCTCAAGGCCATCGAGTGGCGGTGGAACCTGCAGGCCCTCACCCAGCGGGACGCGAACGCCGCCAACATCGCCGAGGTGCTGGACCTCGCCTCGGCCCCGAACCTCAGCGCCCCGGCCTACACGGTTCCGCCGTTCGCCGCCGGCCCGGCCTGCACACCCCTGCCCGGCGGCGACCCCGAAGACGAGTGGAAGCCGCTCAAGGACCGAGCCATCTCGGAAGGATGGAAGCTCTCATGACCCGCGCAAACCCCGCCCCGGGCGCCCTTGCCGTCGCACGACGGCGGCCGCTCGCCGTCGTGCTCACGGCCGTCGCCGTGCTGGTGCTCGCCGCCGTCGCATTGGTGCGCGGCGGCGCCGACCAGGCGGCCCACGCCGCCGGGCCGACCTCCCAGTACCTGCCGTCCAGTTCCCACGTCTTCGTCATCAACCTCGAGAACAAGGGCTACGAGGAGACGTGGGGCCCGTCCTCGCAGGCGCCCTACCTCTCGCAGACGCTGCGCTCGCAGGGCGTCCTGCTCAACAGCTACTACGGCACCGGCCACAACTCGCTCGACAACTACGTCTCCGAGGTGTCGGGGCAGGGCCCGAACAGCCAGACCCAGGCCGACTGCCAGACCTACTCGCCGTTCGTCCAGACCGGCACGGCGGACCAGGGCCAGGCCGTCGGCAGCGGGTGCGTCTACCCCTCGGGCGTGAAGACGGTCGCGGACCAGCTCACCGCGGCGGGCAAGAGCTGGAAGGGCTACATGGAGGACATGGGCACGCCCTGCCGCCATCCCCAGCTCGGCGCGGTGGACGATACCCAGAAGGCACGGGTCGGCGACCAGTACGCCGCCCGCCACAACCCGTTCGTCTACTTCGCCGGCATCACCGGCTCGCCCGACTGCGCGGCGAAGGACGTGGACCTCTCCGCCCTGAGCGGCGACCTCGCCTCGGCCTCGACCACGCCGGACGTCTCCTTCATCACGCCGAACCTGTGCCACGACGGGCACGACTCCCCGTGCGTCGACGGGCAGCCCGGGGGCCTCGTCTCGGCCGACGCGTGGCTGAAGCAGTGGGTTCCCGTCATCACCGGCTCGCCCGCGTTCAAGAAGGACGGGGTCCTGGTCATCACCTTCGACGAGTCGGACGGCCCGCAGCAGGACGCGAGCGCGTGCTGCGGCGAGGGGCCCGGGCCCAATGCGGCGCTGCCGGGGATCACGGGGATGGGCGGCGGCCGCGTCGGGGCACTCGTGCTCTCGCCGTTCACCGCCGGCGGCACATGGTCCACGACGCCGTACAACCACTACAGCCTGCTCGCCAGCATCGAGGACCTCAACGGCCTGTCCTACCTCGGGTACGCGGGCACGCCGGGCCTGGACCGCTTCGGGCTCGACGTGTACAACAAGGGGGTGTGACCCCTCATCGCAGGGACATGACCCCTCACGGCGGGGACATGACCCCTCATCGCAGGGACATGACCCCTCACGGCGGGGACATGACCCCTCATCGCAGGGACATGACCCCTCACGGCGGGAGGTGAGGCGGCACGGTCAGTCAGGGGCGGGGAGCCGGCGGAGGATGCTCGTCAGGAGCAGGTCCTTGGCTGGCCCCCGGACGTCCCACATGTAGCGCAGCTCGTCCGGGCCGATGGCCTCGTAGTGCACCCGGTAGTCGTCGGGGGAGCACCAGTGGGCGCCGTCGCCGGCGGAGCCGGTGAGGTCCACGGCGTGGAACGGCCGGCCGTCGGGGAAGAAGACCTCCATCGCGCCGGGCCCGGAGCCCGGGCGCCACACGTACTCGCGCCCGGCGGGGCCCTCGTGCGAGCCCCAGCGGACGGTGCCGCGCTCGCACTGGCGGAGGCCGCCGTCGTCCGCGGCCTCGAAGGCCACGGTGCCGCTGAAGCTGCCGCGGGCGCCGGAGGCGCGGTCCAGGAGCTCGCGCTCCACGGCCCACGCCCCGAGGAGGTACGCGCGCAGCTCGGGGACCGGATATGACAAGTGCCCCCGACCGGAATCGAACCGATGGCCTGCCCTTTAGGAGAGGGCCGCTCTATCCTACTGAGCTACGGGGGCCGGCCCGGATCGCGCCGGGCACGCTGACAAGCATACCGGCTGGCGGGGCGGCCGCGCCGCACACTGCAGGCGTGGCTAGGCTGGGCGCGTGGCTGCAGCAGAGGCATCGACCGACCGGATCCGGCACTACCTCGGCGCGTGGTCGGCAGTGAGCATCCTGCAGTTCTTCGCGGCGGAGGCGGCCACGATCGCGGCCTGGCGGGGACCCGCGCCGTACAGCCGGCGGCTGAACTTCATCAGCGACCTCGGCCAGGTCGGCTGCGGCCTCCACGGCACCCGCGAGGTCTGCTCGCCGCTGCACACCCTCATGAACGTCTCCTTCGTCCTCCAGGGCGTCGGCATGGTGATCGCGGCCCTGCTCATCACCTCGGCCGTGCTCCGCGTCGCGGCCCAGGACCGCGCCGTCCGCGCACAGGCGCGGCTCTCACGGGCCCTCGCCGCCCGCACCGCGGGCCTTCCGCGCACGACTCCGGCCCCCGCCTCCCGCGGGGGCGTCGCCGCGGCGATCCGGTCGGGGCACCCGGCGGCCGCGGTGCCCTGGGCGGCGACGCTCGCGGTCCGGGTCCTCCTCGGGCTCGCCGGCGCGGGGGTCGCGGTGGTGGGGCTCGTCCCGCAGGACTCGATCGAGGCCGTGCACCTGGCCGCGGCGGGCGCCTACTTCCTGGGCGGCTCGACGGCCCTCGTGGTGCTCGGCCTGCTGTGGATCGGGCGCACGGCTGCCGCGTGGCCCGTGCTGCTGTGCGGCGGCGCCTCGTTCGTCGCGACGATCGTGGGCGGCGCGGTCCGACTCCACGTGCCCGAGCCCGGGACCCTCGAGCGGTTCATGGGCTACCCGATCACGGCCGGGATCGCGCTCGTGGGCGCGGTCATCGCCTACCGCCTCGGCGTCCCGGCCCGGCAGGCCCGGGCCCTGCGCCGCGTGCGCGCCTGACCCCCGCTCCGCACCCGCAACGCCCCTGCCGCCGGCACGCGGAGGCGCTCAGCCGCCCGAGGTGCGCCGCGCCGTCGTGCGACCGCGCCGCGCGGCGAGCACCGCCGCCCCCGCGCCGAGGAGCATGACGAAGAGCAGCACCCAGCCCGCCACGACGAGGACCGAGGCGAGCACCGCGGCGCCTGCGTCCGCGCCGGGGGCGACGGCGCCGTCCACCGCGATGTTGCCCCACAGCCGCACGATCGCGAAGACGACCACCACGGCGAACGAGGCCCAGCGCAGGGCCTTGCCCTTCAGCCACGTGCCGAAGACGAGCAGGAACGTGAAGCCGGAGATGAGCGGGAAGAGCGTTCCCGCGGTCTTGTGCACGTAGCTGAGCTGGCCGCGGGCGGCGTCGTCGAGCGCGCCCTGCAGCCGGTGCGCGTAGTCCGGGGAGAAGCCGCCCACGAGCGAGTCCGGCATGGCGAGGCCGCCGGAGAGCTGGGTCATCTGCGAGAGCGTGAGCAGGTGGTAGTACCAGAACATGAACACGCTCGCCACGAGGGCGGCGATGATGATCAGGCGCGCGTTGCCCCGGGCCTGTTCTGGCGTGCGGCTCGTGGTGGGGTTGACGGGCTGGCCGGGGCGGGCACTCGGAGCGGCGGCGCGCTCGCCGTGCTTGCGGGCCCGCTGGGCCGGGGTCTTGGACATGGGTCCATTATCCGTCCCGGTCCCCGCGCGGACGGACCGCCGGGGTGGACCGTGGGCCGCCCCCGTGGGTGCCGGGCCCGCAGGTAGGCTGGGCGTGTGCCTGAGACCAGCGACCGCGCCCTGCCCGACCTCGACCCGAACCTGACCGACGCCGAGCTGGCCGAGGCGCTCGTGCGCACGGCCGGGACGCTGGCGCTGGAGATGCGCCGCGAGGGCCTCGAGGCCCAGCGCAAGTCGTCCGTCTCGGACATCGTGACCGCCGCGGACAAGGCCGCCGAGGCCTACATCCTCGCCCAGCTGCGCCGCTGCCGGCCGGAGGACGGGGTCTTCGGCGAGGAGGGCACGGACGTGCGGTCCGCCTCCGGCCGGACGTGGGTCGTGGACCCGGTGGACGGCACCTACAACTTCTTCTCCGGCTCGAGCTACTGGTGCTCGGCCCTGGCCCTGCGCGGGGCCGCCTCGAACGGGGACGCCGACCCGGAGGCGCTCCTCGGGGCGATCTTCCAGCCCCAGGAGGACAAGCTGTGGATCGGAGGGGCGGACACCCCGTCCACGCTCAACGGCCAGCCCCTCGGCGGACCGGCCGACGCGCGCCTGGGCATGCTGGGGGTCGCCACCTCCATCCAGCCCCGCTGGCTCGAGCAGCCGCTCTCGGCAATGCCGTGGCACGCCGCGGCCGTCCGGTCGGCGTCGATCCGCATCCTCGGCTCCGGCTCGTGCGACCTCGCACGCGTGGCCCAGGGCGAGATCGGCGCCTGGTTCCAGCACTCCTGCCCCCAATGGGACTGGCTCCCCGGCAAGGCGATCGTCACCGCCGCCGGCGGCACCACCGCGACGGTCGAGATCAACGGGCTCACCTGGTTCGCGGCGGGGGGCGCGACGGCGGTCCGCGAGATCGTGGCGGCGCTCTCCTCCGCACGGCTCGGCTGAGGCGCACCGCGGGGCCGCAGCCCGCTGCCGGCGGCACCCTTGACCCCTCAGCGGCCCGGTGCTGTGCTGGACTGAGCCCCGGGACCGGGGCGGCCCGGAACGAGGCCTGCACGGAGGGGAACGATGGCCAGCATCGACAACCAGGATCCAGCGCGCAGCCTGAGCGAGGAGGAGGACCCCTCGCTCGACTTCTCCGTGGAACCGGACGAGAAGGTCTGGGACGAGGAGGACGGCCTGATCGACGGGGAGGAAGTCGTCGTCGAGCCGGACCCGGCAGGCGTCCAGGAGGCGGATCCGGCGGACGTCGCCGAGCAGATCCGGGGCCTCGACGGGTAGGACTCTTCATTGCCCCGGCCCGTGCCGGGGCGGAGAATGAAGGCAGGACTGGGACGGACGTCGTCGAAGGATCCGCCAGGGCTCCGCGCCCGCCGCTGGCCCGCCGGGAGGGAGGTCCTGCCATGTTCGAGTACTTCTCCGAAGCCCACGAGCTGTTCGTGTACCGCCTGGGAATCGCCCGCGGGACGAGCCGCCGCTCGATCGTCACCTTGGGAGTCCTCGAGCAGGAGTCGCAGCGGCGCGAGGTCGCGGCCCTCATGCTCGACCTGAGCGAGGAGGCGCGGCTCCACGCCGCCGTCCTCGAGGACTGCTTCGCCGAACTCGAGCGCAACGTGGCCGTCCCGCCGGGCCACGCCGCCGACGGGCTCGACAAGGAGGCGCACACGGTCCTGCGCAAGACGGCCGACGGCATCAAGGACCTCGCGGTCCTGCCGCTGGCCCTCGAGGTGGTCTACAGCGCGATCGCCGTCTACGAGCCCCTCACCGTCTACGCACGGGAGTGGATCAGCGCGCACCTCGCCGACCAGCTGGAGAAGTGCCTCGTCGAGCTCCTTGCCGCGCGCAACCGCGTCCTCGAGCTCATGCGGGAGGTCTTCGCCAGCGCGGAGACCGTCCAGGCCAAGACGGACTGAGGCACAGGGAGGGAGGTGCGCAAATGAACCACCACCAGCCGGGCCAGCCGGAGCCGGGCACGCGCGAGACCAAGTCCGAGTCCTTCATGAGGACCATGGGCCACCTGCGCGGGCTGTACGGGCCGGCCAATCGCCGGATCGCCACCGAGCCCGAGCGCCACGGCCACAACCCCGAAGACCTCAAGGAGGCGCGCGAGCTCGACGGGATCGACATCGAGACCGACAGCGAGGGGCACCGCTACGGGGTGCGCCGCACGCCGGGCGCATGAGCGCCGGGCGTGGCCGGGGCGCCGACCGTCCCGGCCACGCCAGCGCTCGCCGTCCCCCCAGAAGTGTCAGCCGCGCGGCCTAAAATAGAGGGATCATGGATATGCTCTTCGATCCCTACGCCCATCTGCCCAAGTCCGGCCTGCCCGGCGGGGCGGAGGAACCAGACCCCGAGGAGCTCCGGCCCGCGCCCGAAGAGGAGACCGGCGCCCCCGAGGACCTGCCCGAGGGCTGGCTGCCTGCCTCCGACCCGGCCGAGGACGCCCGCAGGGAAGCCAAGGCGCAGGCGGCCCACCTCCTCGAGGGGCTCAACCCCGAGCAGCTCGAGGCCGTCACCCACGCCGGAGGTCCCCTGCTCATCGTCGCGGGCGCCGGGTCCGGCAAGACCCGGGTGCTCTCGCACCGGATCGCCTACCTCATCGCGACCCGCCGTGCCCACCACGGCGAGATCCTCGCCATCACCTTCACCAACAAGGCCGCCGCCGAGATGCGCGAGCGCATCGAGGCCCTGGTGGGCGAGCGCGCGCAGCGGATGTGGATCTCCACGTTCCACTCCTCGTGCGTGCGCATCCTCCGCCGCGAGGCGAAGTCCGTGGGGCTGAACTCGAACTTCTCGATCTACGACTCCGCCGACTCCCTCCGGCTCATCACCCTCGTGCACAAGGGCCTCGAGCTGGACCCCAAGAAGGTGGCGCCCAAGGCCGTCCAGCACAAGATCTCGGCGCTCAAGAACGAGCTCATCGACGCCGAGGACTTCGCCGGCCGCGCGAACATGAACGATCCGTTCGAGGCCGGCGTGGCCGAGGTCTTCAAGGGCTACACCCAGCGCCTGCGCCAGGCGAACGCGATGGACTTCGACGACCTCATCGCCGAGACGGTGTACATGTTCCGGGCCTTCCCGGCGCTCGCGGAGACCTACCGGCGGCGATTCCGGCACGTCCTCGTGGACGAGTACCAGGACACCAACCACGCCCAGTACGCGCTCGTGCGGGAGATCGTCGGCGAGGGCCCGGACGCCTCGGAGCTGACCGTGGTGGGCGACTCCGACCAGTCCATCTACGCCTTCCGCGGGGCGGACATCCGCAACATCGTGGAGTTCGAGAAGGACTACCCCGAGGCCCGCACCATCAAGCTCGAGCAGAACTACCGCTCGACCCAGACGATCCTCTCCGCCGCGAACGCCGTGATCTCCCGGAACCCGAACCGGCCCGAGAAGCGCCTGTGGACCTCCGAGGGGGACGGCGAGAAGGTCATCGGCTACGCAGCCGAGAACGAGCACGAGGAAGCGCGCTTCATCGCCAAGGAGATCGACCGCCTCACCGACACGGGCGAGTTCCGGCCCGGCGACGTCGCGGTGTTCTACCGCACCAACGCCCAGTCCCGCAGCCTCGAGGAGATCCTCATGCGGGTGGGCCTGCCCTACAAGGTGGTCGGCGGCACCCGCTTCTACGAGCGCAAGGAGATCAAGGACGCGCTGGCGTACCTGCGCGTGCTGGTCAACCCGGACGACGACGTCAACCTCCGCCGCGTCCTCAATGAACCGAAGCGGGGCATCGGCGAGCGGGCCGAGGGCACCATCGCCGCCTTCGCCGAGCGGGAGCGCCTCTCCTTCATGGCCGCCGCGCGGCGCGCGGACGAGGTCCCCGGCATGGCCACCCGCTCGCTCAACGCCGTCAAGGGCTTCGTCAAGCTCCTCGACGACCTCGCGGCCGTGGCGGAAGGCTCGGGAGCGGCCGAGGCCCTCGAGGCCGTGCTCGAGCAGACGGGCTACCTCGCGGGCCTGCGGAGCTCGACCGACCCCCAGGACGAGTCGCGCGTCGAGAACCTCGCCGAGCTCGTCGCCGTCGTGCGCGAATACGAGCGCGACAACCCCGAGGGGAGCCTCGAGGAGTTCCTCGAGCAGGTCTCCCTCGTCGCCGACGCGGACCAGATCCCGGATACCCCGGACGGCGCCTCCCAGGCCGAGGTCGACGCCGCGGTCGCGGAGGCGAGGCGGCAGGGCGTCGTGACGCTCATGACCCTGCACACGGCCAAGGGCCTCGAGTTCCCGGTCGTGTTCCTCACGGGCATGGAGCACGGGGTCTTCCCGCACCGCCGTTCGGCGACCGACCCCGAGGAGCTGGCCGAGGAGCGCCGGCTCGCGTACGTGGGCCTCACCCGCGCCCGCAAGCGGCTCTACCTCACCCGCTCGGAGGTCCGCAGCCTCTGGGGCCAGAGCGAGTACTACCCCGCGAGCCAGTTCCTGGGCGAGGTCCCGGCCGAGCTGATCGACTGGAAGCGCGAGGGGTCCAAGCGGCCGCCCGCCGTGGGCAACGCCAACGACCGGTGGGACCGGTCCGCGGGCCGCTACGGCGGCTCCTCCTGGGGAGCCGGGACGAGCCGGAACGCGAACTTCTCCTCGATCTCCCCGGCATCCCCGCCCTCGGCGGCCGCGGCCAAGGGGCGCGTGCAGCCGCAGAAGGAGGTCATCGCGGTCTCGGTGGGGGACAAGGTCAACCACACGGCGTTCGGCAACGGCACCGTGATCGGCGTGGAGGGCGCCGGGGACAAGACGGTCGCGAAGGTGAGCTTCGACGTCGGCGAGAAGCGCCTGCTGCTGCGCTACGCGCCGCTGACCAAGGTCGGCTGAGCGCCCCGCCCGTTGAGCCCGGGGCCCGGCGGATCTACCCTGTCGTCGAACGGCGTGGGGGCACCGCCGGGGGAGCCGTGGGCAAGGAGGCGGAACGGTGGCCGAGTCGATTCCCGCGGGGTACAGTCCCCGCCTCTACAACGAGGACCTCGCGCCCGCCGAGCACAGGAAGTGGGGCTTCTACTCGCTGTTCGCCATGTGGATGTCGGACATCCACTCGCTCGGCGGCTACACGTTCGCCGCAGGGCTCTTCGCGATCGGCCTCGGCGCATGGCAGGTCTTCCTCGCGCTCGTGGTGGGGATCGTCCTCGTCTTCTTCCTCATGAACCTCTCCGGGTATGCGGGCCAGAAGACGGGAGTGCCGTACCCGGTGCTGGCCCGGATCTCCTTCGGCACGATCGGGGCCAATCTGCCCGCCCTCATCCGGGCGCTGGTCGCGATCGCGTGGTACGGCATCCAGACCTGGCTCGCCTCCCGGGCGGTGATCATCATCGCGCTGAAGATCTGGCCCGACGCCCAGGGGCTGACCGAGAACAACTTCCTCGGCGAATCCACGCTCGGCTGGCTCGGCTTCCTCCTCATGTGGGCGCTCCAACTCGTCCTCCTGCGCAACGGCATGGACACGATCCGCCGCTTCCAGGACTGGGCGGGACCCGCCGTCTGGGTCGTCATGGGGCTCCTCGTGGTGTACATCCTGCTCAAGGCCGGCTGGAGGGTCTCGCTCGAGCTCCAGGGCGGCACGGCCACGTGGGGGGTCGGGCACGCGTTCGCCGCGGCCATCGCGCTGACCGTGACGTACTTCTCCACGCTCCTGCTCAACTTCTGCGACTTCTCCCGCTTCGCGCCCGACCGCCGGGCGGTATGGACGGCGAACCTGTGGGGCCTGCCGGTGAACTTCATCGCGTTCTCGGTGGTGTCCGTGGTGGTCACGGCCGGCACGTACCAGGTCTACGGGAAGCACATCTACGATCCGGTCGAGATCGTGGGCCGCATCGACAGCGTGTGGGCGCTCCTGCTCGGCGCCGTCACGTTCGCCGTCGCAACGCTCGGCATCAACGTCGTCGCGAACTTCGTCTCGCCGGCCTACGACCTGGCCAATGTGTGGCCGGAGAAGATCACCTTCAAGCGTGGCGGTCTGATCGCGGCGCTCATCGCGCTCGTGATCACCCCGTGGAACCTGTTCAACAGCCCTGTGGTCGTGAACCTGTTCCTGGGCGGTCTCGGTGCCCTGCTGGGGCCGCTCTTCGGGATCATCATGGTGGACTACTACGTGCTCAGGAGGCAGCACGTGGCGGTCGGCGAGCTCTTCCGGGAGCGCGGCCACTACGCGTACCGCAGCGGCTGGAACCCGAAGGCCGTGGCCTCGTTCATCGTCTCGGCGGTGCCCGCCGTCGTCGTCGCGCTCGTCCCCGCCTTCGACTACCTCGCGCCGTTCTCGTGGTTCATCGGCGGCGCGATCGCCGCCGTCGTCCACTGGGCGATCTCCCGCCACGACACCTCCATCGCGGAGGCGGTCGCGGCGGCGGCCGCGGCGGAGCCGGCGGCCGGAACGTCGCCGGAGGCGAGGATCTGACCACGGCCCCCCGGGCGGCTGGGCCTACCGCACGGCGGCCCATTTCTACGAATCGTAGAGCTGTGCGGTTGGTCACGAACGGAGCCCGTGGGGAGCTCGCGCCGCTGCAAGGGATTAGAGTTGCCCCTTGGAGCATCAGGCCCGCCGAGGGGAGCTCCCCACGGCACACTCGTGCGTGCTCCGAGTCAGAACTACTTTCGACGTAGAGGACCTGAACCGTGGACCTGTTTGAGTATCAGGCGCGCGATCTGTTCGAGGCGCACGGGGTTCCCGTGCTCGCCGGCATCGTTGCGCACACCCCCGAGGAAGCCAAGGCCGCGGCCGAGAAGATCGGCGGGGTCACCGTCGTCAAGGCTCAGGTGAAGGTCGGCGGCCGCGGCAAGGCGGGCGGCGTCAAGGTCGCCAAGACGGCCGACGAGGCGTTCGAGTACGCCACCAACATCCTCGGCATGGACATCAAGGGCCACACCGTCAAGCGCGTCATGATCGCCGCGGGTGCGGACATCGCGGAGGAGTTCTACTTCTCGGTCCTGCTCGACCGCGCCAACCGCAACTACCTGGCCATGTGCTCGGTCGAGGGCGGCATGGAGATCGAGCAGCTCGCCGTCGAGCGCCCCGAGGCCCTCGCCAAGGTCCCCGTCGACCCGGCCGTCGGCATCGACGCCGCCAAGGCCGCCGAGATCGTCGAGACCGCAGGCTTCGCCCCCGAGCTGCGCGAGAAGGTCGCGGACGTCATCGTCAAGCTGTGGGACGTCTTCAAGGGCGAGGACGCCACGCTGGTCGAGGTCAACCCGCTCGTCCGCACGGGCGCCGGCGACATCATCGCGCTCGACGGCAAGGTCTCCCTCGACGAGAACGCGGGCTTCCGGCACGCGGAGCACGAGGCCCTCGTCGACAAGGACTCCGAGGACCCGCTCGAGGCCAAGGCCAAGGCCCTGGACCTGAACTACGTCAAGCTCGACGGCGAGGTCGGCATCATCGGCAACGGCGCGGGCCTCGTGATGTCCACGCTCGACGTCGTGGCCTACGCCGGCGAGAAGCACGGCAACGTCAAGCCTGCCAACTTCCTCGACATCGGCGGCGGCGCCTCGGCCGAGGTCATGGCGAACGGCCTGGGCATCATCCTCGGCGACGAGCAGGTCAAGAGCGTCTTCGTCAACGTCTTCGGCGGCATCACCGCGTGCGACGCCGTGGCCAACGGCATCGTGGGCGCCCTCAACAAGCTCGGCGACTCGGCGAACAAGCCCCTCGTCGTGCGCCTCGACGGCAACAACGTCGACGAGGGCCGCCGCATCCTCCACGAGGCCAACCACCCGCTGGTGACCCTCGCCGAGAACATGGACCAGGGCGCCGACAAGGCCGCCGAGCTCGCCAACTCGGGCGCTGCGAAGTAAGGGACGAGAGAAAAATGTCGATCTTCCTCAATAAGGACAACAAGGTCATCGTCCAGGGCATCACCGGCGGCGAGGGCTCCAAGCACACCGCCCGCATGCTCGCGGCCGGCACCAACATCGTCGGCGGCGTGAACGCGCGCAAGGCCGGCACCACGGTCTCGCACAGCGACCAGCACGGCAACGCCGTCGAGCTCCCGGTCTTCGGCTCGGTCAAGGAGGCCATGGCTGAGACCGGCGCGGACACCTCCATCGTGTTCGTCCCGCCGGCGTTCACCAAGGACGCCGTGGTCGAGGCGATCGAGGCCGAGATCGGCCTCGTCGTGGTCATCACCGAGGGCGTCCCCGTGCAGGACTCCGCCGAGTTCTGGGCCCTCGCCCAGTCCACGAAGGACGCGGCCGGCAACCAGACCACCCGCATCATCGGCCCGAACTGCCCCGGCATCATCACCCCGGGCGAGGCCCTCGTGGGCATCACGCCGGCCAACATCACCGGCAAGGGCGGCGTGGGCCTCGTGTCCAAGTCCGGCACCCTGACCTACCAGATGATGTACGAGCTCCGTGACCTCGGCTTCTCCACCGCCATCGGCATCGGCGGCGACCCGGTCATCGGCACCACCCACATCGACGCCCTCGCCGCGTTCGAGGCCGACCCGGAGACCAAGGCGATCGTCATGATCGGCGAGATCGGCGGCGACGCCGAGGAGCGCGCGGCCGAGTTCATCAAGAACAACGTCACGAAGCCGGTCGTCGGCTACGTCGCGGGCTTCACCGCCCCGGAGGGCAAGACCATGGGCCACGCCGGCGCCATCGTCTCCGGCTCCTCCGGCACGGCCCAGGCGAAGAAGGAGGCCCTCGAGGCCGCGGGCGTCAAGGTCGGCAAGACGCCGTCCGAGACCGCCCACCTCCTCCGCTCGGTCTACCCGGTGCACCTGGCTGACTCGAACCTCTGAGGTTTCTCACCTGAGGACCACGGCGGCCGGCCACCTCCCGCACGGAAGGCGGCCGGCCGCCGTCGTGCTCGGTGGAGGCCCGAGCGGAGCCCGACCACTGTTCGCGCGCTGCCGCGGCCGCACGCGGCGTGTCGGGGACGGCGCGCCGCCAGGCGGCCCGAAACCAGGTCGGACTCCGCGGAGGCGACTTCCAGAAGGTGACCCTCAGGTGGTGGCCCTCAGGAGGTGACTTCCAGGAGGTGACCCCCAGACGGGGTGGGTCGGCCGGGCGGGGAGAGCGGGAGTAGGTTGGACCTGAACGCAGCCACGCAACGCAAGGAGCCCCCATGCGCGCCACCATGATCCACGGAACCCGCGACATCCGCGTCGAAGACCGGCCCGAGCCCGAGGTCCGCCTCCCCGGCGACGCCGTGGTGCGCGTGACCGCGGCCTGCGTGTGCGGCTCGGACCTGTGGCCCTACCGCGGCGTGCGCGCCACCGAGGAGCCCCACCCGATCGGGCACGAGTTCGTCGGGATCGTCGAGGCCGTCGGCGATGACGTGACCGCGGTCAAGGTCGGCGACTTCGTCGTGGCGCCCTGGGCGATCTCCTGCGGCGAGTGCCCGCCGTGCCGCAACGGCGTGCAGGTCGCCTGCGAGCACCGCGCCGCGTGGGGCGGCTCCGACGAGCAGGGCCTCCCCGTGGACGGCGGCCAGGGGGAGCTGGTCCGCGTTCCCCTCGCCAATGGCACGCTCGTCCCGGTCCCCGGCGTGAGCGACCCGGACGAGGCCCTCACCAAGAGCCTGCTCACCCTCTCCGACGTCATGGGCACCGGCCACCACGCCGCCGTGGCCGCCCACGTGGGCCCCGGGCGGAGCGTCGTGGTGGTGGGCGACGGCGCGGTGGGCCTGTGCGCGGTCCTCGCCGCCAAGCGGCTCGGTGCCGAGCGCATCATCGCCATGTCCCGGCACGAGGACCGGGCGGCGATCGCCCGCCAGTTCGGCGCCACGGACGTGGTCGCGGAGCGCGGCAAGGACGCCGCGGAGAAGGTCCGCTCGATCCTGGGGGGCGTCCTCGCCGACTCCGTGCTCGAGTGCGTCGGCACCAAGGAGTCGATGGAGCAGGCCTTCGCCTGCACCCGGCCCGGCGGCAGCCTCGGGTTCGTGGGCGTCCCCGCCGGCGGTGCCGAGCTGCCGATCGGCACCATGTTCTCCAAGAACATCTCGGTGGGCGGCGGCGCGGCGTCCACCCGCGAGTACCTTCCCGAGCTGCTCGCCGACGTCCTCTCGGGCGCGATCAACCCCGGCCTGGTGTTCGACTCGGTGCTGCCGCTCGAGGACGCCGCCGAGGCGTACCGGGCGATGGACGAGCGGCGCTCGACCAAGGTCATGCTCGTCCCCGCCGGGGTCGAGCACGGGGCCCAGCAGTGAGCGCAGGGTTCGAGGCGGCCCTCTCGGCTGCCCGGGAGGGCCTGGCCCAGGGCGGGATCCCCATCGGCGCAGCCCTGGTCCGCGACGGCGAGGTGATCGCCGTCGGCCACAACGAGCGCGTCCAGAGCGGCGATCCCATCGCCCACGGCGAGATGGCCGCGCTGCGGGCGGCGGGCCGCCAGCGCACCTACCGCGACACCGTGCTGTACACGACGCTCGCTCCGTGCGCGATGTGCACCGGGACGGTCATCCAGTTCAAGATCCCCAAGGTCGTGGTCGGGGAGGCGCGGACGTTCGGCGGCGAGCTCGAGCTGCTGCGCTCCCGCGGCGTCGAGGTCGAGGTCCTCGATGACCCGCGCTGCGCCGAGATGATGGCGGACTTCCAGCGCGAGCACGCCGAGCTGTGGGCGGAGGACATCGCCGAGTAGGCCCGGGAGCCGAGCAGGCCGGGACAGGGCCGGGCTTTGCGCGCGTCAGCCCGCGGCCGCACGGCCTCCCGCGTTGCCGCCGAGCCGCCGGGTCACGTCCACGGCGGCGCGGGCGCAGGCCTCGCAGATCTCCGCGAGCCGCTCGGGGGACACCCGGAAGCGCGGCGCGGAGATCAGCACCGCCGCGACCACATCGCCCCGGTGGTCGTAGACGGGGGAGGCCACGCCCACCTCGTCCGGGGAGGTCTCGCCGTAGTTGACCGCGTAGCCCTTGGCGGCGGCGTCGGCGAGGCGCGCGGCGTAGGCGTCGAGCGCGCTGCTGTCGGCCTGCGGCAGCTGCACGGCGCCGGTGTCCAGCAGTTCGTGGACCCGCTCGGGCGTCTCTGTGGCGAGGAAGACCTGCACCGAGGCGGACAGCGCCGTCGCGTAGCGGGTCCCGAGGGTCGTGGTGTGCTTGACCTGGTGGCGGCTCGGAATCTGCTCGACCGAGATGGCCTCGTGGCCGTTCCAGAGCAGGAGCGCCGAGGTCTCGCCCGTCTTCTCGCCGAGTTCGCGGAGCACAGGGTAGGCGACCCGGCGCACGTCCAGGTCGGCCAGGAGCGGGCCGGCCACCGCGATGATGCCAAGCCCGAGCCGGAACCTGCGCGTCGGCTCGTCGCGCTCCACGAGCCCCTCGGACTCGAGGGTGCTCAGGATCCGGGACACGGAGCTCTTGTGCAGGCCCACCTGGGCGGCGATCTCGGTGACCCCCAGGAGCGGCTCGTCGACGCTGAAGCAGCGCAGCACCGCCACGGCGTTCGAGATGGGCGAGGCCGCGCGCCCCTCGCCGGCCTCACCGTTGCCGTTCTCAGTCATGGCTCAACCCTATGCGCCGGGGCGCCGGTGTGGGCTCGGTCATCGTGGTGTCCTCTCCTGGTGGCGCCCCGCGGGGCGCACGACGGCGGCGCCGCACCCCGCGTGAGGCGAGGTGCGGCGCCGTCGTGCTCACCGGGGCCGGCCCCCGTGACGGACCGGCCCCGGAACCGGGGCATCGGGGCGGATCAGGCCTCGATGATGTTCTTCTCGGGGCCGAACGGGAACTTGGTGATGTTCTCCACCGTGTCCTCGCCGATCACCAGGATGTCGTGCTCCCGGTAGCCGCCGGCTCCCGGGAGGCCGTCGGCGACCGTGATCATCGGCTCCATCGAGACGACCATGCCCGGCTCGAGGACCGTCTCGATGTCCTCGCGCAGCTCGAGGCCCGCCTCGCGGCCGTAGTAGTGCGAGAGGACGCCGAACGAGTGGCCGTAGCCGAACGTGCGGTTGGCGAGGAGCCCGTGGGAGACGTAGATCTCGTTCAGCTCGGCGGCGATGTCCTTGCAGACGGCGCCGGGCTTGATCAGCTCGAGCCCGCGGCGGTGGACCTCGACGTTGATGTTCCACAGCTCGAGGGAGCGCTCGTCCGGCTGGCCCAGGAACAGGGTGCGCTCGAGGGCGGTGTAGTAGCCGGAGGTCATCGGGAAGCAGTTCAGGGAGAGGATGTCGCCCCGCTGGAGCTTCCGGGTGGTGGCCCAGTTGTGGGCGCCGTCGGTGTTGATGCCGGACTGGAACCAGACCCACGTGTCGCGGACCTCGCGGTCCGGGAAGGTCTTGGCGATCTCGTGGACCATCGCCTCCGTGCCGATGAGCGCGACCTCGTACTCGGAGATGCCCTCGCGGATGGCGTTGCGGATGGCCTCGCCGCCGAGGTCGCCGATGCGGGCACCGTGCTTGATGACCTCGATCTCCTCCGCGGACTTGATCATGCGCTGGCGCATGGCGTCCTGGGAGACGTCGAGGAGCTCGGCACCCGGGAACGCGGCGGCGATCTTCTCGCGGGTCAGGCCCGGGAGGAAGTCGTCCTCGACGCCGAGGCGGGTGGCCTTGACGCCGCGCTGGCGCAGGGCCTCCTGCAGGCCGAAGAAGAAGTTGTCGCGGCGCCAGTCCGTGTAGACGATGTTCTCGCCGTAGGAGGTGCGCCACGGCATGCCTGCATCGATGTTCGCGGTGACCGTGACCGAGTCGTCGGCGGTGACGACGAGGGCGTAGTTGCGTCCGAACGTGGTGTAGAGGAAGTCGGAGTAGTACTTGATGCCGTGGTAGCTGGTCAGGATGACCGCGTCCAGGTCCTTGGCGGCCATGATCTGGCGGAGGCCGGCGAGGCGGCGCTCGAACTCGGCGTCGGAGAACGTGAGCTTTCCCTTGGTGCCGTTGTGGAGCACCTTGAGGCGCTCGAGCTCGGTGACGTTCGTGACGTTCGTGTCGACGGACATGGTGGGTCTCCTTTTCAGGGGTTGTGTGTGCGTAGAGGTGAGGAAGGTCGGAAAGGTCAGTGGGCCAGCGGCCGGCGGGAGGTCTCCTTGGCGCACAGGACGGCGATGAGGGAGACGATCGCGGCGGCGACGAGGTACCAGGCGGGCGCGAGCTTGGTGTGCAGGAGCCCGATCAGCAGGGTCGCCATGAACGGGGCCGTGCCGCCGAAGACGGCGTTGGCGAGGTTGAAGCTCACGGCGAAGCCGGAGTACCGGATGCGGGTCGGGAACAGTTCGGCGAGGAAGCTCGGCAGGGTCCCGTCGTTGAGGGTGAGCATCGCGCCGAGGAAGACCTCGACGAGCAGGATCACCGCGAAGTTGCCGGAGTCCAGCAGCATGAACGCCGGGACCGTGAGGAGGATGAACAGGATCGAGGCGGACAGGAGCACGCGCTTGCGGCCGAACCGGTCCGAGGCCATCCCGGTGAGGAAGATGAAGCCGATGTAGGTCAGCAGCGCGATCGTCGTGGCGAAGAAGGACTCCGTGGTCCCGAAGCCCAGCTCCGTGGAGAGGTAGGTGGGCATGTAGGAGAGGATCACGTAGAAGCCGACGGCGTTGAGCAGCACTGCGCCGACCGCCAGGATGAGCGAGCGCCAGTGCTTGACGAACATGTCCTTGACCGGGGCGTGGGTGACCTCGTCCTCCTGGGCCAGTTCGCGGAACACGGGGGTGTCCTCGAGCTTGGTCCGGATGTACCGCCCGATCAGGCCCATCGGGGCCGCGAGCAGGAACGGCAGGCGCCAGCCCCAGGCCGCCATCTCCGAATCCGTGAGGACGATCGAGAGCAGGGCCGCGAGGAGCGAGCCGAGCAGGAGGCCGGCCGCCGTGGAGGCCGGGACGACCGCTGCGTAGAGGCCACGGCGGTGGGCGGGGGCGTACTCCACGAGGAACGCGGAGGCGCCGGCGTACTCGCCTGCGGCCGAGAAGCCCTGGATCACGCGGATCACGAGGAGGATGATCGGGGCCCCGACGCCGATCATGGCGTAGGGCGGGATGAGGGCGATGCAGAACGTCGCGCCGCTCATGATGAGGATGGAGAAGGAGAGGGCCGTGCGGCGGCCGAGGCGGTCGCCGATGTGGCCCCACACGAAGCCGCCGAGGGGCCGGACGAAGAACGAGATCGCGAAGACTGCGAAGGTCGCCAGCAGTGCGGTCTGCTTGTCGGAGTCCGGGAAGAAGGCCGCGGCAATCGTGGAGGCGAGGTAGCCGTAGACCGCGTAGTCGAACCACTCGACGAAGTTGCCGATGAAGCTGCCCCACAGGACCCGACGGCGGGCGTCTTTGCCGATGCCGTCGGACCCTGCCGGGGAGGGCTGTCCGCTCAGCGGCACGTCTGCCTCGTGCCCGGCGCTGGTCGGGGATGCCAGGCGGGGGGAGTGTTCAGTGCTCATGGGAAACCACCAGAAGCTTGGGGTTGCGTTTACCGCAACTCGGTTGCACCAGACTACGTGTGGTCTGGGTCACGGTCAATAAGTCGCACCGATGTTGCGGCAGTTGCAACTAGATGACGGCGAGGGGCGAGCTGGAGCGCAGCTCGGCGTCCACCTCCGCCGCGAGCGCTGCGGAGGTCCGCTCGAGGAGCAGGGCGCCGGCCTCGCCCGACGCAGCCGCGGCGGAGGACAGGCACCCAGAGGCGGGGGTGAGCTCTGCCCGCACCGGCAGGACGTCGTACTTGGGCAGCTGCGCGGCGGGCAGGTCCATGACCCGGTCCAGCTGCACCCGCTCGGGATGCAGGTGGAGCATGAGCGAGGTCTCGAGGACGCCGCCGTGCTCCACGTCCCACCCGGGGAAGGCGCCGCGGTAGATCTGCTCGATCGTGTCCTCGTCCACGAAGTCCCAGTAGGACAACAGGAGCGCCGAGATGTCCTGGCCCCGCAGGACCAGCTCCGAGGTGGCCTGCTCGACGCCCTCGTAGAGGAACTGGTAGTTCTCGAAGTGGCCGTTGAGGAAGACGAGCCGCCGGGCACCGTGCCGCGCGAACTCGAGGGTGAGGGTGCGGGCGATCGAGATGAGCGTGGCCGCGTCCAGGCTCGTCGTCCCGCCGAGGTGGTTGCCGCCGCCCGAGCGCTGCTGCGACTTGTAGCCGTACACGATCGGTGCGGCGACCAGCCCTCCCACGGCCTCGGCGAGCCGCTCGCTCATGGCCCGCGACAGGACGACGTCCGTGTTGAGCGGCAGGTGCGGGCCGTGCTGCTCGATCGAGCCCACCGGGATGATGATCGGCGCACCCGCCGCGATGGCCTCGCGGTAGGTGAAGGCGTCGATCTCCTCCATGAAGACGCTGCTGGGCATGGCTCCTCCTGGGAACGTGTTCGGGGGTGTGTCTGGGGCGCCGGCGGCGGGCGGGCCCGCCGCCGGCGGTGATGGGGTGCGCGAGGGGGCTACGGCGCCACGGCGGCGGGCGAGTCGGCGGACGACGCCGGGTGCTCGCCGTCGTGCATCGAGGCGTCGCCGTGGGAGGCGAGGTACTCCTCGTCGCTCACGTCCGCCCGGATGCCGAGCGGGACCCCGTGGTGGATGCGGCTCTTGAACCGCGGGTAGCCGAGGGCGAGGTAGAGCAGGCCCGAGGTCAGGGTGCCGGCCAGCCAGGAGAGGTCCACGCCGCCCATGGCGGTGGCGATGGGGCCCTGGAGGAGCGGATCGCCGCCGTACATGAACAGCCACGTCATGATCAGGCCGGCGAGGAAGGAGACCAGGGCGATCGGGTTGACGGCCTTGAGGCGCGTGTCCTTCGGGTCCAGGAAGAGGTAGCCGAAGTTCTTGTGCTTGCGCTCGAACACGAAGTAGTGGACCGCCATGATGCCGCCCCAGGTCGCGACCCACGCGACGATGGCGCCGAGCCAGCTGTCCAGGAGCGCTGCGAAGTCCTCGGCGAAGAGGAAGAAGATCACCGCGACCATGGACAGGCAGCCCACCACGATGGAGAGCGCACGCCGGCCGATGCGGATGTCGAGGGCCTGGGCGGCCACGCCGAACGTGTAGAGGTTGATGATGTTCGTGGCGATCGGGCCGTGGATCACGAGCAGGATCACCGGGATCGCCATGACGCCGAAGCTCTTGACGATCAGCTCGCCCGGGTCCGCGGTGCCGTTCATGGTCGCGAGGCTCGCGCCGAGCAGGCCCAGCCACACGACCGGCAGGAACTGGCCCAGGACCGAGGTGAAGTAGAGCTTCTTCTTGGGGATGCTCTTGGAGACGAAGCGGGAGTAGTCGGGGGCGTAGGTGAACCAGCCGATGCCCCAGCCGATGCCGATCGCGGTCATGATCCCGGACATCGCGGCGATGCGCTCGCCGCCGGTGAGGATCGCGCCGGCCGGGCCCGCGTAGTGCCAGTCGATGGGCAGCTGGGTCCACGCGATGATGGACATCGCGACGAGGACGAGGAGAGTCGGCGGCATGGTGATGCGCTCGAACTTCGCGATCGCGCCGTAGCCGCGGTAGCAGATGGTGACCTGGATGCCCATGATCACGGCGGCGATGCCGATCTTCCAGGCCAGGTTCTGCTGGGTCGGGTCGACCCAGCCGATCATGCCGAAGAGCGCCATCACGAGGTCGAGGATGACCCACGTGTTCACGGCGGACCAGCCGACGGCGACGAGGGCCTGGATCGCCGCGGGGAGGTAGGCGCCGCGGCGGCCGAAGGCCCCGCGGGCCAGGAGCATTCCGGTGGCGCCGGTCTTCTGCCCGAGGAGGACGAAGAATCCGAAGCCCACCATGCCGATGACGTTGCCCAGGACGAGCACGGTCATCGTGTCGGCGAGGCCGAGGCCCATGTTGATGCCGAGGGCACCGAGGATCCAGTTGATGGGGGCGACGTTGGCCCCAGCCCAGATCCAGAACTGCCCGGAGACCTTGGTGGTGCGAGCAGACTCGGGGACGGGCTGCAGCACGTCTTCGACGACGTGTGTGGCGTCCTCAGTCTTGCTCTGAGTGCGAAGGCTCATGTGAGACTACTTTCTCGTAGTGTTCGCTGGGGGAGCGAGTAGCCGGCTGCCTTCAAGCGTAGATGTGCGGCGCGTCACCACCTAGATACGTTGTGTCGCCCAGACAAGGGCTTGTGGGTGACAATCTGTCTACCCGTGTTATCTCCCGGCCGAGAGTGAGGCCCCCATGTCCCTGCCCCTGATCGAGATCCTCGCCGGCGGCGTGCTCGCCAGCGGGGCCCCCGTCGTGGTGGGCGGCCAGCGCGCAGTCGAGGGCGCGCGGGTCCGGTGGGTCCACTCGAGCGAGGTCCTCGAGATCGCGCCCCTCCTCTCGGGAGGCGAGCTCCTCCTCACCGGGGGCGCGGCGCTGCTCGCGCTCAAGCCCGGGGCGCAGGCGGAGTACGTCTGGAGCCTGGCCTCCCGGCGCGTTGCCGCGCTCGCCGTCGAGACTGCCGGCAGCGGGCGGCATCTCCCCGCCGAGCTCGTGGCCGCCGCGGACGAGGCCGGGCTGCCGCTCATCGAGCTGCGCCAGGTGGTGCCGTTCGTCGACGTGGCGGAGGCCGTGAACCGCAGGATCGTCTCGGGGCAGGTGCACGCGCTCCAGGTGGCGGACGGCCTCTCACAGGCGCTCACCGAGAGGATTGCGAGCTCGGGAGCGGTGCTGGGGCCGCTCGTGGGGCTCATCGCCGAGACCCTCGGGGTGCACGCGCGGGTGGTGGACACGCGCGGGGCGCTGCTCGCCGCCGCCGGTCCGGACCCGGCGCCGCACGCCCACGGGCCCGACACCGAGCTCACGGTGGGCGGCATCGGCGCCGCGCGGCTCGAGCTGGTGGGCGGCCCCCAGGCGGACGGTGAGCTGCTCGAGACCGCCCTCGCCCGGGTGCGGAGCATCGTCGCGCTGGCCCTGGCCCAGCAGCACCGGCCGAGCCTGGCCAGGCTTGCGGAGGACGAGCTCCTGCGCCTCATCGGGGCGGGGGGCGGAGGGGACCGCCTCATCGAGCTCTGCCAGGCGGCCGGGGTAGCGCCCGACCAGCCCCTGGCCATGGCGGTGATCCGCCGCCCGGCGGACGGGGCCGCGGAGTTCGAGCAGCGGGCCCGCACCGCGCTGCCCACGGCTCTGCTGATCGTCGACGGGGCGTGGGTCGACATCCTCCTGGCGCTGCCCGCGCGCGCCGGCCACGGAGAGCGCGAGCGGCTCCTCGGGATGCTCCGGGACTCCGTGGAGGGCAAGGGGCTCACCGGGGCCCTCGGCCCGACGGCCCCGACCATCCGGCAGGCGGCCTTCTCGCTGGCGGAGGCGCGGGCCACGTGGAGGATCGGCCGCTCTTCGAAGTGGACGGACGCGATCTACGACGCCTCCGACTTCCTGGTCGAGCGTATGGCGGAGCGCTCGCTGTCGCGCGGCGCCGTCGATGCGCTCGTCGAGGAGTCGCTCGGCGAGCTCATCCGGCTCGACCAGCGCACGGGCGGCGAACTGGTGCGTACGCTGGACGTCTGGATCACCGCCGGGTGCAATGCCACCGACGCGGCCGACATCCTCTTCCTCGAGCGCCAGTCGCTGCACAAGCGGCTCCGGCGCATCTTCGCGGCGATCGGGGGCGACCCGCGGGGCCGGGGGAAGCTCGGCGCGCTCGCCTTCGCGGTCAAGCTGGTCCGGGGCAACGCCCAGCTGCGGGACGACCCCCGCCCCTGACCCGCCGCCACCCGTTTCGGGTACGCATCTCGTCGTGCTTTTCCCGTTCCGGGTACGCATCTCGTCGTGCTTTTCCCGTTCCGGGTACGACGGCGGCTGCGGCCTCCCGCAGGGCGCCGTTGCCTTTGGCGGCACGTCCGGCGGGCGCGCCCTGCACCCTGGGTGCACAGTGGAGCTATGCAGCACGTGATCCAACTCCTCGCCGCCCTCGCGAACGACCGCGCCCGCGCGCGCTTTGCCCGCGTGGCGCTCGCAGGCGAAGAGGGGGTGGCGCCGGACCCGTCAGCGGACCGGCTGCTGCGCGCCGCCGGGGTGCTCGAGGAGCTGCCGGGCGGTGCGCTGCGGATCGACGAGGCTGCGCTCGCCTCATTGCTGGCCCGGGCCAGGGCCGCGGTGCCGGCCAGGCCGGCGGGGAAGGTCGACCTCCTCCCGCGCCAGCGCGGACGCCGCATCCAGCTCCTGCGGGAGCTCGCCGCCGACGTCCTCGGCGAGGACGAGCGCGTCCCCGAACGCGAGCTCAATGCGCGCCTCTCCGAACGCGTGCTCGACATCCCCGGGGTGCGGCGCGCGCTCGTGGATGAGGGGATCGTGGGCAGGGAGGCCGACGGCCGCGCGTACTGGCGCTCCAACGAGGGCTGATGCCCCGATCGCGGCGTGCGTCGGACATGCAGAGACGCCCCGTCGCCGGGGACGACCCTTGAGGGCGTCCTCCCGGCACCGGGGCGTCTCGCGAGGCGAGCGGCGCTCAGGCGCGCTGGGAGACGGAGCGGTGCGGCGCCGTCGTGCCTCCGTCGAGTGATCGGTGCGCCGTCTCCGGGAGCAGCCAGGCCGCGACGAGCGCGCCGACGGCGATGACCGTGAGGTAGATCGCGGGGGCCAGGGGGTTGCCGGTGGTCGCGATGAGCCACGTCGCCACGAACGGCGCCGTCCCGCCGAAGACGGCATAGCTCACGTTGTAGGTGACGGCCGACGCCGTGTAGCGCACCTCGGTCGGGAAGACCTCCGAGAGCAGCACGGCCGTCACGACGTTCGCGGTCACGGCCCCGAGCGCGAGGAGCGCCTGCCCGCCGAGGGCCGCGCCGAAGGTCCCGCCGGAGGCGAGGAGGTAGGCAGGGATCGCGAGGCCACCGAGCAGGAGCGACGACGCGACCATGGTGGGCCTGCGCCCGATCCGGTCGCACACCCGGCCCAGCACCGGGGCGAGGGCCGCGGCGAACCCGAGGGCGATGACGTTGCTGAACAGCACGAGGTCGGCCGGCATCTTCACGACCTCGCGCAGGAACGTGGTCATGTAGGTGGAAAACGTGTAGAAGCTGAGGGCGGTGAGGGCGATGTACCCGCCCAGGACGAGCATCGGGCGCCATTGGAGGGCGAACGTCCGGCGGAGGGGAGCGTGCTCCTTGCCCCGCTGCGCTTCGAGGGCAGCCTGGAAGACCGGTGACTCGTCGAGCCGGCGCCGGATGTAGAACGCCACGATCCCCAGAGGCGCGGCGACGAGGAACGGGATGCGCCAGCCCCACGCGTTCATGGCGGCGGCGCCGAGCCCCGCCGTGAGCCCCCAGCACAGCAGGGCGGCCCCGGAGAACGAGCCGAACGTGGCGGCGGGCATCCAGGAGGAGTAGCGCGAGCGCTGGTCGGCGGGAGCGTGCTCGATCACGTACGCGACGGCGCCGGCGTACTCGCCGCCGGCGGAGAGGCCCTGGACGCTCCGAGCGAGCGTCAGGAGGAGAGGCGCGAGGACGCCGACCGCGCCGAACGTCGGCAGGAGGCCGATGGCCATGGTGGCGCCCGACATGAGGAGGACGGTCAGGGCCAGCACGCGCTTGCGGCCGATCCTGTCGCCGAGGACGCCGAAGATGGCCCCGCCGATGGGCCGGAGCGCGAACGCGACCGCGAAGACGGCGAAGGTCTGGAGCAGGCCGACGACGTTGTCGCCTGCGGGGAAGAAGGCGTGCGCGAGCTGGGTCGCGAGGAAGCCGTACACGGCGAAGTCGAACCATTCGACGACCGTGCCGGCGGCTGCCGCGCCGGTGACCTTGCGGAGCACCGACTGGGGGACGGGGGCGGTCTGGCCGCCAGGGGCTGAAGGGGCTGCGGGGTTCATGGGGGGCTCCCGGGGAGGGTGGGATCGTTCGCGGGGCGTCCGAGGTGCTCGACGCCAGAGTATGCGCAGCGCCCGCCGTCGGGCGAAGACGGCGGGCGCTGGACGGTACGGGTCAGGCCGGATCTGCGGGGGCCTCTACCTCGCGCTGGGGATCCGAGAGGGTCTTCGGGACCGTGTCCTCGAACCTCGGGAGGCCATTGAGGTACTCCACCACCGAATCCGTGGACTCCACGTCACCGAACTTGTTGTCGATGTCGTAGAGGTTCCACTGCACCACGCCCGGGACTCGGTCGCCGATGGTCTCCCTCGCGATGATCGGGCGGAAGCCCTTCGCGATCGCGTCCTCCACGGTGTGGCGCACGCACCCGGCCGCGGTCGCGCCGGTCACGATCAGCGTGTCGATGCGGTTGGAGGTCAGGAAGAGCTCGAGGTTGGTCCCGGGGAATGCCGAGGCGCGGTTCTTCTCGATCACGACCTCGCCTTCCGCGGGCGCGATGCGGTCGTCGATCTGGGCCCAGTAGGAGTCCGCCGGAAGGGTCTCCACGGGGATCTTGGAGTACCACAGGCCCATGTCGTTCGTCCCGGACGTGGCGTCGCGGTTGCGGTACACGTTCGTGGTGTAGAAGACCGGGACGCCCTTGGCGCGGGCGGCCTCGTTGATCCGCTGGACGTTCGGGATGATCTCCTCCATGCCCGGGCAGCTGAACGGGTGGCCCGGACGCGTCCAGGCGTTCGCGAGGTCGATGTGGATGACGGCGGGGCGGTTGCCGTAGCCGATCCGACGCTTGAAGCCGCGCTCGTTGTAGATGCCGGTGCCGGCTTCGAACGCCTCCTCCAGCACGGCGGCAAGACGGGTCTCGATGTCCTGGCCCACTGCGGTGTCCTGGCTCATGGTGAACTCCTTCGAATTTGCTCTGTATGAGGGTGGTTTGCTTTCTTAGCAACACGCAGAGAGCATGTGATCCAGCTCTCATTCGTTGCTGTGTGACCAATCTATTTGCTGATAACGCAACAGGCAAGAGGTTCGGCGAACTTTCTCTCCCGGCCTCTTCCTAGTCTTGGCGGACGGTACGCGGGTTGATGTTCCGGGCCGCGAGGATGAGCAGCCCCGAGGCAAAGATGGGCACACAGCCGATCCAGAAGGCCGCCGTGCTCCACGTCCACCCGGCGCCCAGGGCGAGTGTGACCAGGAAGCTGCTGATGATCGCCCCGACCTGACCGCTGGCATTGATGATCGAGCCGCCCGTGGCCCTCGTCCGGACGGGGAAGCTCTCGCCGTTGAAGAACAGCAGCGCGGAGAACGGGCCGATGAGGAAGAACAGGCCGGCGCTGTAGAGCGCGACGACGATTCCGAAGTTCCCCGACGGCGCGAGCAGCATCGCCGTGAAGGAGGCACCGCACAGGACCCAGCCGATGGCGATCGTGTTGCGCCGGCCGATCCGGTCGCCCAGCCAGCCGTGGAACACGTAGCCGGCGAAGGCGGTGGCGTTGGAGACCACGAGGATCACAAGGGCGTTCGTGAACGGGATGTCCTTGCCGTCCGGGGCGCTCAGGAGGGACGTCCCGAGGATTGCGAATACGAGGACGCCCACCCAGTTCAGGAGGAACGAGAGGCCGATCACCACGGTCGAGCGCAGCGACTCTCCCCGGAACGCCTCGGCCAGGGGGGAGCCGTTCGTGTTCGCGTGCCGGTGCGCCTCGAACTGCGGGCTCTCCTTGAGCCAGCGCCCCGCGATCACGATGAAGATGGCAGGGAATGCCGCGACGACGAAGCACAGCGCCCAGCCGCCCACAGGGAACAGGAGGTAGATCGAGGCGGCCGCGAGCACCGAGCCGATCGGCCAGCCGGACTGGACGAGGGAGTAGATGAGGCCGCGGCGCCGTGCCTTGGCCGGATCGGCGTAGGCATGGGCAAAGAGCTCGTTGAGGTAGGCGGCGTTGACTGACTGCTCGGCGTAGCCGAGGCCGGCGGCCGAGCGCACGAGGATGAGCAGGACGACGCCGATCCCGCCCACGATGCCCACGGCCCAGCCCGCGACGGCGGTCAGGAGCGAGGCGATGGCCGCGCCGACGACGGAGATGAGGATGCCCTTCCGGCGCCCGATCCGGTCCACCAGGGGGCCGACGGCGAACGCCACGAGCGCCGTGCCCGCGGTGACCCACGTGTTCACCGCCGTGGACTGCGCCGGGGCCCAGCCCACCTCGGCAGCGAGGACCGGCAGCAGGTTGCCGAACAGGACGAAGTCGTACACGGCGAACGTCCACGCGAAGAAGCAGATCCACGTGGCGATGCGGACGTCACGCGGGGTGAGCTGCCCCGCGGTGGCGTGCGCCGCCGTCGTGCGCGCGGCGGGCGGCTCGGACGCCTTCGTCGGGTCGAGGGTGCTTTCCATCGGTTCCATGAGTACTCCTGGGGTGAGGTGGCTGGTGAGCCGGAGGTGTGGATGGGCATGGAAAGGGCGGCCGGGTGGGACGCTGTGCGTCCCCCCGGCCGCCCCAGTGACTGGATTCGATGCGGTACTGCTGGGTGTTGCGGAACTAGACGGTGGCGTAGGTGGTCGCCGGGGACCGGCGCTCTGCGGTGCGTGCGGCGTCGACCGTCATGGTGGCGGGGTCGATCACCACTCCGTAGTCGCGCTCGGCGGCCTCGAGGGTGGTGAAGCCGTCGAGGACGTCCTCGAGGACCTTCTCCGGATCCCGCTGGTGCGGGTCGCCGAAGCCGCCGCCGCTCGGAACGGTGATCTGGAGGGAGTCGCCTGCCAGCAGCTGGCGACCCGTGACCTTGGACGGCCAGGATTCCTCGCCGGCGCGGCCCGGGTTCTTCACGAGCGAGCCATTGAGGCCGTCGTGCCCTCCGTACGCGCCCCACGGCACGTCCGACTCGTGGCGTTCGCCCTCGCAGGTGATCACGGTGTCCGTGAGGAAGGTGTTCTCCCGGACAATGCCGATTCCTCCGCGGAACTCACCGGCGGCCGCCGGCTCGGGCCGCAGCTCGTAGCGGTCGGTCCGCATCGGGAACCGCCACTCGAGCTCCTCGATCGGGTTGTTGCGGGTGTTGGCGATGAGGTTGTCCACGGAGTCCGGACCGTCGCTCGTGGCGCGGGCGCCGTAGGAGCCCTCGTTGACCTCGAGGTACACCCAGTACTCGCCCTGCTTCTCGTCCCATCCCGAGTAGGAGATGAAGTGGATGTGGGCGGAGTTGCCAGCGGTGACGCGGTCGGGAATGACCGGGGCGAGGGCCCGGAGGGCAAGGTCGACGGCGCGCTGGACCTGGGAGAACCGCGAGAAGGTCGCAGCCGGGTACTTCGGGTTGAAGATGGTGCCCTCCGGGGCGATCACCTTCAGCGGCTTGAGCATCCCCTCGTTCTGCGGCACGAACACCGGGAACGCGACCTCGTCGAGGAACATCATCCGCGTGATGAAGGTGAACGCGGAGACCGTAGTGCCCTCGAAGGCACAGTTGTAGGCGGTGGGCACCTGTTCGGAGGACCCGGTGAGGTCGTAGGTGATCTCATCGCCCTGCACGATCACCTTCACCGCGATTGGAAGCTTCTTGCCGTAGTTGCGGCCGTCGTCGTCCAGATAGCCGACCTCGGTCTCGTAGACACCGTCCGGGATCTTGGCGATCTCCTGACGCAGCATCCGCTCCGAGTAGTCGATCCAGCTCTGGCCGGCATCGCGCACCGCGTCGAAGCCGTATCGCTCGATGAGGGCGAGATAGCGGGCCTTGGCCAGCTCGCAGGCTGCGATCATCGCCTGGAAGTCGCCCTCGTTGGAGGTGGGCGTCCGGGTGTTGTTGAGGATGTGGCGGATCAGCGATTCCTGTCGCACGCCCTTCTCGTAGACCTTGACAGCGCGGAAGATGGTGCCCTCGGACTGGATGTCCTGGATGTCCACCATCAGGCCGGAATAGGCGCCGCCGTTGTCGATCAGCTGGCCAGAGGCGCCGGCGAAGCCCACGAGCTGGCCGTCGTGGAAGATCGGCTCGATGATCGCCACGTCGGGGGAATGGGTGGCACCGAGGTAGGGGTCATTGTGAAGGATGACGTCGCCCTCATGGATGTCCTCGCCGAGGACCGAGATGACGCCCTTGACGATCTTGGGCATCGAGCCCATGAACATCGGCGTGGAGTCGGACTCGGCCAGCACATTGCCGTCCCTGTCGAACAGGCCCGCGCCGAGGTCCTCGGACTCTCGGATGATCGAGGAGTAGGCCATGCGGAACAGCACCGAGGCCATTTCCTTCGCTGCGGAGTTCAGCGCGCCGCCGATCACACGCATCAGGATCGGGGTGGCGAGCTTCTCGGCGGTCTGGGCAGCGGCCGGGCACTCGATGACGAGGTTGCCGGCGGGGTCCACGGTCCCGGAGAATCTCGGGGGGACAACAACGGTGGAGTCGTACTGCTCGATGATGGCGGGCCCAACGAAGGTGGTGCCTACTCCCATCTTGTCGCGGTCATAGAAGCCGGTGTCCACGGTGACGGGCTTGCCATCCTGCTCGAACGTCACCGGGCGGGTCTCCACGAGTGCTTCTTCGAGGGAACCGGACGTGGTGGTTTCCGGCGTCGGCAGCTCGTCCATCACGGCGCTGGCGTCGACGCGGATGTTGATGACTTCCACGGCGCCGTCCTTGAAGCGGTGGCCGTACTCCTCGAAGTGGGCGTCGTGGAAGGAGGCTTCGGCCTTCTCCAGCCAGGCCTGGTCGACAGGCCCTTCGGGTGCCACGAAGCGGATCTCGTACCCCTGGCCCTCGTAGCGTGCGTCCGCGAGCCAGACGAGCTTGCGTCGCCCGGCGGGCACGTCCTCGGCGTCGAGCTGCGCGTTGGCCTCCCGCTCCAGCGCCTCGTAGGAGGCCTGGATGGCGGCGGGGTCGGCGTTGGCGAACGTGAACCGTCGGGTCGCGACGAACTCGTACTTCTCGTCGGTGGCCAGCAGGCCGGTGGCGGCAATGATGCCGGGGTGGGCCGGAATCAGCACCTTCGGGACCTCGAGCTCGGCCGCGATCTCGCAGGCGAACAGTGCACCGGCACCGCCGGCGGCGACCAGGGTGAAGTCGCGCGGATCGTAACCGCGGCGTACGGAGTTCTGCTCGATCGCCTGGGTCATGCCGAATTTCTGGATCTGCAGGGCGCCGAGGGCGGCCTCCTCGATGCTCATGTCGAGGCGGTCTGCGACCTTGGCCATCGCGGCGCGGGCGGCGTCGACGTCGAGCTTCATGTCGCCGCCGGCGAGACTACGGCGGGCGCGCATGCGTCCGAGGATGAGCTGGGCGTCGGTCGACGTCGGCTCCGTGCCGCCGCGGCCATAGCAGACCGGACCCGGAACGGCGCCCGCCGACTGGGGGCCGACGCGGAAGACCCCTCCGGCGTCGACATAGGCGATCGAGCCACCGCCAGCACCGATGGTGTCGATGTCCACCATGGGCACCATCGCCTGGTGGTCGCCGATCTTGGTGTCCAGCAGGTGGCGCATGCGCAGTTCACCCTGGTAGGCGACCCCGATGTCCGCCGAGGTGCCTCCGATGTCCAAGGTGACGACGTTCTCGAAGCCGGACTGGCGACCGGCCCACATGCCCCCGATCAGGCCGCCGACCGGCCCGGACATCATCAGCGTGACGGGCCTCTTGGCGGCCTCTTTGATCGGCACCATGCCGCCTGAGGACTGCATGAGGAGGACCTCGCGCTGGTAACCGAGCGCCCTGACCTGGGAGGCGAGCCGGGCGAGGTACTTGGAAACCTTGGGTCCCACAAAGGCATTGAGCGCGGTGGTGGAGAACCGCTCGTACTCCCGGTACAGCGGCACGATGTCGCTCGAGAGGGAGAGGTAGGCTTCGGGGAACTCTTCGGCCACGATCTCCCCGATCCGCTGCTCGTGGGCAGGGTTCAGGTAGGAGTGCAGGAGGCAGACCGCGATGGCCTCGACGCCGGCGTCCCTGAGCTGGCGGACGCGCTCGCGGACCTCGTCGGTGTCCAGGGGGACGAGGACATCCCCGTTCGGGGCAGTGACGCGCTCTTTGACCGTGAGACGATGACGGCGCTTGATGAGGGGCTTGGTCTGCCACGGCATGTCCTGCTGCAGCGAGAAGTTGTGCGGCTTCTTGTGCCGCGCGATGTGCAGGATGTCCCGGAAGCCCTCCGTGGTGATCATGCCCACTTCGGCGCCGGTGTGCGTCAGGGCGATGTTCGTCGCCACCGTGGTGCCGTGCACGAGCTGGTCGATCTCGGCGAGGTCGGTACCGGCCTTCGCGACGAGCCGCTGGAGGCCCTCGATGACGGCCTCAGACGGATCGTGCGGAGTGGAGGGCACCTTCTCGATGACAGCCCTCCCGGCTTCATCGTCGGAGAAGTAGAGGTCGGTGAATGTGCCGCCGACGTCGACGCCGATACGCTTCATGTGGCTTTCCTTTCGATCGCTCCGCCCTGGGGCCGGCGGAAACGGGATTTTGTTGCTCGACCATCAAGCTAGTTGGGTGGTTAGCAACGTTGGTTTCGAACAGGTAAGACGTTTCGCACGTGAGCTGAATCACATATGCTGTTGCTGTGTTCCCAAAGTAGTTGCTTGGATAGCACCGCACAAGAGGTCACGCCGAGATGACACAGGACTCTAAGATGAGAGCCACGCACCCGGCCGGAAGAGGAGTGGACCGTGGCAGGACGACCGCGCACCAGTGATGACGCACCCCAGGGGGCGGCGGCGTCCCTTCTCAACGGCCTCGGCGTGCTCGAGGCGTTCTCGATCGAGAAGCCCGTGCTCGGGGTCACGGAGATCGCCCAGAAGGTCGGTCTGCACAAGAGCACCGTCTCGCGGATCCTCACCGGGCTCGCCGATGCCGGCTACGTGCAGCGCGACGAGGCCACCGGGAGATACCGGCTCGGGCTCGGCCTGCTCGCCCTCTCCGGACCGCTCCTGGCCGACCTCGACGTGCGGCGAGCGGCGCTTCCCTACCTCGAGGACCTCACCGAGCGGACGGGGGAGACGAGCGCGCTCGCGGTGTGGAACGGCCAGGAGGCTGTTGTCGTCGAGCAGGTTCCGAGCCCACATCAGGTCAAGCACACCGCGTCGATCGGGACCCGGTACAACAAGTTCGCCTCGTCGTCAGTGCGGGTGTTCCTCGCGGGTCTGGCCGAGGGCGCTGTGCGCGACCTGGTCGGCTCGGGCGCCGTGCTGGTGGGTGCGCCCTACGACAGCGACGCTGCGGCGGCGGCAGAGCTCGCCGCGGTGGAGAAGGCGGGCGTGGCCGTCAATGACGGGGCGACGACCCCCGAGGAATTCGGTGTCTCCGCGCCCGTGTGGGACTACCGGGGGCGCATGGCCGGATGCGTGACGGCATCCGCTCCCCGCACGCGCGTGCAGGGTGAGGTCGCGGCCGAGCTCGCTGCGGCGGTGATGGAGGCGGCTGCCGGCGTCTCGGCCCGCCTCGGGTACGGGGCGAAGCGCGCCGCGGAGGCCTGACCCGACCCCCCCGCGTACCTGGAACCCGAAAAGGGGCGCGAGATGCGTACCCGGAACCGGAAAAGGGCCGCGAGATGCGTACCCGAAACGGGGGAGAAGCGGGGGTGGGGGAGGGTCAGAGGACGGTGCGGATCGTCGCCTCGAAGCTCGTGACGTGCTCGAGCGCCATGCGCCCGGCGGTCTCGACGTCGCCGTCGGCGATCGCGCGCAGCAGCTGGGCGTGCTCGTGGATGTGCCCGGCCACCGAGGGGACCTTGTCCAGGACCAGGCACCAGATGCGCGTGGCGAGGTTGTCGTAGCGGATGAGTGCGTCCGTGAGGTGCGGGTTGCCGGCCGCGGCGTAGATGAGCCGGTGAACCGTGATGTCGTAGCGCATGAGCTCGCGCTGGTCGATGGGCTCGCGCAGCGCTTCGATCGCGTCGGCGGTCTCGCGCAGCCGCTGCCGCATGGAGGCCGAGGCGTCCCGCGCCGCGCGCCGGGCCGCGAGCGGCTCGAGCTGCTCGCGGATCTCCGAGACGTCCGCGAGCTCGGTGATGTCCACCGCCGTCGCGAACGTGCCCCGCCGGGGGTAGGACACGACGAGGTGGTCCACCTCGAGCCGCTTGAGCGCCTCGCGCACGGGCGTGCGCCCCACGCCGAGCTCCGCGGCGAGCGCCGTGTCGTTGATGGGCGCGCCGGGCTTGATCTCGAGCATGATCAGCCGGTCGCGGAGAGTCAGGTACGCCTGCTCCGCCAGCGACACCGCCGACGCCGCGTCCTCCAGTGCTGTGACCGTCACCTTCCGCCTCCTTCCGGGACTGCTTGACTCTGTGTGATCCCCACCATACTATCGATCGCAGAACTAATATATCAGTTGATTATTAGTCAGATATCAACGTCGATGTCAGACCGAAGGAGGCATGATGGAGAACCTTCTCGATCTCCCACTGGCCCAGGCCGATCCCGAGGTGGCCGAGGCCATCGCCGCCGAGCTCCGCCGGCAGCAGGGAACGCTCGAGATGATCGCGAGCGAGAACTTCGCGCCCACCGCCGTCATGGAGGCGCAGGGCTCCGTGCTGACGAACAAGTACGCCGAGGGCTACCCGGGCAGGCGGTACTACGGCGGCTGCGAGCACGTGGACGTCATCGAGCAGCTCGCGATCGACCGTGCCAAGGCCCTGTTCGGCGCCGAGTTCGCCAACGTCCAGCCGCATTCGGGCGCCCAGGCCAACGCCGCCGCGATGCACGCGCTCATCCAGCCCGGCGACACGATCATGGGCCTCGACCTCGCCCACGGCGGCCACCTCACGCACGGGATGAAGCTCAACTTCTCCGGCAAGCTCTACAAGGTGGTCCCGTACCAGGTGTCCGAGAAGGACCACAGGATCGACATGGCCGAGGTCGAGCGCCTGGCCGAGGAGCACCGGCCCCAGCTCATGATCGCGGGCTGGTCCGCCTACAGCCGCCAGCTGGACTTCGCCGAGTTCCGCCGCATCGCGGACAAGGTGGGCGCATTCCTGCTCGTGGACATGAGCCACTTCGCCGGCCTCGTCGCCACCGGCCTGCACCCGAACCCGGTCCCGCACGCCCACGTCACCACCACCACGACCCACAAGACCCTCGGCGGCCCGCGCGGCGGCATCATCCTCACCAACGATCCCGCGCTGGCCAAGAAGGTCAACTCGGCCGTGTTCCCGGGCCAGCAGGGCGGCCCGCTCGAGCACGTGATCGCGGGCAAGGCCGTCGCCTTCAAGTTCGCTGCGAGCGAGGAGTTCGCCGACCGGCAGCGCCGCACCCTCGAGGGCGCCCGCATCCTGGCCGACCGGCTCACCCAGCCCGACCTCGCCGAGGCGGGGATCGGCGTCGTCAACGGCGGCACCGACGTCCACCTGGTCCTCGTGGACCTGCGCCACTCCGAGCTCGACGGCCAGCAGGGCGAGGACCGCCTCCACCGCATCGGCATCACGGTCAACCGCAACGCCGTCCCGTTCGACCCGCGCCCCCCGATGGTGTCCTCGGGCCTGCGGATTGGCACCCCCGCGCTCGCGACCCGCGGCTTCGGCGCCGCCGAGTTCACCGAGGTCGCCGACATCATCGCGGCCGCCCTGGCGCCCGAGTTCGACGACGAGCTCGCCGCCTCGCTGCGCTCCCGCGTGGCGGTCCTGGCCGACAAGGACCCCCTCTACCCGAACCTGACCCCGGCCGAGTCCGGGGCCTCCACCGAGAACGGAGCCCAGTGATGGCGGACCTCCTGCCCGAACACCCGGACTTCCTCTGGCGCAACCCGGACCCGAAGCCCTCCTACGACGCCGTGATCGTGGGCGGCGGCGGCCACGGCCTCGCCACCGCGTACTACCTCGCGGCCCACCACGGCATGACCAACATCGCGGTCCTCGAGCGCGGCTGGCTCGCAGGCGGGAACATGGCCCGCAACACCACGATCATCCGCTCGAACTACCTGTGGGACGAGTCCGCGGCGATCTACGAGCACTCCCTCAAGCTGTGGGAGGCCCTGCCCGACGAGCTCGAGTACGACTTCCTGTTCAGCCAGCGCGGCGTCATGAACCTCGCGCACACGCTCCAGGACGTACGCGAGTCGGTCCGCCGCGTGGGCGCGAACAAGCTCAATGGTGTGGACGCCGAGTGGCTGGACGCGGACCAGGTCAAGGAGCTCTGCCCGATCATCAACACGAGCGAGGACATCCGCTACCCCGTCCTCGGCGCGACCTACCAGCCGCGCGCGGGCATCGCCAAGCACGACCACGTCGCCTGGGCCTTCGCCCGCAAGGCGGACGAGCTCGGCGTCGACATCATCCAGAACTGCGAGGTCACCGGCTTCGTCAAGGACGGCAACCGCGTGGTCGGCGTGAAGACGAACCGGGGCACCATCAACACCGGCAAGGTCGCGCTCTGCGCCGCCGGCCACTCCTCGGTCCTCGCCAAGCTCGCCGGCTTCGACCTGCCGATCCAGTCCCACCCGCTCCAGGCGCTCGTCTCCGAGCTCCACGAGAAGGTCCACCCCACGGTGGTCATGTCCAACCACGTCCACGTCTACGTCTCGCAGGCGCACAAGGGCGAGCTCGTCATGGGTGCCGGCATCGACTCGTACAACGGGTACGGCCAGCGCGGCGCGTTCCACGTCATCGAGGAGCAGATGGCCGCGGCCGTCGAGCTGTTCCCGATCTTCGCCCGGGCGCACCTGCTGCGCACGTGGGGCGGGATCGTGGACGTCACCCTCGACGCGTCCCCGATCGTGGGCAAGGCCCCGGTCGAGAACATGTACGTCAACTGCGGCTGGGGCACCGGCGGCTTCAAGGGCACGCCCGGCGCCGGCTGGACCATGGCCCACACGATCGCCACCGGCGAGCCGCACGCCCTCAACCTGCCCTTCGCCCTCGAGCGCTTCGAGACCGGCGCCCTCATCGACGAGCACGGCGCCGCAGCCGTCGCCCACTGACGCACCCGAAAGGAGCACGAGCATGCTGCTCATCACCTGCCCGAACTGCGGGCCGCGGGACGAGACCGAGTTCCACTACGGCGGCCAGGCCCACATCGCCTACCCCGAGAACCCCGCCGAGCTGACCGACGCCGAGTGGTCGCGGTACCTGTTCTACCGGGAGAACCCCAAGGGAGCCTTCGCCGAGCGCTGGGTGCACTCCGCCGGGTGCCGGAAGTGGTTCAACGCCGTCCGCGACACGGTCACCTACGAGTTCAAGAGCATCTACACCGGCGCCGCACCAGCGGCGGCCACCGCAGCAGCCACGAATGGAGGCCAGAAGTGAGCCCCGCATCCCAGAGCCACCGTCTCCCGGCCGAGAAGGCGCAGGGCGCGCGGATCGACCGCGAGAAGGCCCTGACGTTCACCGTGGACGGGACCGAGTACACGGGCTTCGCCGGCGACACCATTGCCTCGGCCCTGCTCGCCAACGGCGTCATCGAGACCGCCCCGTCCCTGTACCTGGGCCGCCCCCGCGGCATCCTCGCCGCCGGCGTCGAGGAGCCCAACGCCCTGCTCAAGGTCCTCCAGCGCGGCGCCGGCGGCGTCGACGAGTCGATGCTCCCGGCCCCGATCGTGGAGCTCACCGACGGCCTGGCCGCCCAGTACCTCTCGGGCCTCGGGCAGCTCGACCCGCGCAAGGACGAGGCCGTCTACGACAAGAAGCACGTCCACACCGACGTCCTCGTGGTCGGCGGCGGCCCCTCCGGCCTCGCCGCAGCCCGCGAGGCCGCCAGGACCGGCGCCCGCGTGATCCTGGTCGACGACCAGCCGGAGCTGGGCGGCTCGCTGCTCTCCGCCCCCGCCGAGACGGTCGACGGCGTCGCCGCTCCCGAGTGGGTCGCGGCGGCCGCCGCCGAGCTCGCCGCCGCGGACGAGGTGACCGTGCTGACCCGCACGAACGCGTTCGGCTCCTACGACTCGAACTACATCGTGGCCCTCGAGTCCCGCACCGACCACCTCGGCACGGAGCGGGCCCGCGAGCTGGGCGCCCAGGGCGTCTCCCGCCAGCGGCTGTGGCACATCCGCGCCGCCCAGGTGGTCCTCGCCACCGGCGCCCACGAGCGCCCGATCGTGTTCGCGGACAACGACCGCCCGGGCATCATGCTCGCCTCGGCCGCCCGAACCTACCTCAACCGCTACGGCGTGCTCCCCGGCTCCTCCGCGGTCGTCTTCACCACCAACGACTCCGCCTACGCCACGGCCCTCGACCTGGCCGCCGCGGGCGTGACCGTCGGCGCCGTCGTCGACGCCCGCGCCGAGAAGACCGAGGCCGCCCGCGCGGCCGAGGCCGCCGGCATCCGCGTCCTCGCCGGCTCCGCGGTGAGCGGCACCGAGGCGGGCACCGGCACCCGGCTGGGCGCCGTCGTCGTCCGCGGCCTCACTGCGGACGGGGAGCTGACCGGCGAGGGCGAGCGGATCGAGGCGGACCTCCTGGCTGTCTCGGGCGGCTGGAGCCCCGTGGTGCACCTGTTCAGCCAGCGGCAGGGCAAGCTGCGCTGGGACGAGGACCTCGCCGGCTTCGTCCCCGCCGGCACCGTTGAGGCGCAGCAGGTCGTGGGCTCGGCCCGCGGCTCCTACGCCACGTCGGACGTGGTCTCCGAGGGCGCCCACGCTGGCGCCGTCGCGGCCTTCAACGCGGGCTTCATCACCGAGGCCGGCCAGCACGCCACCGCGGTGTCCTCCCACCAAGCCGTGGCCTCGGCCCCGACGCGCCAGCTCTGGCTCGTGCCGGGCGAGACCGGCGGGCCGGCCGACTGGAACACCCACTTCGTGGACTTCCAGCGTGACCAGACCGTGCACGACGTCCTCCGCGCGACCGGCGCCGGCATGCGCTCGGTCGAGCACATCAAGCGCTACACCTCGATCTCCACCGCCAACGACCAGGGCAAGACCTCGGGCGTGAACGCGATCGGCGTCATCGCCGCGGCGCTCAAGGGGGACGGCGACGCCCCCGGCATCGGGCAGATCGGCACGACGACGTTCCGCGCCCCGTACGCCCCCGTCGCGTTCGCGGCGGTGGCCGGCCGCAAGCGCGGGGAGCTGTTCGACCCCGAGCGGATCACCTCGATCCACCCGTGGCACGTGGAGCACGGCGCGAAGTTCGAGTTCGTGGGCCAGTGGCTCCGCCCGTGGTACTTCCCGCAGGGCGAGGAGACCATGGACGAGGCGGTGCTGCGCGAGTGCGCCGCGGTGCGCGAGTCCGTGGGCTTCATGGACGCCACCACCCTGGGCAAGATCGAGATCTGGGGCGCCGACTCCGGCGAGTTCCTCAACCGGATCTACACCAACGCGTTCAAGAAGCTCGCCCCGGGCATGGGCCGCTACGGCGTCATGTGCGGCCCGGACGGGATGATCTTCGACGACGGCGTCACCCTGCGGCTCGACCAGGACCGCTACTTCATGACCACCACCACCGGCGGCGCCGCAAAGGTCCTGGACTGGCTCGAGGAGTGGCACCAGACCGAGTGGCCCGAGCTGGACGTGAACTTCTCGTCCGTGACCGAGCAGTGGACCACGGTCGCCGTGGTCGGCCCGAAGTCCCGCGCGGTCATCGCCAAGGTGGCCCCGGAGCTCGACGTCGACAACGACGCCTTCCCGTTCATGGCCTGGCGCGACACCGTCCTCGCCTCCGGCATCCCGGCCCGCGTGTGCCGCATCTCGTTCTCCGGCGAGCTCGCCTACGAGATCAACGTCGCCGCCTGGTACGGGCTGCAGGTCTGGGAGGACGTGGCCGAGGCCGGCGCCGAGTTCAACATCACCCCGTACGGCACCGAGACCATGCACGTGCTGCGCGCCGAGAAGGGCTACCCGATCGTCGGCCAGGACACCGACGGCACCGTGACCCCGCAGGACGCCGGCATGGAGTGGATCGTCTCCAAGGCCAAGGACTTTGTGGGCAAGCGCTCCTACTCGCGTCTCGACACCGCCCGCGTGGACCGCAAGCACCTCGTGTCCCTGCTGCCCGTCGACCCGGCCTTCCGCCTCCCGGAGGGCACCCAGGTGGTCGAGCATGGCATCGCCCTCAACCCCGCCTACGGGCCCGTGCCCATGCAGGGCCACGTCACGTCGAGCTACCACTCGGCGGCGCTGGGGCGGTCCTTCGCCCTCGCACTCATCAAGAACGGCCGCAACCGCATCGGCGAGACGCTCACCGCCGTCGCCGGGGACCGGGTCGTTGACGTCCTGGTCGGTGAAACCGTCCTCTTTGACCCCGAAGGGAAGCGCCGTGATGGCTGAGACGATTGCTGAAGTGACTGCCGCTCCGACCACCGCCGGAGCTCCGGCCCTGCGCCGCAGCCCCGCGGCCCACCTCTCCGGTGCGTTCGCCGCGGCGGCCGTCGCGGGAGACCGCGCCGTGGCCGTCCGCGAGGTCCCGTTCCTGACCCAGCTCGGCCTGCGCGCCGTGCCCGGGTCGGCGGGGGCCGCCGCCCTCGAGTCGGCGCTCGGGGCCGCCCTGCCTGCCGCGCACGGGGAGACCACCGCGGGCACCGGCTACACCGTCCTGTGGATCGGGCCGGACGAGTTCCTCGCCGTGGGCGATGAGACGCCGACCTCCGCCGCCGAGGACCGCGGGGCCGCCGAGGCCGCCCGGGTGGGCACCGCCCTCGGCGAGGCCGGCGCGCGGACCCCGGGAGCCGTCGTCGACCTCTCCGCGAACCGGACCACGTTCGAGCTCACCGGCCCGAACGCCCGCGCGGTCCTGGAGAAAGGCGTCTCGTTCGACCTGCACCCGCGGCACTTCGCCGCCGGCACGGCCATCGCGACGGTCCTGGACCACGTGCCCGTCCTCGTGTGGAAGACGGGGGAGGAGACGTACCGCGTCCTGCCGCGCGCGTCCTTCGCCGACCACGTGGGCCGCTGGCTCATCGACGCGATGCGCGAATTCGCGGTCCGCGAGGACCTTGCGCCGGAGGTGCGGTAGGCCATGGCGGGCCAGGCGCGCGAGTACGTCCTGACGCTCGACTGCGCCGAGGGGCCCGGGATCGTGTACGCGGTCTCCGGGTTCCTCGCCGAGCGCGGATGCGACATCGTGGACATCAAGCAGTTCGGGGACCGCCGCGGGGGCCACTTCTTCATGCGGGTGCACTTCGAGGCACCCGTCGCCGACGGCGGCACCGCCGCCGGGGCGGACGACGACGGCGATCGCCTCCGCGCGGAGTTCGCACCCGTCGCGGCGCGGTTCGGCATGGAGTGGAAGCTGCGCCCGGCAGGGGAGCGGACGCGCGTGCTGCTCATGGTCTCCAAGTTCGGCCACTGCCTCAACGACCTGCTCTTCCGGGCGCGGGTCGGCGAGCTGCCGATCGAGATCGTGGGAGTGGTCTCCAACCACGAGGACCACCGCGGCCTCGTGGAGTGGCACGGCATCCCCTACCACCACATCCCGGTGACCCCGGACAGCAAGCCCGAGGCCGAGGCCAAGCTCCTGGCGCTCGTGGACGCGTACGCGGTGGAGCTCGTGGTGCTCGCGCGCTACATGCAGGTCCTCTCCGACCAGCTCGCCACGAAGATGTCGGGCCGGGTGATCAACATCCACCACTCGTTCCTGCCCTCGTTCAAGGGCGCCAAGCCCTACCACCAGGCGTGGGAGCGCGGGGTCAAGACCGTGGGGGCCACGGCCCACTACGTCAACGCCGAGCTCGACGAGGGGCCGATCATCGCCCAGCAGGTCATCGAGGTGGACCACACCCACGCGCCCGAGGACCTCGTGGCGGTGGGCCGGGACGCCGAGTGCAAGGCGCTCTCCAACGCGGTGCGCTGGCACTGCGAGGGTCGTGTGATCCTCAACGGCAGCCGCACCGTGGTGCTGCGGTAGCCGCAGCGCCCCGCGAAGGTCACCTTCCGGGGACGTCCGTCCTGGCGGCGGCGTCCCCCGGGAGGGGGCCTTCTGCCGTGCGGCCGTCCCCCCGCGCGCCCCTCCGTCCGGCCCGCAGGCCCAGGTAGCTGCCGGCGAGCACGAGCAGGCCCCCGAGGAACAGTGCTGGGGTGAGCGGCTCGGAGTCGAGCAGCGAGGAGACGATGACCGCCGGGATGGGCACGAACAGGAACTGGTAGGAGGTCGCCGAGGCACTCCAGCGCCGCAGCACGTACAGGAACGCCGCGAAGAGGATGAGCGTCGAGACGACGAGGAAGCCGAACGCCGCGAACGTCTCCCCGCGCACCGGCACCCTCCAGCGCTCGCCGGCCAGGGGCGAGGCCACGGCCAGGGCCACCGCACCCACGGCCATCCCGACCGCGTTGAGCGGGGCGCCCGGGACCGGCGGGAAGACCTTGACGACCACGGCGCCAGCGCCGATGGAGACCGCGGCTGCGGCCATGCCGGCGATGCCCAGGAGCGAGGAGGCGGAGAACGCCGTCGTGCCCGCCCCGCTGACCACGGCGATGCCGGCGACGGCCACGAGCGTGCCCGCGAACCGGCGCCAGCTGAACGCCTCGACCCCGGCGCCGGCGGCGATCAGCAGCGTGGCCACGGGCACGGAGGCGAGCACGATCTGCGCGAGCCCCGCGTGCACCTCGCGGAGGGCCTCGTAGATGAAGCCGTAGGCCAGGCCGAAGTTGAGCAGCCCGTACAGCAGCGCCCCGGCCAGGGCCCTTCCCCGCGGCCAGGCCCGGTGGCCGGCGGCCGCGACAGCTGCGAAGACGAGGGCCGCGACCGCGAAGCGAGCCGCGGCGCCGAACAGCGGGTCGAGCTCGCGGTTGCTGTAGCGGATCGCGACGGCGTTGCCGCCCGTGACGACCACCGCCGCGACGAACACCGCCACCGTGCGCACGTCCCGGCCGCCTGCAGCGCTCACCCCCTCAGTGTGCGCCTGCCTGGGCTCCCGGGCTATCCGCGGTACTCGGGGTTGGGGTGGTCGGGGTTGGAGAGGTCCCAGTTCGCGACCACGTTGCCGTGCGCGGGGATCCCGCCGGCATCCCTGATCCGCCGCGCCGTGTGGAGCATGTTCCACGCGGCGAAGACCGCATTGCGCGTGGTCCAGTGGTTGCGCGCGCCCCGATTGTCGTCGAGGTAGGACGGTCCGGGGCCTGCCTCGCCGTTCCAGTACGCGTCCGCCTGGGGCGGGATGGTGAAGCCGATGTGGCTGAGGGCGTACAGCAGCTGCGCGGCGCAGTGCTTGCCGCCGTCCTCGTTGCCGGTGACGATCACGCCGCCGACCTTCCCGTAGTACGCCCACTGGCCGCGCTCGTTGGCCTCGCCCGAGTACCCGTAGAGCCGCTCGACCACCTTCCGCGTCACCGAGGACTGGTCCCCCAGCCACGTGGGCGTCGCGAGGACCACGATGTCCGCGGGCTCGATGAGCGAGCGGTACAGGTCCGGGAACGCGTCGGTCTCCCACCCGTGCCCCCGCATGTCCGGGTAGACGCCGGGCGGGATGTCGTGGTCCACGGCCCGGATCTCGTCCACGCGGGCGCCCACGCCCTCGAGGACATGCCTGCTCACGGCGATCAGGCCGTCGGTGTGGCTCTGCTCAGGGCTGCGCTTGAGCGTGCCGTTGAGGTACACGGCGCGGAGGTCCGAGAAGTCGGCGGTGCTCGCCGCGATCTCGGCGTCGATGAACGCCTGGACTGATGGCGGCAGCATGACCGTCTCCTTCCGCACAGGGTTCCTCCCCTGCCACGATGCTAGGCGCGCCGGCGGCGGGAGGGGAGGGGCGGCGTCGTGCGCGGGTCAGGCCCGCTGCGGCGCCGGCCCGTGGGAGCGGATCGCGAGGAAGCCCGAGGCTGCCATCACTACGAGCGCGCCGAGGACCAGGGCGAGGGGGGCCTGCCAGTTGCCGGCCGCCTCGTGGAGCCCGCCCATGATGATGGGGCCGGTCGAGGCGACTGCGTAGCCGACCGACTGGATGAGCGCCGTCATCCGCCGGTTCTCATCGAGCGAGCGGGCCCGGTTGATCACCACCGTGAACACGACCGTGAACGTGCCGCCCTGCGCGATCCCGCCCAGCACCGCCCACAGGATCCACAGGCCCGGCGCCACGAGGAGCCCCGCGGGGAGCACGACCCAGCACGCGGCCACGAGGGCGAACAGGCGCATCGGCCCCCACCCGAACAGGTGGGCCAGGGCCGGGACGAGGAGGGGCCCCGCGATCGCGAACACCTGCAGGAGGCTCGCGCCGAGGCCCGCCTCGGAGGGCGTCATCCCCTGGGTCTGGACGAGGTAGCTGGGCAGCCACAGGGTCATGGCGTAGTAGCCCACGTTGTGCAGGGCGAACGTGAGCGTGAACAGCCACATCATGCGCCGGTTGGCCCGGCTGACCCCGGGCTGCGGGACGATCGGCAGGGGGCCCGTCTCGCTTCCGGGCTGCGCCTGCGCGGCCTTGAGCTCCGCCCGGCGACGTACCGCCTCCTGGGCGAGCCGGCCCGGGAAGTCGGCGTCGGACCAGCGGGGGCCGTCCTTGCCCGGCGGGAAGACGAAGAACCAGGCGCCCGCGGCGATCGCCGTGAGGCCGAGCCAGGACACGAGCGAGCCCTGCCAGCCGATCGCCGCGGCGAGCGGGGCGGTCAGTGCGGAGGCGAGCGTGGTGCCCACGTTCACGGCAGCGGTCGTGACGCCCGTCATGAGCGCGGCGCGGAGGGGGAAGTCGCGCCCCACGAGCAGCGGCGTGGCCACATTGACGATCGTCATCGCCACGCCGATCACCACGGTGCCGATCAGCGCCCCCGGCGCGCCGCCGAAGGAGCGGATGGCGACCCCGGCCGCCAGACCGCCGAAGAAGTACAGGACCGCGCGGTTGATGCCGATCCTGCCCATGAGCCAGGCCGCGGCCGGGGTCACGAGCCCGAAGCACAGCACCGGGATCGAGGCGAGGAGGCCGACGACGGCGGCGCTCAGACCCGTGTCGCGCTGGATGTCGCCCAGCACCGGGCCGAGGGCGACGACGGGGGCCCGCGAGTTGAGGGACATGAGGCCGACGGCGATCAGTGCCAGCGCCGCGGTGCGGCTGATCCGGCGGGTCACGGGGATCCTTTCGGCAGGGGAGGGAGCCCTCTCACCTTCTCACGGGCGGGCCCGGGGGGCGCCGCATGTGACGCCCTTGACCTGACAAAGTCCCTCCGCCGGAGAGTTTGTAAGGACAAAATATTGCCGCAACGGCGCCGGAGGCGTACGGTTGATTTGTCAGGACAAATTACCCGCAGTGAAGGATTCGCCTCTATGCCCCTCGTCCGCATCGACGTCACTGCCGGCCGCACCCGCGAGCAGCTCGCCCGCATCAGCCGGGCCATCCACGAGGCCATCCTCGCCGAGTACCGCATCCCCGAACGCGACTACTTCCACATCGTCACCGAGCATGCGCCGGGGCAGATCGTTGCGCAGGATGCCGGCCTGGGCTTCGAGCGCTCGAGCGGCGTGGTCATGATCCAGATCTTCACGCAGGGCGGCCGCAGCCAGGCGGCCAAGGAGTCGCTCTTCGCCGCGGTGGCCCGCAGCCTCGGCGACGCGGGCGTGGCGGGCGAGGACGTCTTCATCGGCTACGTCGAGAACACCGCGGGGGACTGGTCCTTCGGATTCGGCCGCGCCCAGTATGTCACCGGCGAGCTGGCGGTCCCCGCCCGATGACCGCCCGCAGGGTGGCATGGCAAGTTGTCAGTACAAACCTTTGACAGGACATTGAATCTGTAGCAGAGTTGGACCTGTGGCCGACGCCACAGGCAGCGAAGCCGGCCCGGCATCCGGGCGCATGAGGAAAGGCACCGCGAAGTGACCTACGACGTTCTCACGATGGGGCGCATCAGCGTCGACATCTATCCCAATGACATCGGCGTCGGCCTGGCGGACGTGACGAGCTTCGGCAAGTACCTGGGCGGCTCGCCGTCGAACGTCGCCGTCGCCGCCGCCCGCCACGGCCGCGCCGCCGCCGTCGTGACCCGCACCGGCGACGACCCGTTCGGCACCTACCTGCACCGCGAGCTGGCCAAGTTCGGCGTGGACGACCGGTTCGTCACCCCGGTAGCGGGGCTGCAGACCCCCGCGACGTTCTGCGCGATCATGCCGGCCACGCACGAGTTCCCTCTCTACTTCTACGGCCGCTTCCCCACGGCGCCGGACCTGCAGATCCGGGCCGACGAGCTCGACCTCGAGGCGGTCCGGGACGCGCGGATCTTCTGGTCCACCGTGACAGGCCTGTGCCAGGAGCCCAGCCGCTCCGCGCACGTCGCCGCCCACGAGGGCCGCCCCCGGGCCGGGCTCGCCGAGGGCCAGTTCACGGTCCTCGACCTCGACTACCGCCCCATGTTCTGGGATTCCGAGGACGCCGCCCGCGAACAGGTCGTCCGCGTCCTGCCGCACGTCACGGTCGCGATCGGCAACGAGGAGGAGTGCGCGGTCGCCGTCGGCCACGGCACCCCGGACGAGCAGGCCGACCGCCTCCTGGCCGCGGGCGTGGAGATCGCCGTCGTCAAGCTCGGCCCCGAGGGGGTCATGGCCAAGACCCGTTCTGAGCGCGTGGTCTCCGCCCCCGTCCCCGTCGAGACGCTCAACGGCCTCGGCGCCGGCGACTCGTTCGGCGGGGCGTTCTGCCACGGCCTGCTGGCCGGGTGGCCGCTGGCCCAGGTCCTCGACTACGCCAACGCCGCCGGCGCGATCGTCGCCTCCCGGCTCTCGTGCGCCGACGCGATGCCGACGCCGGCCGAGGTCACCTCGCTGCTGGCCGAACGAGGCCGGCTCGTCCCCGAGGCGGTGGCCCAGTGAGCGCCGCGACCGAGACGAACGCCGGCGCGGCACCGCTGCGGGACGCGCACGACGACGACCCCCGCCGCTACGAGCACCTCACCAAGCTCCGGCTCGAGGACCCGCAGGCGATCGCCCGCGCCGCGAAGGCGCGCCGCCGCCACCCCGGCCCCGTGCTCGGGAAGCAGAACTTCATCGTCGCCGCCGACCACCCTGCCCGGGGGGCTCTGGCCGCGCAGGGCCGGCCCGAGGCCATGGCCGACCGGCGGGAGCTGCTCGACCGGCTCCAGGTCGCCCTGGCCAACCCGGCCGTGGACGGCGTGCTCGCAAGCCCGGACATCATGGACGACCTCCTCCTCCTGGGGGCGCTCGAGGGCAAGCTCGTCTTCGGGTCGATGAACCGCGGCGGCCTCGCCGGGTTCGTCAACGAGCTCGACGACCGCTTCACAGGCCACACGGCCGAGGCCCTCGCCGCGCTCGGTGCTGACGGAGGCAAGATGCTCACCCGCATCGCGCTCGGCGACCCGGCCACCGCCTCGATCCTCGAGAACACCGCGAAGGCGATCGACGCGCTCGCTGCCCGCGGACTCATCGCAATGGTCGAGCCCTTCCTCTCGGCCTGGGTGGACGGCAAGGTCAAGAACGACCTCTCCGCGGAGGCGGTCGTCAAGTCGGTCGCCATCGCCGAGGGCCTCGGCTCCACGAGTGCGTACACGTGGATGAAGCTGCCCGTCGTGGCCGAGATGGAGCGGGTCATGGCGGCGACGACCCTGCCCACGGTGCTCCTGGGCGGGGACCCGGCCGGGCACCAGCACGAGGTGTTCGCCTCGTGGGGCCGCGCGCTTGCGCTGCCGGGGGTGCAGGGCCTGACCGTGGGCCGCACCCTGCTCTACCCGGCCGACGGCGACGTGGCCGGCGCCGTCGCCGCCGCGGCCTCGCTGCTGCACACCGAAGAGATCAAGCCGAAGGAGGCTTCCCAGTGAGCACTACCCGCAGGATGACCGTCGCCCAGGCGGTCGTCGAGTTCCTGGGCCGCCAGTACACGGTCGACTCGGTGGGCGGCCCGGGAGGCGGCGCCTATCGCGAGCGGCTCATCCCCGGCATGTTCGGGATCTTCGGCCACGGCAATGTGGCCGGCATCGGCCAGGCGCTCAAGCAGTGGCAGGTCGCCGACCCGGCGCTCATGCCGTACTACCAGGGCCGCAACGAGCAGGCCCAGGCCCACCAGGCGGTCGGCTACGCCCGCCACACCCGCCGCCGCCAGACCTTCGCGGTCTCGACCTCGATCGGCCCGGGCTCGTCCAACCTGCTCACGGGCGCGGCCCTGGCCACGGCCAACCGCCTGCCGGCCCTGCTCCTGCCCTCGGACACATTCGCGACCCGGGCCGCGGACCCCGTCCTGCAGCAGCTCGAGCAGCCGCACGGCTACGACATCACGGTCAACGACGCGTTCCGGCCACTCTCGAAGTACTTCGACCGGGTCAACCGGCCCGAGCAGCTCTTCTCCGCGCTCCTGCACGGCCTGCGGGTCCTGACCGACCCGGCCGAGACCGGCGCCGTGACCATCGCCCTGCCGCAGGACGTCCAGGCCGAGGTCTTCGACGTCCCCGAGGAGTTCCTCGCCGAGCGCGAGTGGCGCATCCGCCGCCCGGAACCCGAGGCCGAGGACATCGCCGAGGCCGCCCGCCGCATCCGCGCCGCCCAGCGCCCGGTCATCATCGCCGGCGGCGGCGTGCTCTACGCCTTCGCCACCGAGCAGCTGCGCGCCTTCGCCGAGGCCACCGGCATCCCGGTCGGGTGGACCCAGGCCGGCGTCGGCTCCCTCGCCTGGGACCACCCGCAGGCCCTCGGGGCCGTCGGCTCGACGGGCACGACGGCGGCGAACGCCCTCGTGCGCCACGCCGACCTAGTGATCGGCATCGGCACCCGCTACGAGGACTTCACCACCGCCTCCCGCACCGCGTTCCAGGACCCCGGCGTGCAGTTCGTGAACATCAACGTCGCCGCCATCGACGCCTACAAGCACGGAACCTCGCTGCCGATCGTCGCCGACGCCCGCAAGGCGCTCGCGGCGCTCACTGCGGCGGTGGGCGGCTACCGCGTCAGCGGCGAGCTCGAGCGCGTGGTCGCCGACGAGAAGGCCCGCTGGGATGGCACGGTCGACGCCGCGTTCGCCCAGGACCACGAGCCCCTCGTGAGCCAGAACGCGATCATCGGCGCGGTCAACCGTGCGATGGATCCGCGCGACGTCGTGATCTGCGCCGCCGGGTCCCTGCCCGGCGACCTGCACAAGATGTGGCGCGTCCGAGACCCCTTCGGCTACCACGTCGAGTACGCGTACTCCTGCATGGGCTACGAGATCCCCGGCGGGCTCGGCGTCAAGCGCGCCGCCCTCGACGGGACCGCCCGGGGCGAGGAGAGCAGGGACGTCGTCGTCATGGTCGGGGACGGCTCCTACCTGATGATGCACACCGAGCTCGTCAGCGCCGTCGCCGAGGGCATCAAGCTCATCACCGTGCTCATCCAGAACCACGGCTACGCCTCGATCGGGGCGCTGTCCGAGCAGCTCGGATCGCAGCGCTTCGGCACCAAGTACCGCACCCTGGACCGGGAGCACCACACGTTCGACGACGGCGAGAAGCTCCCGATCGACCTCGCCACGAACGCCGAGAGCCTCGGCGTCACCGTGTACCGCATCGAGCCCGGCCCCAACGCCATCGCCGACCTCGAGGCCGCGATCGGCAAGGCCAAGGCCGCCCCGGAGGGCATCGGCCCGATCGTGATCCACATCGAGTCGGACCCGCTCATCGACGCCCCCAGCTCGGAGTCGTGGTGGGACGTGCCCGTCTCCGGCGCCTCCGAGCTGGAATCCACCCAGCAGGCCTTCCAGACCTACACCGACCACAAGTCGCGCCAGCGGCCCCTCCTCGGCTGACCCCTCAACAGTCGGCCAGAGACCCCACAACGGTTCGCCAGAGACCCCTCAACGGCCGGCCAGAGACCCCACAACGTTGAGAAGTACCCCAACAGGAGCACATGAGATGACTGTCAGGACCATTCCGCATTTCCTCAATGGTGAGGAGTCCGAGGGCGTCGGCGAGCGGACGCAGCCGGTGTTCAATCCGGCCACGGGGGAGCAGACGGGTGAGCTGCGCCTGGCCGACCGGGCGGACCTGGAGGCCGCGGTGGCGTACGC
>NZ_BAAGSN010000004.1:273602-358475 GCF_054782415.1 Sinomonas soli | reverse complement strand
CGGAACCCGACCGGCCAACACCCTCATCCTCACGGATCAGGGAGCCACGAGAAAGGTAACGGGGCACGGGGCGCTGACTCGCCCGCTGTACGATCCCTGTATCGCACCGCCCCCGCCACGGGGCTGATCTAGGGGGATCACATGAGCTTCGACTACGGCTTCCAACAAGAACGGCACCCGGCAGCACCCGGCTTCACCGAGGCCCAGCTCGAAGGGGTCGACCTCGTCACCGTGCACCCAGCCGCGTGGCCTGCCTCCATCGGGGCCGCCATGCTATTCCTCGGCGTGATCGGGGCCCAGTACGACTTCTACACGGCCCTGCGCTGGGCGGTGACAGCCATGGCGATCTGGATGGCCGTGATCGCCAGCGGCCAGAAAGGCACCCTCTGGGGGGTCGTCTTCGCCGCCGTCGCCGTGCTCTTCAACCCGCTCATCCCGTTCTACTCCACGCGCGGATTCTGGCTCCCCGTGGACATGGCGGTGCTCGTGCTGTTCATCGTCGCCGGGGTGAAGCTGAAGGCGTCCAAGCCGGCCCCCAGGCCCTGACCTCAGCCGTCGACTGCGTCGTCCCAGCAGAGCTCGAACTCGGGTGCGGCCTCTCCGAACCCGTCCACCAGGCGGGTGCCCTTCGTGCTCTCCCAGCCTGGTTCGTCGCCCGGACGGGTGGCCCCTCGGCCAGGAGGCCGGGCAGTGCATCCTCAATGGGATGCCCCGGTGGACGCGATTCTGGGTGTGGGTACTCATACCTGCCCTGTGCGCGGCGATGTGCCCGAAGAGCGGATCCGTCATGAAGCTCGTGTCGTGACGCCACTGCCCCGCCAGGGCGATCGTCCAGTGCTAGGTTCCCGGTGTGACGGGACAGCACCAGCGGGAGACCCCTTTGAACGCGGCCTCCAAGTCGCCACGGGGCGATCGGCGCCTGAAGCAATTGGTGCAGCACAGCCGGCTGACCCTCGTGCTTGCGATCCTGACCGTGGTGATCCCCGCGCTCGGGCAGGGGATCTACCTGTGGCAGGTTCAGGAGCAGATCGGCCTGATGCAGAGCTCCTTGGCCCTGTCAGCGGAGCAGGCCAACACGCCGCCGCCCCAGGCCGCCCCGGCGGCCCAGCCCCAGCAGCCTTCAGCCAATCTGAACTCGGACGGCAGCCTCACCTTCCAAGGACAGCGCTGGGTAGCGGCGACGCCATCACCTTCCCCAAGCAGGGGAGGCAGCGCAGACACAGGCATCACCATGAAGGCTGCCACTGGGGTCGGAGGGGACGAATATGGGCCTTCGCAATGGGGGCTCTGGCCGATTCTCCTCGTCACGGCTGCATGGTTGATTGCCGCGGCTCTACTGGCGCTCGAACTGGTCGGGCGCTTCCGTGAGCTCGGGCCGTGGCGGCAGCCCGTCGACGGGCCACCCGGTGAGGGCTGATGCCACGGTCGCGTCAGTGGCCGCGTGACCTTCGGCACCAAAGCCGCGCCGCGGTCCCGGCGCGCACGGGGCGCCGATAGGATCCGGGATGTGGTGCACCCTTTCGGGACGATCCGTCCCATCCAGACCGAACGCATCGAGGCGCAGGCAGACTCCTATGACGGGGCCAAGACCGCGCTTGAGGCACAGGTCCCGGACGGCTGGCCGCTGCTCACCATCCTCACCGAGCGCTGACGGCCCGCACCGCCGCCACCGCTACTGCCCAACGGCCCGCGCACCCGGACCCAGCACGAACACACCCAGGGGACCACTTGAAGATCACGCCTGCCCTCATCCTGCTCGCAGCCGCCTCCCTCGCCCTCACCAGTTGCGGGACTGCCGAGCGTCCGCCCAGCGACCCGGAAGCCATCAAGAGCACATGCCAGGTGGCGCAGGTCGTCATCATCGCCTCGGACAACTTCTCGTCGAAGGGGCCGGACTACATCGACAAGGCCAGACAGATCCTCGACGACCAGCGCGCCGAGGGACCCTGGGAGCTGGACGACATGCTGGCCAGAATGTCTCAGGGCCTGAAGGTGGAGGCCAACTACCGACGCGGCAAAGCCACACTGGAAGAGGCAGACGCCGCCCTCGAAGGGCTCAAGGGCGGGTCAGACACGTTCGACCGCTACTGCAAGAAGACCTGACCACGGGGCTACCTTGGCTCCGGGTAGCCATCCAGAGAGAACTCGTCGCCATAGACGGACCAACTGAAGGGTGGTGTGAGGCCGAGGTTTCCCGCCTTCAGCAGGCTGTAGTGGATGTCCTGCCGGCCCTGACGCTGATAGTCGCCCCACGACTTGAGGATCGCCACGCGCGCCTTGACGACGGCGGTGAGATAGTCGGCCTCATCACCGCCTTGGCTCGGGGGCCGCCGTGCCCTCTTCGCCGCTGCGAGGATGCCGCCGAAGGACTCATCGTCGTCGCCCGGGCCGTGGTTGACCGAGACGTCGTAGTAGATGGCGAGGCCCAGGGGTCCTACGCCGTCGCGGGCGGCTACAGCCAGCGCGGGATCCCAGTAGACGCGGTCCCGTTCCTCCTGCTGGGTTCTCTGGAAGGCAGGATCGGCGGCCGCCCGCTTCCAGTCAGGGACGAACGACGGATCCAACAGGCGGTGACTCAGCGCGACCCTCTCCTTCTCTTTGGCTGCCATGACCTGTTCGAGCGGCCGCAGGTACGGCTCGAGGGGATTGCCCGGGGCTGCCTTGGCGTAGGCCTGCAGGAGCTCGAGCATGTCGCCGGTGCCGCTGCACCAGCCGACAAGGCCGCCAGTGTATCCGCGCCCGTCGCCGATGTCCTCGATGTACCCATAGGAGGAGGTCCAGTCCTGGGTGGAGTTCTCGGCAGTGGAGGTCAGCCTCAGCGCCATCTCCTTGTGCACCGGATCGAAGATGTCACTCCGGGCCGCCTGCTCCTGCCGCCCCTGCAGCCGCCTTCGCAGTCGATCGAACATCCGCCCGCCTCCGATCCTGTGGGACCGAGACTAGCGACGAACCGGTCAGGCCGCGAGGGCGGAGCGGGGCACGTACGGGGTGACGAGCAGCTTCATGCCCGCCTCCCCGGCGTCCACCGCCCGGGTCGCGGTCTGAGCTACGCCTACCCCGGCTGCGGTCGGGGCAGGCTCGTGGCGGCGAGGGCGCTGACCCAGCGGGGTGTGTACCGGCCGGCGGCCCAGTCGCGGGCGGAGCGCTCGGCGGCGACCCAGGCTGCGTGCTCGAGCTCGCCCTGGATGCTGCTGTCGTCGTGCCCGTCCACCATGCCACCCCTCCCCCGCTGGAACGTCTGGCGCCCGCCGGTTCAAGGGACAGCGAGACGCCCCCTCAGCATGCCATGTGTCGCTACTGGACCAGTGGCTGGTCAGCTGTCCCTGCGCAACCCAGCGCCCAGCCGCTCCGAGAGGGCCAACCGGCGGAGCTCGCAGAGCGCCCCGGTGCGGTCGGCCTCCTGCTGCCTGTCCGCGCCGAGGCGTTACGGTGGACGTTCCGATCCGAGGGACGTTCTCACCCAGCATCGAAGCCACCTTGGATCGCCATGCTGTCCGTGGCTGTCCGGCAAGTAACCCGATCCATGGACTTCAAGTATCAGGTACTCGTGCCATGAGGCCCCTTGCGGAATATGGTCCCCACATGAGAACAGCACCGCGCATTTTGGCCACCGCCGTTGGGCTGTTGCTCGCGGCAACCGGGATCGCCGCACCGGCCCAGGCCGCGCCGGTGCCCGCGACACTAACGTGTCCCTCACCGTGCTACCCGAACATCCGTGATTACACCGGAGACGGGAATCCCGACCTCCTGGCACTGGATGCCCACGGAACCCTCTGGATCTACCCCGGCGACGGCGACCGCGGACTCAAGCCCCGGATCAAATCCGCGACCGGATGGAACTACACCATGCTGATCCCCGTGGGCCCCGGGTATACAGGATCGGACAACATCAACAACGGGGTGTTCGCCCGGGACAAAGCGGGCAACCTGTGGGCCATCCCAGGGAACGGCCACGGCGGCTGGCTCAAGCCGTCACGGATCAGCGGCGGCTGGAACGACATGACCAGCATCATCTCTACGGTGTGGGGCCTCATGGCCATCGACCGCTCCGGCACACTCTGGCGTTACCCGATCCGCCGTCTGGCGAAGAACCCCGCGGATGGATTCTTGCCCCGCCAGCGGGTCGCCCACGGATGGGCCGGGAGGATGCTGGTGTCCATGAAGATCGGGGGAGACTACCCCGACTTCTACGTCAGGTACACCGATGGCACCCTGTGGCCCTACTACGACTACCGCGGCAAGACCATCCGGCGGGCGTCGTACAACCTCGGCAACTGGTTCAACAAGTACACGCGGATCGTCTCCGACGGTGACTTCGAGAACGTGGACGGTTTACTGGACCTCGTCGCCACGGACAGCCACGGCAACCTATGGTTCTACCCGAGCATTGACGTTGGCACAATTGGCCACCGTGTGAAGGTCGGCCACAGCTTTACCGGGCTGACGATCTACTGAACGACCAGCACCCTCCCGCAGTCCCGGATGACGGCCCGTCGGCGGCCGCCATCCGGGCGCGGACCCGGGTCCTGGCCGGGAACGAGACCACTGAGCCCGGGAGCACCGGAAGCCATCCACCAGCCAGGTCGGTTACCAGACCCGGGCGGGTGACATCGAGGACCAGCACCATGAGTATCGGGGGCGGGGGTTAGTCCGTGGCCCTGGCCCTGGCCCTCGGCGGCAGGGTGCGCCCCTTTCCCTGCTCGACGCCTTGATGTTCTGCTCATGCCGCCCCTACGGCTGTACGCCGATCCTCCGGACCACAGGGCCGAGCATCCCTATCCGGGACGCGTTCCGCGTGTACAAATAGATCATCGTCCCTGCCTCCAGAAGCGGGCCCGGCCGCCATGGCCTCGGCAACCTTGCAGGTCGAGACGTCCGCGTCGTCCTCTCCCAGAGGAGGAAAGCAATGCCACACAATGACGACGGACTCGTCTCCCGCCGGGCCGCCATGGCGTTCTTCACGTCGGCCGCAGCCATCGGCTCCCTCGCCGCGTGCACACCAGCGCGAGGAGGCCGCGAGGCATCGACAGCCATCGACGTCAGGGCACCGTCGGCGCCGGCCACCGCACCTGTCGTCCGGGACTTCAGCCTGCCCCCTGTCCAGGGCGGCCTTGTCCCGGTCATCACCAGGGTCACCACCAAGGAACCGGTGGTCTTCCTCACCATCGACGACGGGATCACGAAGCGCCCCGAGGCTATTCAGCTGCTGCACCGCTACGGCTACCCGGCGACGATGTTCCTCACCAAGTCCTTCGTGCAGGAGGACCCCGCCTACTTCCGCCAGCTCGTCCGCGAGGGCGACTTCGTCGAGAACCACACGGTCAGCCATGACACGCGCATGTCGACCAAGCCCTACTCCTACCAGCTGGCCGAGATCCAGGGCATGCAGGACTACGCCCAGGCCACCTTCGGCCGCCGCCCCACACTCTTCCGTCCCCCGGGCGGGGCGCACTCGACCACCATGCGCAGGGCCTGCGCGGCCGCGGGGATCCGGGCCCTCATCGACTGGGAGGCCAAGGCCGACGCCGGCCACATGGACTACCAGCAGGGCAGGTCGCTCAGGCCCGGGGACATCGTGCTCATGCACTTCCGGCCCGAGTTCGCCGCCGACCTCGCTGCCTTCCGCACCGCCGTGCTCGCCGCGGGCCTGAGCGTGGCCAACCTCGAACGCTTCATCGGCGCCCAGTAGCGCCCAATACCCGGCATGCCGCGCACTAGCCAGGTTAGGCTGCCACGGCTTGTCACTAGCCATAGGGGCCCTGAGGTGTGCCCAGCGGCGGCCGGACCGCGTGAGACTGGACACCTTCTCCCCCGACTGGCACCGCGCGGGTGTAATGTTGCGTCGCTCATCAGCTCTCTGGAAGGAACAGCGCGCCAAGTGGCAGCCGATTACGACGAACTTCGCACTGATGTGAAGGAATCCCAGCATGAGTCGCTGGAGGCCGTGAAATCGGCCAACAAGCCCGATCCGCGGTCCGTGGTGCTCGAACTCGACGGGGACGACTCCGCCGAGGAAGGCCTGGCCGGTGGCGAGATCGTCAACGACGAGCTCACCGTCCTGGTCATCCCGCAGGGCGCCGACGAGTTCGTGTGCCAGTCCTGCTTCCTGGTCCGCCACCGCACCCAGAAGGTGGTCCTGGGCGGGGTCGAGTACTGCCGCGACTGCGAGGGCTGACCTCTCAGGATCGCATGGGATGCTCCGCCTCATGACGACTCCGCACGCCGCCCCACGCGCCGAACTCGAAGCCCAGTATCGAAAGGCCGCCGCGATCGTGGCCGAGCTGGACCCGCTCGTGGCCGCCTTCGTCGAGCGGGTCAAGGACGCGGCGATGTGGCCGCTGACCGAACGGGGTGACGAGCACACGCCCGTCCCTGACACTCTGCGGACGGCCGGTCACGAGCGGGGTGGCCGGAACCTGTGCGTCTACCACGACGGGACGTGGCTGGTGCACGACCACGTCGCCGGCTCCGCGGAGGCGCCCGAGATGGTCGTCAAGTCGGCCCCCGGCCAGTCGCCGCAGTTCATCGAGCCCATCCTGGGTGAGCCCGGCCCGGCAGACGTCCAGCGGGTGATGGAGAACCCCCTGTTCGGCCGGTACATGGACGCCGTCGACCACGCCCGCGAGTGGGTCCCTGCCGAGATGGCCGGGTATCTGGCCGGGCACGGCATCCCTGCCCCTCCCTCGCTGACTCGGGCCGAGTCCAGGCACGAGTCCGGTCCTGGAGGTCCGGCCCGGCCCCAGCCCTGAGGGCTGCGGCTGAAGGGGCGACATCCGAAGGTGTACCGCGTTACCGGAGTGCCGATCGGTCCTGCCGCTCGCTCTTGAGCTCTCCTTCCAACCGCGCGCCGACGACAGCGCCCGGGTGGCCAAGGAGGCGACGAACACCGACGGCAAGCCAGTGCGTGGGCGCTCTCCCTCCGCCAACCCGGCGGACGAAGCCGTACGACGCGAGTCTGGAAAGCGCGCCCGTCAGTCCCCAGAGGCAAACGACAATCACCAACGCGCCGATGAACGCCAGTGCGAGGAACAGCATCAGGGCAGCGCCCAGGGCGACCGTCCCCGTATACACGAGGTCCATCACCGCAAGCGTGTCGCCCATCCCATGCCCCTTGATCCAGAACCAAAGATACGTGGTGGGCTCCATCGGCGATTGCCCCAGAGCCGGCGGCTAACCGCCGACCACTGTCCATCCATGAGACGCTGCCGTGCATGTTGCTGGACGGCCTCGCCCGCGGCGGGCAGACTGTGGGAGGTCAAACCAGGCGGCCAGCCCGGCTGTCTCAATGGGGGGTATGGGATGGGTCCATCGCCGAGGAAGCGCACGCCCTGGTGGGTCCGGATCGGGACGCTGGTGGCTATGGCCGGCCTCGTCCTGCCGCGGATCGTCTTCGAGGCGACAAAGCCCGGAGGGGGGACCGCCTGGGTAGACATGCTCATCGGCCTGGGCCTCGCCGCCGTCATAGCCCCCATCGCCCTGGCCGCAGGCGCTGCGGATGCCGCCCGGGCCGTCGAGGAGATCCGCGCTGCCCGCCCGGGGGCCGTGGTGGTGCGATGCCTCGCCTCGCAGCTCTACACGGGCCTGTTCCTCAAGCCCGGACAGTCGATGGCCAGGACCCGGGACGGGGACTATGTGCTGCTCGTGGCCGATGACGAGGGCATCGAGGTCTTCGGGATCCGGAAGAAGACCTGGTTCGGGCTCGTCCCCTGGGACCGTGTGGGATCCATCAGCCTGGGCAGCGTGCGGGCACCCCTGCGCTCCCGGCCCACCATCATCGTGGACATCGACGCCAGATACACCCCCTACATCGACCAGTTCGAGCTCCTCCTCGAGGGACCGGACCGTGGACGCCCAGCCGAGGTGCTCGCGGCGATCACGAGACGATCCGGCAGGCACCGACCCGAGCCGGCTGAGGGGACGCTCACCCCGGCCTACGGCCAACTCGCACCGATCAGCGCCGCACGTGACTACCCCACCCCGGGGGCGGCACACCAACAGAAGAGACAACGGTGGACGCTGGCTGGCCTGGTGTCGATCGCACTGCTCGCTGTCGTCGCGGCGGTCGCCGTGGCCTCGATCCCGCGGCCCTCCCCCGCGGCCGCGGCGGCTGCGCAGCAGCCCACGTCAGATGCGAACCCCTACCTGTTGCCCACGGACCCACGGGAGGCGCAGCTGCGCCACGCGGTCGAGTCAGCGGGCTGGCTGAAGTACAGCGAGGACCTGTACTTCAGGTGGGAGCCGACGGGGACGGCAGCCTGCAAGCCGGGATGGACCGGTGGCTGCCTTACGGTGCAGATCGAGAGCGTCTCGGCAATCAGGTGCGACGCCGGCCTGGTCAGTGTCTCATTCCTTCAGGGCGAGGCCGCCGTCTCGAACAGCTCCGGCAACTTCCACGGGCTCGAGCAAGGCGTGCCACTTGAAGTCGGGATCCCGTTCGACACCAGTCTGAACGACGACGGCGTGGGACTGGACGGCATCTTCTGCGGTCACTAGCCCACCTATCAGGGCAGCTGGATCGCTACCGTTCATGTCGCTGGCACGAGGTTCAGATGCCGGTGTTTTCTTTGAGAAGCCGGCAGAGGCGGTCCCGGCCGAGTCGAGTGTGCAGGCCGGCCGCTCTGTCGGACCGCCTGCGTAGCATCGGGCCCATGTACTCCCACCCTTCCCCGGCCCTCGTCGACGCTGCCGTCCGGTGCCTGGCCGAGCACGACCTCGAGCACCTGATGCCCCACGGTGCCCCGGAGGACGAGTACGCTCCCGAGGCGCGCGGCTTCGCGGCCCTGCTGGCCGCCGGCGAACCGGTGACCGCTGAGACCGTGGCCCGGGTATGGGCGCACTGGTTTGGCGACGGCACTGCCCCGGTGGAGCCGACCGCTGCGATGGCGGCCCTCGCCGCGGACCTGCGCTCCCTCACCGCGCAGCAGCTCACCGCGACCGTCTAGGCCCGCGGCCCGGGGCCGCACACAGGGGCCCATGACCACCTACTTCGCCGGCGAGCCCGCAGCCGTCGCGTTCAAGCGCCTCGAGGGCCCGCAGGCTCCCCTGGCGGGAGATCGCCCAGCGGCACTCCATCCCCAAGACCGAGGCGATCCGGCTCGCGCACGACCTGCCCGCGGTGCTTGCCGAAATCGCCGGCACGGCGGAGGCTGCGTGAACGCCCGTGCCGATGGGACGGGAGGGGCAACGTGACGGCTACGATTCAGACTGGATTGGCCCCCGGGGAGGGGCCCGATTCTTTAGGGGGAAGCATGAAGGAAGTACGTCGTCCCGGCCTGTGGCCGGTGTGGGCTGGGGCTGCGCTCGTCCTGGCCGGGTTCGCCGGGCCTGCTCGCCCCGGTCGGGGAGTTCTGCGCGGCGCCGTTCCTGCCGCAGGACGAGGCGCGCCGGGCCGACAGTGCCCGGGCCGTGGCCATGACCCTGACCACGAGGTACCGGGAGGTGTGCACTGCTGCCGCTGACCAGCAGGCGTTCCTGTGGTGGTCGCTGGTCTGGGCGGGCCTGGCCGTCCTCCTGATCGGGCTGGTGTGGCGGTTCGGGCGCCTACCCGTCCCAGTGGTGCGGAGGCTGCGGATCGCGGCGGCCCCTCTGTGGGCCGGGGCCGGGTTGGTGTTCGCCGGCGCCGTGGGCGGGCGGGTCGTCCCGGTCGGGGAACTGTGCTCGGGCCCGTTCGGCCACGATGAGACGGCGCGGGCTGCGATGCTGAATGGAGGGTCCGTCGATGCGCTCGTCGCCTGCCAGGCCGCGGCCCCGCACATGGTGGGACTATGGTGGACGGTGGTCGTGCTCGGCGTCCTGGTGTTCCTCGGCGGGGTGCTGCTCGCCGTGTGGCCGGCCAAGGGTGCGGTACGGGCGGTGCAGCGCGGGGCGAAGCGTCCAGCGGGGCCGGCGTGGCCGTTCGTCGGCGGCCTGCTGGTGATTCTCGGCGGCCTGACGGCCGGGTTCGTGATCCCGGTGGGCCCGAACTGCGATGGGGCCTTCACGGGCCACACCACGGCGGCCGGAAAGAGCATCGCCGATGCTTTCGCCGGCCTGCCCCGCACGGACTACATGGCCCAGTGCGTGTCCCTGTCCTCCACGTACGCGGTGATCTACTGGGGCGTCATCGCGTTCGGGGCGGCGCTGCTTGTCCTAGGCCTCATCTTGGACTACCAGGCCAGGAACCGCGTGGCCCAGCCAGTCCCCTCCCCCGTGGCGGCCCCCGTCCCGAGCGTGGCATCGGAACTGGCGGCCCTCGCCGACCTCCGCGACCGCGGCGCGCTGACCACCGAGGAGTTCGAGGCCCAGAAGCGGCGGGTCCTAGGCGGCTGACCGGCGCCCGGGCAGGGTGGAACCCACCCCGGCGGCCCCGCTCCTTCAAGGCCATGGTGAACGCGAGCACGGCCGCGACCTGGTCGAAGTGCTCCGGGAGGATCTCCTCCCCCACCTTCACGGCCGCGTGCAGCGCCCGGGCGAGCGGGACTTCCAGAGGCCGATCAAGTGGGATCACATGAGCGACCAGTACAACTACGCGCGGGAACGGCACCCCGCGCCAAGGTACACCGAAGACCAGCTTGAAGCGGTCGAGCCTGTGATCGTCTACCCCGCCGCCTGGGCCTGCTGGTGGCAGGGTTCTTCCTGCTCGTCAGGCGGCTCGGCGCCACGTATGACTTCTACTGGGCGGTGGCCGCCATGGTCGTCTGGACGGCCGTCACGGCAGGCGGCCACCATGGCACCGGCTGGGCGGCCGTATTCGTAGCCATCGCTGTCCTGTTCAACCCGCTCGTCCCTTTCTACTCGACCCGGAGCTTTTGGGCTGCCGCGGACTTCGGGGCGCTCATAGTGTTCATCGTCGCCGCCGTGAAGCTGAAGGCCTCTAAGCCGCGGGCCCGAGCTCGGTCCGCCACCACGTCGCCAGATTCCAGCCGCGTTCGTCAAGGGCGTTCGTGTATGGTGCACGAGTAATGCCCGGGATGCCGGAGTTGAGGGCGATCAGCATGTCGAGGCTCTCGGCCTCGCGGACCTCGCCGACCACGAGTCGGTCCGGCCGCATCCGCAGTGCCTCTTTGACGAGCCGGCGGAGCGGGATCTCGCCACTGCCCTCGAGATTGGGCTGGCGGCATTGGAGGCCGACGACGTCGCGCAGAGGAAACTGCAGCTCGAAGATCTCCTCGACCGTGACGACCCGCTCCCGTGAGCCGATCGCGGCACCGAGGCAATTGAGCAGGGTTGTCTTGCCCGCCTGCGTAGCGCCCGAGACCAGGATGTTCAGGCCCCCGGCGACGGCGGCCGAGAGGAACCTCGCCACCTGGTGGCTCAGGGAACCGAGCTCGACAAGGTGCTCGAGGCGGCTCGCCTTCACGACGAATTTCCGGATGTTCACGGCCCAGTGGCGTCGGGTCACATCCGGGATGACGACGTGCAGGCGCGAGCCGTCGGGGAGCGCCGCGTCGACGAAGGGGCTCGAGAGGTCGAGGCGCCGGCCCGAGGATTTGAGCATCCGTTCGACGAGGTCGCGCACCTCCTGTTCGGTGAGGGTGACGCCCGTCAGCTCGGATTCCCCGTCCCTGGCCACGTAGACCTCGTGCGGGGCGTTGAGCCAGATCTCCTCGATGGCGGGGTCGTCCAGGAACGGCTGGAGCGGGCCGAAACCTGCGACCGCGTCGAAGACCGCCCTCCGCGCGGCGTCGAGCGGGCCGAGCGGCGGCACGGCACCCCGGAGCGCGCGCTCGTCGTAGTCCACCACTGCCGCGTCGACGAGGCGCCGGACCTCGCTGGCCTCCCGCAGCGGATCGACGCCACGGAGCCTGATGAGCTCTCTGACCTCGCCCTCGACCATGCGCAGAGCATCCACAGACTTCCCCCCCGGGTGCGCCCTTCGCGCCGGGCCCCTACCCGGCAGCAGCCTCAGCCTAACGGATTCTGTAAACCCCCGTCTCGGCCTGGGCGAGCCCTGTGGACAACTCTGCGGTCACCCCGCGGCGTCCCCCTCCTCCTCGGCCAGTGGGTGGTCGTGGAGGCGGTCGGTCCAGGGGGTGGGGTGGAAGCCGGTGGCTGTGATCTTGGCCAGGTCCAGGGTCGAGCGGAGGGGGCGGGGGGCGGCGGCCCTGCCGGCGAAGTACTCGGCGGTGGAGACGCGGTGGACGCGGGCCGGGTCGGTGCCGGCGGCGGCGAAGACGTCGGCGGCGACGTCGGCCCAGCTGGCCTCGGGGCCGGCGCCGGTGAGATTGTAGGTCCCGTAGGGGGCGTTGCCCTCGAGCAGGTGGCGGATGCCCGCGGCGAGGTCCGCGGTGAACGTCGGCCGGCCGATCTGGTCCTCGACCACGGAGGGCTCGATGCCGCGGCGGGCGAGGTCTGCCATGGTGGCCACAAAGTTCTTGCCGTCGCCGATGACCCACGAGGTCCGCACGATGTAGTGCCGGGGCACCACGGAGGCCACGGCGTCGCCGGCGGCCTTGGTCTGCCCGTAGACGCCGAGCGGGGAGAACGGCTCGTCCTCGGTGTGGACAGCTTCGGCGCCGTCGAAGACGTAGTCGCTGGAGACGTGGACGAGGGTGAGCCGGTGCTCGACCGCGATCCGGGCGAGCTGCGCGACGGCGGTGACGTTGACGGCCCAGGCCGTCCGGCGCCCCTGCGGCGTCTCGGCCGCGTCGACGGCGGTGTAGGCGGCGGCGTTGACGACCGCCGTGTAGTCCTTCCAGTTCCGGTCCGCGTACGAGGCCGGGTCGGCGAGGTCGAACTCGCCGCGCGAGGCGAACTCGAGGTGCGCGGCGCCGTCGTATGCCTTCCGCAGTGCCTTGCCGAGCTGGCCGTCCGCGCCGAGCACGAGGACCTTCCGCGGCCGCATCGGGGTGACGTCGGCCAGGCGCGGGTGGGCGCGGTCCTTCTCCGAGAGCTCGGCGCGGTCGAGGGGAATGGGCCAGGCGATGGCGGCGGTCTCGTCGGCGAGGTTGAGGAAGGTGTACTCCCCCTGCGCGGCGGCGGACCAGTGGTCGTTGACGAGGTACGTGTAGGCGGTGCCGTCCTCGAGCGTCTGGAACGCGTTGCCGACCCCGCGCGGGACGAAGATCGCCTTCGACGGGTCGAGCTCGGCGGTGAACACGGCCCCGAACGAGGGCCCCTCGCGCAGGTCCACCCATGCGCCGAAGACCCGCCCGGTGGCCACGGAGATGAACTTGTCCCACGGCTCGGCGTGGATGCCGCGGGTGGTGCCGGCGGTGGCGTTGAAGGAGATGTTGTTCTGCACCGGCCCGAAGTCCGGCAGCCCGAGCGCGGCCATCTTCTCCCGCTGCCAGTTCTCCTTGAACCAGCCCCGGTTGTCGCCGTGGACGGGGAGGTCGTAGAGCACGACGCCGGGAATGGTCGTCCCGTGCGCGGTGAGGGGCTTGGAGAACTCGATCTGGCCGTCCACCGCGGTCACTGGCCCTGCTCCCTGTACCTGGCCTCCGCGGCGGCCTTCTGCGGCCGCCACCAGTTCTCGTTGTCGCGGTACCACTGGACCGTGGCCGCCAGGCCCGCCTCGAAGTCGGAGTACTGCGGGGTCCAGCCGAGCTCGGTGCGCAGCTTGGTGGAGTCGATGGCGTACCGCAGGTCGTGTCCCGGCCGGTCGACGACGTGGTCGTACGCGTCCGGGGAGTGCCCCATCTCCTTCAGGATCAGCTCGACGGCGCTCCTGTTGTCCTTCTCCCCGTCGGCGCCGATGAGGTAGGTCTGCCCGATGCGGCCCTTCTCCAGGATCGTCAGGACCGCGGAGGAATGGTCGTCCGCGTGGATCCAGTCCCGCACGTTCCGGCCCTCCCCGTAGAGCTTGGGCCGCACCCCGTCGAGGACATTGGTGATCTGGCGCGGGATGAACTTCTCCACGTGCTGGTAGGGGCCGTAGTTGTTCGAGCAGTTGCTGATCGTGGCCCGCAGGCCGAAGGAGCGCACCCACGCCCGCACGAGCAGGTCCGAGCCGGCCTTCGTGGAGGAGTACGGGCTCGAGGGGTTGTACGGGGTCTGCTCGGTGAACCTCCCCGGGTCCTCCAGCTCGAGGTCGCCGTACACCTCGTCCGTGGAGATGTGGTGGAACCGCGTCCCGTGCCGGCGGGCGGCCTCGATCAGCGTGTACGTGCCGATGATGTTGGTCTCGAGGAACGGCCGCGGATCGTGGAGCGAGTTGTCGTTGTGGCTCTCGGCCGCGTAGTGGACGACGGCGTCTGCCGCGCTGACAAGCCCGTCCACCAGTGCGGCGTCCGCGATGTCGCCCTTGACGAAGCGGAACCGCGCCCCCGGCAGCCCCCGGAGGGAATCGAGGTTCCCCGCATACGTGAGCCTGTCCAGCACGGTGACATGGTGGTCGGTCCGGTCGAGGACGAAATGGACGAAGTTCGAGCCGATGAAACCAGCCCCCCCAGTGACGAGCAATCGCATGAAATGAATCTAACGGTTGGGAAAGTCCCCCCGGAACCGACATGATGACCGTTATGAAGGGAATCATCCTGGCCGGGGGAACAGGGTCCAGACTCCACCCCATCACGCTCGGCGTCAGCAAGCAGCTTGTCCCCGTCTACGACAAGCCCATGGTCTACTACCCGCTCTCTACGCTCCTGCTGGCAGGGATCCGGGACATCCTCGTCATCACCACCCCCGACGACGCCGCGCACTTCCGCCGCCTCCTCGGTGACGGGGCCGACTTCGGGATCTCCATCAGCTACGTCCAGCAGCCCTCCCCGGACGGCCTCGCCCAGGCCTTCCTCCTCGGCGAGGGCCACATCGGCAACGACACCGTCGCCCTCGTCCTCGGCGACAACATCTTCTACGGCCCCGGCATGGGCACCCAGCTGCGCCGCCACCAGGACATCGACGGCGCCGCCGTCTTCGGCTACTGGGTCAAGGACCCCAGCGCCTACGGCGTCGTCGAATTCGACCAGGACGGCCGCGCCGTCTCGCTCGAGGAGAAGCCCGCCAGCCCCAAGAGCAACTACGCCGTCCCCGGACTCTACTTCTACGACAACGACGTCGTTGCCATCGCCAAGTCCCTCACGCCCTCCGCCCGCGGCGAGCTCGAGATCACCGACGTCAACCGCACCTACCTCGAGGCCGGAACCCTCCAGGTCGAGGTCCTCCCCCGCGGCACCGCGTGGCTGGACACCGGGACCTTCGCCGACCTCAACGACGCCTCCAACTTCATCCGCACCATCGAGAACCGCCAAGGCCTCAAGATCGGCGCCCCCGAGGAGATCGCCTGGCGCCAGGGCTTCCTCACCGACGACGAACTCCGCGCCCGCGCCGCCAAACTCGCCAAGAGCGGCTACGGCACCTACCTCCTCGGCCTCCTGGGCGGCTGACCCGGGGCACCGCAGCCGACAGAATTTTCTGCACTATCATTATTCACACTGGTCACGCAATTCACTTCAACAACATGTGTGCTACGCTCGCCGAGCGCCCCGGAGTCTTTGGCTCCTGAAGCTCTTGGAGATACGTCATGCTGCACACGTTCTGGACCAGCCGCCGAAACCGGGTCCTTCCCGCCACGGCGATCAGCGCGGTCCTCGCCGTCGGGTTCCTGCTCGGCCCACTCCTGCCGGCCAGCGCCGACACCGCGCAGCCGACCTCGCCTGCCACCCCCAGCCCGACCTCCCCCGCGCCGAAGCCCGGCGTGCCTGCACCGGGCGCCCCGGCGTCCGGGCCCGCGACGACGCCCTCGGCGCCCCCGGCGGTGACCCCCAGCCCGGCGTCGTCGTCCGCGCCGCCGACCAAGCCGGGCACCCGCGACCCCGAGGACGCGGGCAAGGACCCCTCCGCCCGCGCCGCGATGCGCAGCCTCATCGGTCCCGGAGCCAAGATGGGCCAGGCGAACCCCCAGTCGAAGAACAAGGGCGGGAACAACGCGCGCGGGATGGGCGTCCCGGGCCTCCTCCCCGGAGCATGGCAGCCCTCGTGGGGCATCTCCGGCGTTGATGTCAGCGGGTTCCAGCCCAACGTCGACTGGGGCGGCCTGTACAGCCAGGGCGTCCGCTTTGCCTATGTGAAGGCGTCCGAGGGCAACTACTTCACCAGCAGCACCTTCTCCTCGCAGTACTTCGGCTCGCAGAGCGCGGGCATGATCCGCGGCGCCTACCACTTCGCAAACCCCAGCTGGTCCTCCGGCGCCGACCAGGCCAGGTACTTCGTCGGCAACGGCGGCGGCTGGACCCCGGACGGCATCACCCTGCCGCCGGTGCTCGACATCGAGTGGAATCCCTATGCCGGACAGACCATCAACGGCGTCTACATGGGCAACATCTGCTACGACATGAGCGCCTCCCAGATCGTCGGGTGGATCAAAGACTTCTCGAACACCATGCTCAGCCTGACAGGGCGCCTGCCAGTGATCTACTCCGCCACCAAGTGGTGGACCGATTGCACGGGCAACTCCGCCGCCTTCTCGAACAATCCGCTCTGGATCGCGGCGTACAACACCTCGGGCCCGGGCACGCTGCCCGCGAGCTGGGGCAACTTCAGCGTCTGGCAGTACAGCTCGAGCGGCCCGTTCCCCGGCGACTCCAACGTCTGGAACGGCGACTACTCGGGGCTCAAGCGCTTCGCCACCTACGGCGACGCCGATCCGAGCGCCTCCATGGGCGCCGCCGCGAGCGCCTACACCGGCCTGGGCGGCCAGACGTCCGGGATCGCGTGCGGGCTGAAGAACGGCGGCTGCTACCAGTTCTTCCAGAACGGGGCCCTCAACTGGAGCTCCGCAACGGGGGCACGGCCCACCTACTACGGGGCAGTCCGGACGGCGTGGGCCAACAGCGGCTATGAGAACGGCGCACTCGGGTACCCCACCACCGACCAGACCTGCGGGCAGCTCAACGGCGGCTGCTACCAGATGTTCCAGGGAGGAGCCATCAGCTACAGCCCGGGCACGGGTGCCCAGCTGAGCCTGTACGGACCGATCCGAGACGCCTGGGGAGCGAACGGCTTCGAGCGGGGCATCCTCGGCTACCCCACCACGGGCAAGGTCTGCGGCCAGGTCAACGGCGGCTGCTACCAGATGTTCCAGGGCGGCGGCATCAACTGGACCTCGGCGACGGGTGCCCAGCTGAGCATCTACGGCCCCATCCGGGACGCGTGGGGCGCCAGCGGCTTCGAGAACGGCGCGCTCGGCTACCCCACCACGGGCAAGGTCTGCGGGCAGCTCAACGGCGGCTGCTACCAGATGTTCCAGGGCGGCGGCATCAACTACAGCCCTGCCACCGGTGCCCAGCTGAGCCTGTACGGGCCGATCCGCAATGCCTGGGGGGCCAACGGCTTCGAGAACGGCGTCCTCGGCTACCCCACCACCGGCAAGGTCTGCGGCCAGGTCAACGGCGGCTGCTACCAGATGTTCCAGGGCGGCGCCATCAACTACAGCCCCGCCACGGGCGCGCAGCTGAGCACGTGGGGCGCGATCCGCAACGCCTGGGCCGCGACCGGCTTCCAGGACGGCCGCATGGGCTATCCCACCTCCAGCGGCGAGACGTGCGGCCTCGTCAGGGGCGGCTGCTACCAGATGTTCCAGGGCGGCGGCATCGTCTGGAGCCCCGCCACCGGCGCCCAGCTGAGCACGTGGGGAGCCATCCGGAACGCGTGGGCGAACCTCGGCTTCGAGAACAGCCGGCTCGGGTACCCCACGACCTCCGAGATCTGCTCGTCCTCGAGCTCGTGCTACCAGAAATACCAGGGCGGCACGATCTCGTGGACCGCGACCGGTGGAGCCGTCGTCTCCTATTCCTGAGCGGGTAGGCTGGTCGGTGCGCGATTCGCGCGCCGACCAGCCTACGCCCGTTCCGATCATGGGAGCACCGTGACCAGCCCAGCGCCCACGCCCCGAGTGAGCCTCGTCATCCCGCTGTACAACGGGGCCGCCGTGATCGGCCGGGCCCTCGACAGCCTCCGCGCGCAGACCGTCGGCGCCTGGGAGGCCGTGGTGGTCGACGACTGCTCCACCGACGCCAGCGCGGACACCGTCCGGGACTACATCGCGGCCACCGGCGACCAGCGCATCCGGCTCATCTCGCTCGAGGCGAACTCCGGCCCGAGCGCGGCCCGGAACGCCGGCGTCACCGCGTCGTCGGGCGACTTCGTGGGCTTCCTCGACAGCGACGACGAGCTGCTCCCCGCCGCGCTGGACCACCTCCTCGCGCTTGCCGCGGACCCCGCGGTCGACGTCGCCGCCGGTGCCCACGTGGCCAAGCTCGCCAGCGGGCGCGAGAGCGTCCGCCCAGACCGCGTGGCCGGCACGCTCACCGGCCTCGAGGCGGTCGAGGCGCTCCTCCAGGAGCGCATCTGGAACTACAACCACGGCAAGCTCTACCGCCGGCACCTCTTCGACGCGGTGCGGCACCGGGAGGACATCCGGCGCTACGAGGACATCATCTTCAACGCCGCCGCCTACTCCTACAGCACCAAGGTGCGGTTCAGCGCCACTCCGGTCTACGCCTACTACGTCGACGCGGCCTCGACCACGTGGTCACAGAAGCTCACCGCCGACTTCGTCACGGACACCGAGACGTTCCTCCGCGAGGGCCTCAACCCCGCCGTCGCCCCCCTCGTCTCACAGCGGTCCTGGCGCACCATGCGCACCACGCTCGCCGTCGTCGTGCTCTCCGGCGCCCTCGCCGGCGGCGCCGACGAGACGACCGTCGCGTCCCTCTCGTCCGTCCTGAGGGACAAGGTCCGGCTGAGGGACCTTCCCGACGTCTTCGCCTGCGCCCCGGTCATCGCGGCCTCGGCGGTCGCAGCGCGGTTCGCGCCGGCCCTCTACGCCTCGGCGTACCGGTCCTACATCCGGCGCCAGTACGAGCTCGGGGCATGAGCCGAGACTCCGGACAGGCGGTGGCCGTCACGGCGGCGCCGGCCAGCCACCGGTTCCTCTACCTGCTGGCCGCCGTCGCCCAGGGCGCCGGCCCCCTGATCACCCAGCCGTTCGTCCAGCGGACCCTCGACCCGGAGCAGTGGGGACGGGTCTCGTTCTCGATTTCCCTCGTGTCGGTCGCCCTGATCGTCATCCTCGTCGGCCTCCCGCTCATCATCACCCGCGCCTACTTCGACGGGTTTGAGGGCCCGCGCAAGGCGGCATCCCTGTCCGGCTTCGGCATCCTGCAGAGCGCAGGTCTGGGGCTGCTGGGCGTCGGGGTCGCCGTAGGGCTGGCGGCCGCGGCAGGACGGCTCGCCGACGACCTCTCCACGGTGATCGCGCTCGCAGTGGTGGGGCTCCTGGGCGGAATCCAGATGTGCCTCTCCGTCCTGAGGGCGCAGCACCGCGCCCTGGCCTTCGTCGGGATCACGATCGGCGCGCAGACGCTCGGCCACCTCGCGGGCCTCGCCGCTGTGCTCCTCGTCTCGCGCAGCGCCGCCGCCTACATGGGTGCCTTCGCCGTCGTCGTCGCACTGACCTCGGTGGCCAGCCTCATCGCCTCGAAGCCCGGCAGGCCCTTCGCCTTCCCCGGGCTGGTGGGCGCCGCGCTGCGGACCTCGGCGCCGATGCTCCCCCACAGCGTGGCGCTCGTGCTCATGCTCCAAGGCGAATCATTCATCCTGACCGCCCTGCATGGGCCCGCCTTCTACGGCAGGTACGGCGCCATGCTGCCCATGGCCCTCGGCCCCCTCGCCGTGATCATGGCCCTGGCGAATGTGTGGGAGACGGCCATCCTCGCGCACCGCGGCGAGGACGCGAAGGGCGCGGTCCGCCGCATCATGGTCGAGGGGGTGGCGGTCGGCGTGGCGCTCGCGGTCGCCGCGAGCGCGTCGGCCGTGCTGGCCGCGAACATCCTGGCGCACGATCCGACCGTCGAGCAACTCCAGCTCGCCCGGATCATGCCGGCGATGGCCATGGGGTACATCGTCTTCCTGCTGGGCACGACCCAGCTCGTGGCCATCGGGCGGACCCGGCTCATGGCGCTGGTGACCCCGGCCGTCGCCGTCGTGGACCTCGCGGTCACGCTCGTCCCGGCCTCCGCGGGCAGCCTGTTCTGGGTGGGGGCCACCAAGGTGCTGGCCTTCGTGCTGCTGGGGCTGGCCTACATGGCGGCCGCACGCCGCCACGGCCGCCACCTGATGGACGCGAAGATCATGGTGGTCGGCCTCGTGGCGAGCCTCGCGGTCTGCGCCCTCATGCTCCTGCTGCCCACCGACTTCTGGTTCGGCGTCGGGACCTTCGCCGCCGCGCTGGTCGCGTTCGCTGCCGCCGCCCTCTGGCTGTGGCGCTCCGGGCGCCTGAAGGCCGTCATCGGCTGATCCGCCGTCGGCCGGCTCGGCCACCACAGAGACCGGCGGCGCCGGACCCTCCTCCGGTCCGGCGCCGCCGGTGTCTGTGCCTGGGGCCGGCTACGGCCGCAGCGCGTGGGCGGTCAGCCTCTTCAGCCCGGGCCACATGCGCTTCTGGACGACCTTGGGGGTCAGCGACACCGCGTTCAGCCGCGAGGTGAGGTGGACGCGGGCCGCACGGGCCGCCCTCGTCCAGCCCAGCCGCGCGAAGTCGGCGGCGCACTCGTCGAAGAAGGCCCGCTCCTCGGCGAACCGGCGCCCGTCGAGGGCACGCACGGAGGAGTCCGACTCGCGGTGGCGCCGGTACTGGAAGCACACCGTGTCCGTCACGAGCATCTTCCCGCCGTCCATGATGATGTCCATCGCGAGGGCGAGGTCCTGGACCACGTTGTACTGCTCGCGGAAGTCGTGCTTGAGGATCGCCTCGGCACGCCAGGCCACCGACGGGAAGTAGAGCCAGTCGCCGGTGATGAGGCTCTCGGCGATGGCCTCGCCCTCGATGATGGCCTCGGACGAGCCGCCGACGGCCAGACGCCGCAGGAAGGCCTTGACGCGGTCGCCGAGGGGCTCGTACACGCTGCCGTTCTCGTCGATCACCTCGACGCCGGGCTGGACGATCGCCACGTCCGGGTTCTGGAACGCCTTGCGGACCGTGCCGATGTAGTTGGGCAGCATGATGTCGTCCGCGCCCATCACCACGACGACGTCGTGCTCGACGAGGGACAGGCACTTCTTGTAGTTCCCGTTGGCGCCGAGGTTCTTCTCGTTGCGGAAGTAGCGCACCCGCGGGTCGCCGTCGACGAGGTTGGCGAAGTACTCCGGCAGGGTCTCGTCCGGGTACCCGTCGTCGACGATGGTCAGACGGAAGTCCTCGTCCTCCTGGCTGAGCACGGAGGCCACGGCGGCCTTCATCATGGCAACGTCCCCGTAGTAGGGGAACATCACGTCAATGGTCACTGTCAACCTCTTCTGATGCGATCGGGCGTGCGGGATGGTGCACTGCGGTCGGGTCTTGGGGGGCCTCGCCCGACGCCGTGCCGCCCTTGCGGAGCACGTCGACGGACTGGCGCAGGATGGCGACCTCTTCGGCGAGGATCCTGGTCTCCTCCTCGAGGACCGTGAGCTCGCGCGAGACGTGGAGCCCGACGCCGACGAGGAGCACGATCGAGAGGGCGAAGAGGAGGTTCGCTGGAACCTTGATGCCGACGAGGGACGCCGCCCAGTCCAGCAGGCTCGGGAAGATGCCGAGGATGATCGTCAGGCCGCCGACGACGAGCCACAGGACGGCGTACTTCTCGCGCAGCTTGCCGGAACGGAGCATGGCCAGCACGGCCAGCACCATGCAGACGGCGATCACGAGGGAGAAGGCGACGCTCACGCGGAGGCCCCCGTCTCCCCGGCGATGTCACCGGCAGCGGGCGCGGTGATCTCGGCGGGCATCTTGGTGCGGGGACGTGCGAGCGCGAAGCAGAGCACGAGACCTGATCTGGCCAAGTAGATCGTCGCCTTCCACGGGCTGTGACTCGGGGTGCCGGCCTGCCGGGCCTTCATCTCCACGGGGACCTGGATGACCTTGCACCCGGACTTCACGGCCACCACCAGGGAGTCGATGGTGTCGCCGAGGTACTCGGCCGGGAAGTGCTCCATGTACTGGTGGAGTGCCTTGAGGTTCGCGGCCCGGAATCCGGAGGTGACGTCCGTGAGGCGCGTCCCGGCCACTGCGGAGATGACCTTCGCGAGGACGACCATGGCCCAGCGGCGCGGGCCCTTCGCGTCGTACGATCCGCGCCCGGCGAAGCGGGCTCCGATGGAGATGTCCGCGTGCTCGAGCCCGGCGAGCACCCGATCGATGTCGTGGGGGTCGTGCTGGCCGTCGGAGTCGACCTGGATGGCGCGGGTGTAGCCGTTCCGCAGTGCGTACTTGAAGCCCGCGCGCATCGCCCCGCCGACGCCGAGGTTGAACGGCAGCCTCAGGACCGCCGCTCCGGCCTCGGCGGCGATCCGCGCCGTCGCGTCCTTCGAGCCGTCGTCCACGACCAGGATGTCGTGGTGCGGGACGATGGCCCTCACAGTCTGGATGGTGCCCCCGATGGCTTCTGCCTCGTTCCAGGCGGGCATGATGATGAGCGCGCCTGATCGCCTCGGTGTACCCATGATTGGCAACTATACCAAGTGCGCCCGGCCCTCCCCCTGCACGTCGGACCCAGTACGACAGGGCATACTAGGGGGGTTGACCGACGCGAGGAGCCTCACCAGATGACCTGGATCCAGACCATCCCGACCTTCGCGGCAGCATTGGTGGTGATGTTCGGGCCCGGTCTGGCGGTGCTCGCGGCAGCCGGCGTCAGGCGGCTGAACCTCGTCGCGCTGGCCGCCCCGGTCTCCGCGTCCGTCGCGGGCTGCACGGCCGTGGTGGCGCCGTTCGTACGGCTCCCCTTCAACCCGGTGGTCTACTTCGTGGTCTCGGCCGTCCTCGCCCTCGCGGCGCTCGCCGTGCGCTTCCTGTGGCGCCGCCACTCCCCCCGGCGGGACGGTGCCGGGGTGCTGGCCTCCAACGGTCCGCTCACACACCTCGACCTCGGCCGGTGGATCGTCTGGGTGGGAGTGCCCCTGTCGGTGGCGTTCGCCGCCTTCATCATCGGCCGCCGGTACATCCTCGGCTTCGGCGCCCCCGAGGACTTCTCGCAGACGTTCGACAACATCTACCACCTCAACGCGATCCGCTACATCGAGGACCACGCCAACGGCTCGTCGCTCACGCTCGGCAACCTCACGGACTCGTCCCACTCGTTTTACCCGGCCGCGATGCACGACTCCATGGCACTCATCCTGCAGGTGGCCGGCGGCCCCGTGCCGGTCGTGGTCAACGTCGCCACGATCGTGATCGGCGCCCTCGTCTGGCCGCTCTCGTGCCTGTTCATGATCAGCCGCATCGTCGGGTACCGCCCGGTCCCGCTCATGGCCGCGGGAGCCCTCTCAGCAGGCTTCAGCGCCTTCCCCTACCTCATGGTGGCGTTCGGGGTCCTCTATCCGAACCACGCCGCCATCGCGCTGATGCCTGCGGTGCTCGGGCTCGCGATCGAGGCCCTCGGCATGGCGCGCAGCCAGCCGTCGTCACCCCTGGCGCCCATCCTCGCCCTCGTGGCGACCTTCCCCGGCCTCGCGCTCACCCACCCCTCGACCGCGATCGGCCTCCTCGGCTTCGCGCTCCCGGTGGTCTGGGCGCGCTTCCTCGCCACGTGGGGGGCCTGGCGGAGACGGACGACGTCGCGCCGCGCCCTGCGCCTCTGGGGCGCCTTTGCGCTCGTCTACTCGGTCGGCGTGGCCGGCATCTGGTACCTCCTGCGGCCGAGCCTGAGCGCCGCCCCGTGGGCCCCCTTCCAGTCCAACGCGCGCGCCATCGGCGAGGTCCTCGCCAATGCTCCGATGGGCACCACGGTCGCCTGGATCCTCACGCCCCTGACCTTCATCGGCCTGTACGTGCTCGCACGGCAGCTGCGCCGCCTCTGGTGGGTGCTGGCCATGTACGCGATCGGGGGCGCGCTCTATGTGGTCGTCTCGAGCTGGAACCCGGGGTCCCTGCGCACCTTCCTCACCGGTGTCTGGTACAACGACAGCTTCCGGCTCGCGGCCATCCTGCCGGTCGTGGCCCTGCCTGTCGCCATCCTCGGCGCCGAGTGGCTCCTGTGGCGCATCCGCGCCGGGCTGGAGCTCGCGCGGGAGTGGGCGGCAGGGACCACGCGCCTGCGCAGGTTCGCCGACTCCGCCGCGCCGCGATGGCAGGGCATCACCGCGATCGTGGTGTCCCTCGTGATCCTCGCGATGGGCATCGGCTCCCAGGGAGGGACGCTCTCGAGCGTCCAGGACCGCATCCACCAGGTCTTCACCCTCGACGGCAACTCGATGCTCGTCGACTCGGACGAGCGCGCGCTGCTCGACGAGGTCCCCGGCATCGTCCCGGCGGGCGACACCATCGTGGCCAACCCGCTCATGGGAGGCTCCCTCGTGTACGCGCTCGAGGACCGGCGCACGGTGGCCCCGCACGTCTTCGGCGACCGGAGCCCCACCGAGGCGATGGTCCTCAACCACTGGGACGAGGCGGCCTACAACTCGCGCGTGTGCCCCGCGATCAAGGAACTCCGCGCCTACTGGGCGCTCGATTTCGGCGACAAGACGGTCATCCCGTCCGACGACCCGTTCGTCGGGCTCAACGATCTGGCCACCGACTCGGCCCCGGGCGTCAAGCTCGTGGCCGAGGTGGGACATGCCCGGCTGTTCAGGGTCACCTGTCCCTAGCGGGCTCCTCGGCCTCCTCGGCCGCGGCCGCACGGCGCCCGGCCCGGCCCGCAGGGAAGACCCAGAGGCGCATGAGGGTGAACGTGCAGGCCGCCACGACCACCGTGGCGGCCAGCTGGGCGGGGATCTGGGGCCAGCCCCAGACCTCGACGAGCGCGTTGAGCAGACCGTAGTTGACCGCGTAGCCCACGGCGTTGGCGCCGAGGAACCTGAAGACGGTGGGCCACAGGGGCCCCTCGTGGCCGAACGTCCAGGCACGGTTGCCCCAGAAGCTCACCGCCATGCCGACCACGTAGCTCACGGTCATGGCCTCCGTGTGCCCCACTCCGGCAAGGGACTGCACGACGAAGAGCCCGTAGCCGACCGCGTTGTTCACGAGGCCGACCACCACGAAGCGGAAGACCCTGGCCAGCGCCGCGGTCCCCGGGCGCGGAAGTTCCGTCCTCACGCGTCGCCCACGCGCGCCGCACCGCGGGGCGCGGGCGCGGCCGCGGGCGGCCGCCCCTCCCCGTGCCGGTACACCGAGCGCACGGTGTACAGCGGCCGGTCCTGCACCTCGCGGTAGATTCGGCCGATGTACTGCCCGAGGATCCCGAGCATGCTGATCTGGAGTCCTCCCACGAAGAGCACGCTCATGACGATGAAGGTCCATCCGTCCACGACGTTCTGGGGGGCGAACAGCTTCATGGCGAGCGCGTACAGCGCGCCCAGGACGGCGAGGCCGGAGGCGAGGAAGCCGATCCTGGAGATGACCATGAGCGGGAACGTGGAGAAGCCGAGGATGCCGTCCGCTGCGAGCTTGAGCATCTTGGCCATCGGGTACCCGGTCTCGCCGTGCAGCCGCTCGTCGCGGTCGAACGGGACCGCGACCTGCGTGAAGCCGACGTGGCTGACCATCCCGCGCAGGTACCGGTCCACTTCGCGGTACTTCTTGAGCTCGTCGACGACCCGGCGGTCGATGAGCCGGAAGTCGCCGGTGTTGGCGGGGATGTCGATGTCGGAGAGCCTGCGCAGGAGGCGGTAGTACGCGGCGGCGGTGGTGCGCTTGAACCAGGAGTCCTTCCTGGTGCGCCGCTGGGCATACGCGACGTCGGCGCCGCGCCGCCAGGCGGCCACGAGGTCGAACACGACCTCGGGCGGGTCCTGCAGGTCGGTGTCCATGATGACCACGGCGTCGCCCCGGGCCTCGTCGAGCCCGGCCGTCACGGCGATCTGGTGGCCGAAGTTCCGCGAGAAGTCGATCACCACCACGCGGGGGTCCCGTCCGGCCAAGCCGCGGAGCACCCCGAGGGACTCGTCCCGGCTGCCGTCGTTGACGTAGATGAACTCGGCGTCGCAGCCCAGCCGCTCCACGATCGCGGTGAGGCGTGAGTGCAGGGGGTGCACGTTCGCCGCTTCGTTGTGGACAGGGAGGACAAAACTCATCAGTCCGGCGGACGGTCGGTCGGTGTCCCCCATGTTCTCAAGCACGCTCATGATTCTACGAGACGGCGGTGGAGCCGGAACGGTCTGGATCGGGCCGTGGGCTCCTCCGCCCGCGCCGGCGCGCGAGAGCGGCGTGTCCGTCCGCGACCGCGGCGGAGACGAGGACCGCGACCACCGGGACGTAGAGGTAGATGTAGCGGGCCCTGTTCTCGAAGAACGCCAGGAAGACCAGGAGCGCCAGGAACGCGAGCCGTGCCGCGGTGCCGGCCCACGCGTCCCGGCCGCGGCCGCCGACGAGCGCCGAGAGGACCAGGAGCACGAGCACGGCGAACCACGCTGCCTGCCAGGCGCTGCGCACGAAAGGTGCCCCGTCGCCGTCGAACGTGTAGAAGCGGCGGATCTCCTGGCTGAGCGGATCGTGGGCGGGGAAGCTGTGGTTCTCCCGGGTGACCCCCTCGGCCCACGCGTAGAACGATCCGTCGCCGAGCGACCACCCGAGCTTGTCCAGGAGGAAGCCGGGGTATCCCGTGGGCCCCATCGCCTCGACCCGGTCGAGGTAGCCGTTGAGGCCGTTGGCGAACCGGTCGGCCGGCGGCGTGCCCAGGGTGTTCCGGATGTCGTCGGCGTTGAAGCCGCCCCGGCCCGTGGCCCCCATCTTGAGGAAGTGCGTGAACGGCACGGCCTGCGTGTTGGCATCGAGGTTGAACTGGACGACGTGGGCGGCCCTGACGGCGGCGCCGCTGCCGAGGTAGGTGACGCCCGCGACGGAGAGGGCCACGGCGGCCGCCAGTGCGGTCCTGCCCCACGCGCGGGCCCCCCGCGACGCGAGCATCATCGTGAGCCCGGCTGCGGCGAGGGCGAAGACCACCGTCGGCTTGATCTGCACTCCGACCGCTGTGAGGACGCCGCCTGCGCCCCACAGGGCGATCGAGCGCCCGCGGGGCGCGGTGCGGGCGATGTCGGCGAGGAGGAGGATGGCGATCGGGAACGGCATCGAGAGCGTGTCGGAGTAGGGGACGCCGCTCCACGGTCCGAGCGCCACGAACGGCACCGTGACGAGCAGGGTGCCCACCCCTGCCGCGGGACCTGCCAGCCTCCGGGCTAGCCGGACGGCCAGGACCGAGCTCACGGCCATGAAGACGGCGTGCAGCCAGATCGCCGCCGCGAGGGTGTCGGTCACGCCGAAGGCGCCGACGGCCTTGAAGTAGCATCCGAGGGCGAACGCGAGGAAGAGGTTGTTCGGGTACCACGCGAAGTACTGCTCGGCGAAGTCATAGTGGGTTCCCTGTGCGAAGGCCGTCGCGGTGTCGAGCACCGCGCCGGCGTCCCAGCCGGGCGGCACGCGGACGGCCAGCCCGATGACCGCGGGGACGAGCGTGAGGACCAGCAGGCCGACGGCCGCCAGCGCCCACCGGCCCCGGCGGGGCACCCGGTCCAGCACAGCGGCGCACCAGGCGGCGGCGCGATGGAGCAGCGGGGTGAGCGCGAGGAGGCCGGCGGCGGCGGCAACGACGAGCGGGGTGCTGTAGGGGACGAGGGTGGGCGGCGGGTCCGCCACCACGTTGACGAGGACGAGCAGGACCAGCGCGGACAGGACCGTGGCGACGACGACTGCCCCCCGCGGCCTGCGCTCGTCCTCCGGAGCCGTCGCCTCCTGCGGCTCAGCCGTGGACCGCAGCATCGAACCTCCGGCTGACGAGCGGGACGAGGGACTTGATGTAGGTCCGCGAGACGTGGTCCCTGTCGAAGTAGACGTGCGCGCCGCCGATCACCGCGTAGCACGTGGTCCCGGGACAGAACTGGTCGGACAGGTCCAGGACGCCGAGGCGCCGGTCGTGCAGGGCACGGACGCCCTCGGCCAGCGGGTCCGGAGGGAGCGCCGCCGAGCGCGGGTTCGAGCACCTGCGCGGGTCGTCGGGGTTCTGGGCGACGCAGTCCGGGGTGGCGTGGTCGAGGGTGAGCGGGGTATCGCGGATCACGAGCACGCGGGAGCCGGCGGCAGCCCAGGGCACGAAGCGGCGGCTGACGGCGGAGCGGTACTGGTCCAGCTGCGGCCGGCCGGTGCCGTCGTCGATGGTCTCGCCGCTGCCGAAGGTCGAGGCGATGACAAGGTTGGGCCGTTCCGCGGTGATCCGCGCGGCGAGGTCGCGGCTCCACGTCATGCACTTCTGCTGCAGTCCCGGGTTGTCCGAGGGGACGCCCATGAAGGCCACGCGCTTGGCGTCGACGAGGGGGCACCCACCGACGAGGCTCTCGTAGAGGACCCAGTGCCGCTGCCGGGCGAGTTCGTGGATGGCCGCCTTCCACTGTTCGGCGTGGGAGTCGCCGATCAGCCAGACGGTCTCGGAGGCGGGCCTGCCCTGGGTGAAGTCGCAGCGCAGGAGGGCCCGCTGCTGGCCGGCCATCACGGGGTTGGGCGCCGGGCTGCATTCCGGGGCGTTGAACCAGGGCGCCTCGCTGTCACCCACGTTGGCGACCTCCGCGGGGCCGAAGGGATCGGCGCACCCCTGGGGATCGGCGAGGCTCGCCGCGCCGAAGCAGGCTCCGCTCGCCAGCAGGGCCGCGCGGTGCTCCTGGGCGGTCTGCTCGGCAGCGGCCGCACCGGTCAGGGAGAGCCCGGCGACGGCCACGGCGCTCATCGCGGCGACTGTCGCGAGCAGGACCTTCCGCGGCGACGAGGAGCGCAGCAGCCGGGTCCTGCCCGGGTCCTCGACGAAGCGCTTGGTGACCGCCGCGAGCAGGAGCGAGAGGACGACGATCCCCAGCCGATCGGCGGTGCCGAGGTCCCGTGCCAGGGCCGACGGGGCGAGGATGATGAGCGGCCAGTGCCAGAGGTAGAGCGAGTAGGAGATGTCCCCCACATACTGGACCGGCCGGTTCTCGAGGAGGCGCACGGGCGACCATCCGGGCCGCTCGGGCCCGGACGCGATGATGAGCACCGTCCCGGCCACCGGGACCGCGGCCAGATAGCCGGGGAAGAGGGTCGTCTCGTTGAACGCGAGCGCCGAGACCGTGAGGAGGCCGAGTCCCGCCGTCTGGAGGATCCCCCTCACCGGCATCGGCAGCGGTGCCGCGCCGCGCTCGCGGAGGCGGTGGCCGACGACGGCGATGAGGCCTCCGGCCGCGAACTCCCAGGCGCGCCCGGGGGTCACGAAGTACGCGGGGCTGCGGTCGGTCATGGTGTACCAGATGCAGAACGCGAAGGAGGCGGCCCCCACGAGGGAGAACGCCAGCGTGAGGCTGCGGTGGTGGCGGATGCGGAACCTCGTCGCCAGGGCCCAGGCCGCGAGGAGGAGGAGGGGCCACAGCAGGTAGAACTGTTCCTCCACCGACAGCGACCAGTAGTGCTGGACTGTCGAGGCCCCCTCGCTGTGGGCCGAGTAGTCGACCGACTTCGCCGCCAGCACCCAGTTCTCCGCGTAGAAGGCCGCCGCGATCGTCTCCTGGGCGATGACGGCCCAGCGGTTGAACGGCAGCCAGACGTAGGCCGCCGCCAGGGCCACGAGCCCGACCAGCAGCGCCGCGGGGAGCAGCCTCTTGGCGCGGCGGGCGTAGAACGAGCCCAATCGGACCGTCCCCGTCCGGCGTACCTCCGCCAGGAGGTGGTTGCTGATGAGGTAGCCGGAGATGACGAAGAAGATGTCGACGCCGACGTAGCCGCCGGGGAGGTGCCGCGGCCACACGTGGTTCACGACGACGGCCGCCACCGCCAGGGCCCGGAGGGCCTGGATGTCCTTCCGGACCGGGCGTGGGGCGGCGGGGGCCGCGGCTGCCGGCTCTGCGGAGCGCCGCTCCCCCGGCTCGGTCTGGGTCACGGCGGGCGCTACTTGCCGGTGCGCGCGAGGTACGCGCAGCGGGCGAGTCCGGGCATGACCGTCTGGATGGCCCACTTGATGGAGGTGGGCGACGCGGCGACGAGCGCGAGGAAGTCCTGGTCCGTGTTCAGCAGGAGGGTCGACCCGCGCCGCTGGGCGGGGATGCCGGACAGCACCTTCCCTTCGGCGATGTCCTTGTGCTCGTCGGGGCGGACGCCGACGACGACGACGTCGGCCACGAGCTCGGCGGCCCGGTTGGCGTCGAGGTAAACCGTCTTGGGTCCGGCGGGCTGCCCATTCGGCTGGCCGTCGGCCACGATCTTCGCGAGGGCGGGCGCGGGCTTGAGACCGAAGTCGGCGAGCACGCGCATGGCATTGGAGTCCGGGGTGTGGACCTCGAAGGAGGCCCCGGGCACGGAGCGCGCCTCCAGGCACAGCACCGTGGCGCCCGCGAGGTCCTTGTACGCTCCCGCGGCGTCGCGGATGGCGCCCTCGGTCTCGGTCACGAGCGACCGGCCGGCGTCCTTGCGGCCCAGCGCCTGGGCGACCGTCGTCGTCGTCGTCCGCCAGTCCGTGTCCTTCGGGCGGCCGGGCCACGCGACCGTGGGCGCGATCTTGGTCAGCTGGGTGTAGATGTCCGCCGTCTCGGTGGCGTCCTTGCCGAAGGCCGCGTTGACCGCGAGGATCAGGTCGGGCTTGATGTCCTGCAGGTCGCCCCAGGGCACGCCCGCGTCGTCGTGGTAGTTGCGGGGCAGGAGGGCGTCGAGCTGGCTCACGGCCTTGGAGAACCAGGGCGGCGTCCCGTAGCCGCGCAGCGCCTCCACCGGGTAGCCGGCCGGCAGCACGCCGAGTTCGACGCAGACGTCCGCGCTCGACCACCCGAGGGTGGCGACGATGCGCGGCTCCTTGTCGATCGTGGTGGACCCGAGGGCGTGCCTGATGGTCGTGGGGAAGGAGTTGTCCTCGACCGCGGTCCGGTCGGCGCTCTTCTTGTCGAGGCACCCGGTCAGGAGGAAGGGCAGCGACACGCCGCCCGCCAAGAACGCCCGTCGGCTCCAAGAGCTGGTCGACGTCGTCTGGGGCTTCGGCATCCGCTTCCTCATCCTTCATTCCTCGAGCGCCGGAAGGGCCGGCGCACCCAGTCAATGGTAGCGGTCAGGGCTTGACGAATTTGACGATCACGTGACCGGGGCCGCTCCAGCGCCCCTCCTCCGCGAACCCGCGGCTGCGGAGGAACTCCTCCTCCTGGGGCTTCTCCACGGGCCGGATCGCGAAGACGACCTTCTGCCGGTCCACGAGCGCCGATCGGCTCTCGAGCGGGAACCTCTGGTTGAAGATCAGGCCCCACTGTGCGGCGCTGATGCCGCGCGTGAGGTCCACGAGCCCCTCGAAGGGCCTTGGGTAGGCGGCGATGAACAGGTCCTCGCCCGCCGCGACCGCGAAGGACTCCCCCGGCCGGGCGTGGTCCCGGATCGTGTCGGCGACGAAGCGGAAGTCGTCGGAGGGGCTCCGGGCGAACTCCGTCCGCTGTCCGGCGATGGCCAGGAGCGCGCCGCCGGCGAGCGTCAGCGCGGCGGCCCCCGCAACCCAGCGGGCGGCCGCGGGCCGGTTGAGGGACACTGCTCCGTTGGCGGCGAGCAGGCACAACCCGGGCGCGGTGAAGGTGAGGTAGCGCGGAAGGTAGTAGGAGCTGCCCATCAGCGCCGAGCCGACCAGGAGGACGGCGAGCGGGACGGTGATGAGCGCCAGGCCGAGCACGGTCGAGAACGAGCGCGGGCGGCGGACCACGCCCCAGACCGCGAGAGCCAGGACGGCAACGGCGGTCATCACCATGCCGGCGACGAGCGGCGCCGAGGCCGCCGGGACGATGCCGGTGTCGGTCCACATCGCCGCGTGCGAGAAGTACTGCAGGAAGATGATCTCGCGGCCCACATGCCAGTCGAGGGGCGGGATCCACGCGACCTGGAACGTCTGGTGCGAGGCGGCGGCCGCGACCCAGGCCGCCACGCCGGCGGCCGGGACGCTCGCCAGCGCCACCCTCCACCAGTGGGGGCGGAGGCGCCGGTCGGCGACTGCCGCGAGCACCGCGACGGGGGCGAGCAGGATGCAGTAGAAGGACAGGCCGGTGGACACCAGGAGCGCGGCGCCGAAGCCCGCGGCGGCGCGCCACCGTCCGCTCTCCCGGAGGGCGCCCAGGGCCGCGATGCAGAGGGATGTGCCGAGGACCGTGAGGGCGTACGAGCGCGCGTCCGTCGCCGCGAACTGGAACCTCGGCAGCAGGACCAGCACGACGGCCGCGGCGAGCCCCGTCCGCGGGCCGCCGAGCCGCCGGGCGGCCACGGCGAGGGCGGCGGCCGCCGCGGCACCCGCGGCGATGCTCGGTGCCCGCAGGCTCAGCTCGCTCACGCCCACCGCGTCGGTCAGCGACTTGACGAGCATGTAGTAGAGGCCGTGGACGACGTCGACCTTGCCGAGCATGAAGAACAGCTCGGGCCAGGAGCGGCGGACGGCGCTGGCGGTCGCCGCCTCGTCGGTCCACAGGCTGGGGACCCAGGAGGCCGGCACGAGGGTGACGAGGGCGAGGGCTGCGGCCGCCAGCGGGAGGAGCAGGCGCCCGCGCGGGGAACCGTGGGTCCCCTCGACGGCGCGGCCACGGGTCCCCCGCAGGGGGCCTGCGTGGCTCACGCCTCCGTGCCCGCGGACTCCGAGCTGCGGCGGCGGAGCTCCTTGACGACCTCGTGCACCTCGCCGTCCATGATCACCCTGCCGTGCTCGAGCAGCACTCCGCGCTCGCAGATGGTCGAGACGAGGTCGAGGTCGTGGCTCACCACGAACAGGGTCTTGCCCGCCGCGGCGAGCTCCTTGATCTTGGAGATGCACTTGCGCTGGAAGGGCTCGTCGCCCACGGCGAGGATCTCGTCGATGAGGAAGACCTCGGGATCCGTGTGGACCGCGATGCTGAAGGCGAGGCGCAGGTACATGCCGGAGGAGTAGAACTTGACCTCGGTGTCGATGAACTCGCCGATCTCGGAGAACTCGACGATCGAGTCGAACATCGCGTCGATCTGCTGCTCCGACATGCCCAGGATCGCGCCGTTGAGGTAGACGTTGTCGCGCCCGCTGAGGTCGTGGTGGAAGCCTGCGCCCACCTCGATGAGCCCGGCGACGCGGCCGCGGGTGCGCACCGAGCCGGCGTCCGGCTGGAGCACGCCGGAGATGAGCTTGAGGAGGGTCGACTTGCCCGAGCCGTTCAGGCCCATCAGGGCGACGGTCTCGCCCTCCTCCACGTGGAGGGAGACGTCCTTGAGCGCGTCGAACTTCTTCGAGATGTCCCCGCGGCGGCCGCGGAGGACCCACATGACCGCTTCCTTGAGGGAGCGGGTGTGGCGGAGCACGAACTCCTTGCGCACTCCCTGGACGGTGATGGCGGTCTGCATCGTGACGGTGTGCTCAGCCATTCACAGCTCCTGCGCGAACTTGACCGACAGGCGCGAGAACGTGAACTGCCCCACGAGGAGGATGGCCACCGTCACGACGCCCGCGAGGGGGAACCACAGCTCGAACAGCCCCGGCACAGTGGCGGTCGACGGCGCGGCGAGCTGCGCGCCGTCGAGCGTCGGGCGCCAGAACGCCCAGTGGAACACCTCGACGGCGACGGTCATGGGATTGAGCTGGTACAGCGGGAAGAACGGCCCGAGCACCCGCTCGACCTGGCTCCAGAGATAGAGGACGGGAGAGGCCCACGTGACCATCATGATCAGCAGGTCCACGAGGTTCTCCGAATCGCGGAAGTAGACGTTGATGGCACCGAAGAACAGCCCGAGGCCGATGGCGAGCACTGCCAGCATGACGAAGGCCGCGATCAGGGCGAGCACCGACCACAGGGTCGGCAGCCAGCCGAAGAACAGGCAGACCACCAGGAGGATGAGGACCTGGGGCAGGAAGTGCGCCGCGGACACCCACACGCTCGCCACCGGGAACAGCTCGCGGGGCAGGTAGATCTTCCGGATGAGGTCCCGGTTGTTCACGATCGACCGCGTGGCATTGCCCAGGGCCTCGGTGAAGAAGTTCACGAGGACGATGCCGGCGAACAGGTAGATCGGGTAGTTCGGCGTGGAGCCCTGCGCGTTGAGGAAGAGCCCCAGGGCGATGTAGAACACCAGGAACTGCATGCCCGGGCGCATGTAGGACCAGACGATGCCGAGGACCGACCCGCGGTAGCGGACCTTGATCTCCTTGCGGACCAGGAGCTTGAGCAGGAAGCGGTTCCGGTAGACGTCCTTGAGGCCGCCGCTGCGCCCGGGCTGGGTCAGGCCCGCTTCGACGTCAGTGCTTGCCACGGTTCCTTCCTCCATCGCTGCGGGTGTGCTCGGCGAACGTGGCGCGCCAGGCGTCCATGCTCGTCACGCGTGCCGCCGCCTCACGGTAGCGGGCGGCGAGGGCGTCCCAGTCGCGCCACAGCCCGGCGTGCACCGCGGCGGACTTCGCGATCCCGGGCTTGAGCAGCTCCGGGCGCCGGCGGTACCAGGACGAGGCCGTGCCCTCCGCGTTGGTGATGACCACGGAGTCGTAGTTCGCCAGCCGCCACCACTTGTTGTCCTTGTGGGCGAGGTGGGCCTGCGGGTGCTCGGCCGCCTCGGGCGCCACCGCGCGGGTCAGCTGCCGGGCGAAGGCCTTGGCGGCCCACGGGATCAGCTCCTTCTTGGTGGGCGAGCCGGCCGCGTCGATCCCGCGGGGCGCCTCTGCGCTGTGCGGCGCGGGGAACTCGTCGACGTCGTCGCGGAACTGCGCCTCGCTGTACTGGGAGCGGAGCGCGACGGCGTTGGGCAGCTTCGAGGGCAGGTCGGCGTGGAGCACGTCGGGCCCGCGCTGGACGTCGGCAAGGGCGATCGACCGCAGTGCCTCCGCGTAGTACTGCATGGAGAACAGGTGCTTGACGTCGACCTGGAACGACTCCCGCAGGACGCGGCCGCCGTGGGCGAAGGGACTGTGCAGCAGCGCGGCGACCAGCCGGTTGCGGGCGTAGAAGTAGGCCTGCCAGCCGATGTCGTCCTGCTTGTCCTCCCACGAGACGTGCCAGAGGCCCGCTCCGGGGAGGGAGACCGTGGGGAATCCGGCCTTCTTGGCCCGCAGCCCGTACTCGATGTCGTCCCACTTGATGAACAGCGGCAGCGAGAGGCCGACCTCGCGGATCACGGCGGTCGGGATGAGGCACATCCACCAGCCGTTGTAGTCCGCGTCCGCCCGGCGGTGCAGCCAGGGGGTCTGGCGGAGGTTCGAGTCGACGAAGTCGTGCCGCAGGCGCATGTCGACCCGGGGGATCTCCGGGGTGATGCGGTACGGATCGACGACTTCGGCGTAGGCGTGCAGGATGGTGCGCGCGTGGAGGTCGAACATGTGGCCGCCGACCAGCGTGGGCTTCTTGCAGTGGTCGGCGAAGGTCACGAGCCGCACGATGCTCTCGGGCTCCACGACGACGTCGTCGTCCAGCAGGAGGACGTAGTCGTAGCCGCCCTCGACCGCCTCGAACATGCCGCGGGCGAACCCGCCGGAGCCACCGAGGTTGGACTGCTCGATCACGCGCAGGCGGCCGCCCAGCGCAGCCTCGACGGCGGCGAACTCGGGATGGTCGCGCACGTGGTCGGTGCCCTGGTCGACGATGAGGATCTCGCTGATCCGCTCGAGCACCTCGGGGTGGGCGGCGAACTGCTTCGCGTTCTCGATGCAGTATCCGGGCTTGTTCAGGGTCGTGATCTCGACCATCACCGACCCGCGCCGGGCGCTGTCCCCGGTGTGGGCCTGCCCCGGGCGGGCGTCCCAGTGGGCGCGGACGAGCTCGACGCCGTCGCGGCTCGCGTTCAGGTCGAACCAGTACCAGCCTCCGTCGCCGAACGGGGAGAGGTCGAGCTCGAACTCCGCCCGCTGGCGGCCGTCGACGGCGCGGGAGGCCACCCGCTGCAGGTGGCCCCTGGCGTTGGAGCGGTACACGACGACGGTGCCGCGCCCTTCGGTCTCGACCACGAGGCGCACGCGGCGGACCGCGGTCCACCTGCGCCAGTAGCTCGCCGGGAAGGCGTTGAAGTAGGTGCCGAACGAGACGTGCTGGCCGGGCCGCACCGCCATCGACTCCCGGGAGAGGAAGTCCTCGTAGTGCGCCTCGGTGGGCTGGGACGAGACGAGGTTGAGCTTCTCGTCTGGCTTCCGCGGCTTCCGGTACAGGGTGTCGTCCTCCACGAGCCGGACGCCGTGCGACGAGCCGGCGTCCACGTAGAGGGGGACCACGTCCTCCTGCCCGGTGGCGGGCAGGACGACACGCTGGATCTCCTGCCACTCGGACGCGGCGTCGGGCGAGCCGGCAGCGACAGCGGTCTCCGCCGTCGTCACTCGTCCACTCCCCCGCTCACGAGGGCCTGGCCGCCCTCGAAGTGCGGCTTGATCCTGTTCTCGTACATCGACAGCGCCGAGCCGATGGCCATGTGCATGTCGAGGTACTTGTAGGTGCCGAGCCGGCCGCCGAAGAGGACGTTGTCCTCGGCCTTGGCCAGGTCGCGGTAGGCGAGCAGCTTCGCGCGGTCGGCCTCGGTGTTGATCGGGTAGTAGGGCTCGTCGCCCTTCTCCGCGAAGCGCGAGAACTCGCGCATGATGACCGTCTTCTCGGTCTGGTAGTTGCGCTCGGGGTGGAAGTGGCGCGGCTCGATGATCCGGGTGTACGGCACCTCGGCGTCGTTGTAGTTCACCACCGACGTCCCCTGGAAGTCGCCCGTGGGGAGGACCTCCTCCTCGAAGTCGATCGTGCGCCAGGACAGGTCGCCCTCGGCGTAGTCGAAGTAGCGGTCCACGGGGCCGGTGTAGACGACCGGGATGTTGCCGACCACGCTGCCCTTGCTGATGGGCTGCGACTCGTCGAAGAAGTCCGTGCTGAGCCGGACGTCGATGTTGGGGTGGTCCGCCATCCGCTCGATCCACGCGGTGTAGCCCTGGGTCGGGAGCCCCTCGTAGGTGTCGTTGAAGTACCGGTTGTCGTAGGTGTAGCGCACCGGCAGGCGGGAGATGATCCCGGCGGGCAGATCCTTCGGGTCGGTCTGCCACTGCTTGCCGGTGTAGTGCTTGATGAAGGCCTCGTACAGCGGGCGCCCGATGAGCTGGATGCCCTTGTCATTGAGGTTCTGCGGGTCGGTGCCCGCGAGCTCGCCCGCCTGCTCGGCGATGAGGGCTCGTGCCTCGGCCGGGGTGTAGTTGGCCCGGAAGAACTGGTTGATCGTGCCGAGGTTGATCGGCAGCGGGAAGACCTCGCCCTTGTGGACCCCGTACACGCGGTGCACGTAGTCGGTGAAGGTCGTGAAGCGGTTGACGTACTCCCAGACCTTCTCGTTGGAGGTGTGGAAGAGGTGGGCGCCGTAGCGGTGGACCTCGATCCCCGTCTGCTCCTCGGTCTCGCTGTACGCGTTGCCGCCGATGTGGTGCCGCCGGTCGATCACGGTGACCTTGAGGCCCAGCTCGCTGGCTGCCCTCTCGGCCACGGTGAGCCCGAAGAATCCGGATCCGACAACGACGAGGTCTGCAGTCAAGGTGTCTCCCTGTGAGAAAAGCCGAGCGCCGCCGCGCGTGGGGCAGCGACCCGAGATGTCCGGGGTTCAGATTACCCGAGCGGCTCCGGCTTCCCTGAATCGCTCCCGGCCGGGGGTTGTCCACAACGGCCATCCTGCCCGTGGTGGCGCCGCCGGCCAGCCGCCTAGCGTTGATGGACGGCGGTGCCGACGGGGGGAGGGCCATGGAACTGCACTGCACACTCATCTCGCCGGACGCCGGCAGCGCCCGGGCGGGGTGCGTGCGGCGGGAACTGGTGGTCCACGCCGCCGACGGTTCCCCGGCCGCCGAGGTCGCCGCGGCCCTGGAGGCCGCCTACGGCAGCGGCGACTGCACCGTGGAGGGCGTCCCGCTGGCCCTGCTCGTGGTGGGCAGGGCTCCGCTGACCAGCGGTGCGGTCATCGTTGCCTCCGGCGCTGACCGCGTCCCCAGCCGGGCAGCGCCTCCCCCGCTCTCGCTCGTGGTGCACACGGGGCCCGCGGCCGGCACGGTGGTGCCGCTCGGGCGGGGCACGCTCAGGCTCGGCCGCGCCCCGGGCGGCGGAGGCCCCCGCCTGGCCCTGCCCGATCCCGAGCTCTCCCGCGAGCACGCCCTGATCGAGGTGACGGACGCCGCGGCCGCCGTCAGCGACCTCGGCAGCGCCAACGGCGTCTGGGTCGGCGGCCGGCGGGTCCAGCGCGCGGAACTCCGCGCGGGCCTGGCCTTCCGGCTGGGATCGTGCACGTGCACCCTCGTGTTCGGGGCCGAGGAGGCCCTCCTCGATGCCGCCGCCGGCTCCGGCCCGGGCGCTCCCCTGCGGGTGGTCCGCCACACGCCGCCGCCGCGTCGGGCGGCGATCATCACGATGGCCGTGCTCCCCCTGGGCGTGGGGGTGGCGCTGGCGCTGGCGACCGGCCTGTGGATGTTCCTGGCGTTCACGGCCGTCTCCGCCGTCTCGGTCCTCGTCCCGCTCATCGAGGGGCGGTCCGCGCGCCGTGACTTCGAGCGGCGGCTCGCGGCAGCCGCCGACGACGACGGCGCACGCCGGCGAGCGAGGGCACCCGATCTGGGGCTCCTCGCGAGGTCCTCCGGCCCCGCGCGCGTCCGCGACGGCAGCGACGCGGACCCCGCGGGCACGCCGGTCCACGTGCGCCTCGGCACCGCCGACCAGCCGGCGGACGTCGCGATCCAACCCGAAGGAGCGCGTGCCGAGCCGCCCCTGCTCGCAGCCGCCCCCTTCACGGCCCCGCTCCGAGGAGTCCTCGCGCTCGACGGCGGCGCGGAGTCCGTCAATGGCCTCATGCGCTCGCTCCTCCTCCAGCTCGCCCGGCTGCCGGCCGCGGCAGACCTGGGCGTCGCCGTGGTCGGCGGCGCGGACGAGCTGCGGCTGGCGGCGCGGTTCCTCCCGCGGCTCAGGTTCCTCCCTGCGGGCCTCCCGCGGGGCTGCCCAGACGCCGCCCTTCCGGGCTGCCTCCGTGGAATCCTCCTCGTCCTTCCGGGCACCCCCGCGGAAGCCTGCGCGGCCTCCGTCGAGGCGGCGCATGGTCGGGGCTGGCCCGTGGTCGCCCCCGTGGACAGCCTGCCCGTGCCCCCGGACGCCACCGTCCGCCTCGGCGGCAGCAGCTCGGCCCTCAGCCGCGGCGGGACCACGGCCTGCTTCCTCCCCGACCTCATGACGGCCGAGGCCTTCGAGAACGCCGCGCGGCGCGCCGGCCGGTCGGCCCAGGAGACGGAGCCGGCCGGGATCCCGGACCGGTGCGGGCTCGACGCACTCGTGCCGCTCGGCTCGGCCGGGATCGCTGCGGCGTGGGACAGGACCGCGCAGGAGCCCGGCGTCACGGTCCCCCTCGGATGCTCCGCGGCGGCCACGGTCATGCTCGACCTCGTGGCCCACGGCCCGCACCTGCTCGTGGCGGGCACCACCGGGTCGGGCAAGTCGGAGTTCCTGCGCACCCTCGTCGCCGCAGCGGCCGCGACGCACTCGCCGACTCGCCTCACCTTCCTGCTCGTGGACTTCAAGGGCGGCTCGGGCCTCGCTCCGCTCGCCGGGCTCCCGCACTGCGTGGGGCTCGTCACCGATCTCGCCGAGGGCGGCATGGACCGCACGATCGCGTCGCTGCGGGCGGAGCTCACACGACGCGAGCGGCTGCTGGGCAGCGTGGGTGCGGCAGACGTGGTCGACTACGTGCGCCTCGGCGGCGACCTGCCCCGGCTCGTCCTGGTCGTGGACGAGTTCAGGGTGCTCGTGGACGAGGCGCCGGCCGCGCTCGCAGAGCTCATGCGCATCGCGACGGTCGGCCGGTCGCTGGGCATGCACCTCGTCATGGCCACGCAGCGCCCGCAGGGTGCCCTCTCCGCGGACATCCGCGCGAACGTGACCACGAGCATTGCCCTGCGGATGCAGCACGACGCCGAGTCCTCGGACGTCCTGGGGTCACCGCTGGCCGCCCGCATCCCCATCGGACTCCCGGGCAGGGCCTACATGGCCATCGGGGGCGATGATCCTCTGGCGTTCCAGTCCGCGTCACTCGGGCTTTCCACCGCGCGCCCCGCCGCCGTGCGCGTGACCGATGCCGGCCGCTGGTCTGGCGCCGGGCACGGCGCCGCCCGGGAGGCCCGACCGGCGCCGGCCGAGGCCGCGGCGCCCCTCGTCGAGGCCGCGCGCCGCGCGTGGGCTGCGGCCGGCTGTGCCCCTGTCATGAAGCCGGTGGCCGCTTCCCTGCCGCCGCGGCTGACGGTCGAAGAAGCGGCTGCGTGGTCCGCGAGCCTCGCACCGGTGTCCCCGGACACGGCGCCGCCGCCGGGCGCCGGACCCCACGCTGTCCACCGCCTCATCCACCTCGGCCTCGTCGATGTCCCGCACGAGCAGCGGGTCGCCCGGCTGGACTGGGATCCCGGGCCGGACGGGCATCTCGCGCTCGTCGGGCCGTCGGCGGCAGGAACGGCGGACGCCCTCGCGGCGGTCGTCGCCCAGCTGGCCGACGGGGACGCCATCCGCCACCTGTACCTCCTCGACGGGGACGGCTCCCTCGGCCCATGGCGCGGCCATCCGCGGGTAGGGGCGCATGTCAGCCTGGACGACCTGCGGCGGGCCGCGCGCGTCATCGCGAGGCTCGACGAGGAGTGCGCCCGCCGCCTCGTCCCGGGGACCGGCGGGCCCCCGCCGGTCCCGCTCGCCATCGTCGTCTCGGGGTGGGGGGCCTGGGTCTCGGCCCTGCGGCAGAGCCCGCAGGCCTGGGCGGAGGAAGGACTGGGCGACCTCGTCAGGAACGGCCGCGCGGTCGGCCTGAGCGTCGTCGCGGCCGGCGAGCGCGAGCTGGTCGGGTCACGGCCGTTCGCGGGCATGGCCGCGCGGCTCTTCTTTCCGAGCGGGGCCACCGAGGAGGCCCGCCTGTCATGGCCGCGCCTTCCCGCCATGCCGGCGCTCGCGGGCCGGGCCGCCGCTGCGGGCACCCTCGTGGCCGGAGGTGCGCCCTTGGCAGCGCAGTGCTGCACGACCGGCGCTGCGGCCGCGGGCGCCGGAGACCCCGGGCCCCCAGACCCGTGGCGGCGGCGCGGCCGTGGCGAGCCGGCCCCCTTCCGCATCGATCCGCTGCCCGCACACGCGCCGGCGGCCCTGGTCGCCGAGCTGGCCGGTCCCCCAGCCGCGCCGGCGATTGCGGCAGCTGCAGGCCGCCTGCCCCTCGTCGTGGGGCTGGCCGGCGACGAGCCGGCGCCGCTGTCACTCCGCCTCGCGTCCGGCGAGGTGCTCCTCGTGCTCGGCGCCCCGGGCTCCGGCAAGAGCACACTGCTCGCCGCACTGCCGACGATGAACCCGACGGTGGACTTCGTCGCCACGGATCCGCAGTCCCGGGCCCGGGACTGGCAGGCCGCGCTCGACCGACACACCGCGGCCGGTCCCGGGGGCGCCCCGGCGGAGCGGACCGTGCTCCTCGTCGATGACGCGGACCAGCTGGATGCGGCAGAGAACCGGCTGCTCTCGCGGCTGCTCGAGACCGGTGCAAGGATCGTTGCCACCGCGGGCTACAGCGCCAGCCTCTACGCCCGGTGCCCGCTGGCGCTCACGGTGCGCGGGTCCGGGACGGGAATCCTCATCGCGCCGCGCACCGCGGGCGACGGCGACGTCCTCGGGGTCCGGGTGGAAGCGCCGGGACGTCTCCCGCCGCCCGGCCGCGGTGTGGCCTTCATCGACGGTCGGCAGACGGACGTGCAGCTCGGGGTGGACGGACCGCGTTCCGAGGCCGCCGCTCCGTAGCCGGGCGCGGGCCGGCCGCCCCCCGGGCCCTCAGCCCCTCCCGGCGCCCGTGCCGCCCGCGTCGGGAGTGTCGGTCTCCGGGCCGTCCGCCCTGCCCCCACCGTCCGGGCGGCGGCCGCTTCCCTGCGTGAGGGCGAGGACGCGCTTGTCGAAGAGTAGGAAGAGCGCCGCGACGGCCGGCACCACGATGGCCAGTCCGAGGACGACGACGCCGCCGGTGAGCGTCGGCACCCCGATGACCAGCGCGAACAGCTGCGCCACGAGCGCGGCCGACCGGGGCCAGCGGCGCCCCCGCCACAGGAAGACCCCGGCGGACGCCAGCCAGGCGCCGAACGCAGCCAGGAGCACGAGGGTGAACGCAGCCCCGCCGGGGGACGTCTCGGCGTTGCCCGCCAGGAGCTCTACGGCGTAGAAGACCGCGAATCCGACGAGGACCGCCGCCTCGAGCAGCACGATGGCCACGAGCATGGCAAGGGTCCACGGGCGCTGCCGCGGGGGGACTTCTGGCGTAGGCACATCCGCACGATACCCGAGGCGGCCGCCCCCGTGGCCCGCCTCCTCCGGTCCCGACCTGCCGCCGCCCCCGAGGGACCGGAAACGGTGTGACGCATCCCTCTCCCCCGGGGCCCGAATCCTGCCCCGGACCCCTTGTTTACACCCAGTTAACGTGACAACCTTAATGAAGTTGACCGCGGGGCCCCACAGGCCCCTTTGCTTTGGACGACCTCGTGAATGTTTTCACAAGCCTTTTCGTCCCCCCAAGAACGGAGTTGCTCTACCACCATGGACTGGCGTGACCGCGCGGCCTGCCTCGACAAGGATCCCGAACTCTTCTTTCCTGTCGGGAACACCGGGCCTGCCCTCCTGCAGATCGAAGAAGCCAAGAGCGTCTGCCGTCGCTGCCCCGTCGTGGACACCTGCCTCCAGTGGGCCCTCGAATCCGGCCAGGATGCCGGGGTCTGGGGCGGCATGAGCGAGGACGAGCGCCGGGCACTCAAGCGGCGCGCGGCGCGCGCCCGCCGGGCCTCCTGACCGAGCAGGCCCAGACCGAGCAGGCGCAGGCTCACACGGTCGATTTCCCGCCGCCCGCAGCGCTCCCCTCCACGGGGACGCAGCGGGCGGCATTTCTATGCCCTGCCGCCGTCCGGCCTCCTGGGAGACCCGATCCGGTCAGGCCTGATCGAGCCTCAGGACGATCTTCACCACGGTTCCGCCGCCAGCACGCTCGTGCCAGGAGATCGTCCCGGCGAGCTCACTCGTGACGAGGGTCCGCACGATCTGCAGGCCCAGCCCCTCATGCCGGCTCTGGCCGGGCGGGAGTCCGATGCCGTCGTCCTCCACCGTGACCTCGAGCTCCTCGACGCCCGCCTCGTCCCGGCGGCGGTCGGCTGTGAGCCACACCGTGCCCGAACGGTCCGCAAGCCCGTGCTCCACCGCGTTGGTCACCAGCTCGTTGATCACCAGGGCCAGCGGCGTGGCGAAGTCGCTGGGCAGGTCCCCGAAGTCGCCCTTCCGCTCGGTGGCCACGTGCTGGCCTTCGGTGGCGACCTCGGCCGAGAGGCGGAACTGGCGGCCTATCAGCTCATCGAAGTCGACGGTCTGGGTCAGCCCCTGCGACAGCGTCTCGTGGACGAGCGCGATGGTCGCGACGCGACGCATGGCCTGCTCGAGACCCTGCTTGGCCTCCTCGCTCTTCATCCGGCGCGACTGCATGCGCAGGAGGGCGGCCACCGTCTGCAGGTTGTTCTTCACCCGGTGGTGGATCTCGCGGATGGTGGCGTCCTTGGTGACCAGTTCCATCTCCCGGCGGCGCAGCTCGGATACGTCCCGGCACAGGACGAGCGCCCCGAAGCGCTCGTGCTCGTCGCGCAGCGGGATGGCCCGCAAGGACAGGCTCACCCCGCGCGACTCGATCTCGCTGCGCCACGGCATGCGCCCGGTGACGACGAGCGGGAGCGTCTCGTCGACGAGCCGCCTGTCCTTGAGCAGCCCCGTCGCGACCTCAGCGAGCGAGCGTCCCTCCAATGAATCGACGCCCCCGAGGCGCCGGAACGCGGAGACCCCGTTGGGGCTCGCATACTGGACGATGCCGTCGGCGTCGAGCCGGATGAGGCCGTCGCCCACGCGCGGGGCGCCGCGCCGGGAGCCGGTCGGCGAGGCGAAGTCCGGCCAGAGGCCCAGGGTCCCCATGCGCAGCAGGTCGTAGGCGCACTGGCGGTACGTGAGCTCGAGCCGGCTCGGCATGCGCGAGCTCGAGAGGTCGAGGTGGGAGGTCACCACGGCCAGCGTCCGGCCGTTGCGCACGAACGGCACGGCTTCGACGCGCAGGGCCATCTCGGAGTTGAAGTTGGTCTCGTGGTGGCGCTCGATCGTCTGGGTGTTCCACGCGCGGTCAACCAGCGGCTTGAGGTCGGAGCGGATACGCTCCCCCACGAAGTCGCTGTGGAAGACCGTATGCGTGGTCGAAGGCCGCACGTGGGCGAGGGCGATGTAGCCGTCCTCGGGGTGGGGGAACCAGAGTGCGAGGTCGGCGAAGGCAAGGTCGGCCACGAGCTGCCAGTCCCCCACGAGCAGGTGCAGCCACTCGGCGTCCCCTGGACCGAGGTCGGCGTGCTCCCTGATCGGGTCCGTGAAGATGGCCACTCGCACTGCCTCGTTTCCCGCCTTCGTCAGCGCCCGGGACGCCCGCCTGCCGGGCTCCCGCCGGCCGCGGGGACGAGAGGGCCGCGAGGGCGGTGCCCTCGCGGCCTCCCGCGTCAGCGCCCTAGGAGCGCACGATCGACCGCAGCAGCCTCAATGCTACCGAGAGCGAGGCGATGTCGTCGCGCTCGAGGGAGTTGACCTCGGCGAACATCGCCGCGGCCCGGTTGAGCTGCTCGCGGTTCTCCCCCTCCCACACGGCCAGCCGGGCCTCGGGTGCGAGCGTGTCCGGCGCGGCGTCCATGATCGAGCGTGTGAAGTCGGCCACCGTGCTGTAGAGGTCGTCGCGCAGCGCGGCCCGGGCGAGCGCCTCCCAGCGGTCCCGGCGCGGCAGCGCCGTGATGCGCTCGAGGAGCCCGTCGACCCGGAACCGGTCGAAGACCGTGTAGTACACGCCTGCGACCTGCTCGATCGAGGCGCCGCTGGTCTGGGCGATGCGGGCCACGTCCAGCAGCGCGTAGCTCTCGAACAGCTCCGCCCACCGGTGGGCGAGCGATTCGGGCAGCCCCCACGAGCGAGCCCGGTCCAGCCACGCGGCGACCCGCTCGGCGTCCTGTCCCCGCAGGTAGTCGAGCAGCCGGGCGCGCAGCGTCGCGAGCGGCGCGCCGTAGTCCTGGACCACCTGGGCGATGGGCGCCCCGGTGGCCCCCTGGTGGATGAGCCAGCGGACGGCCCGGTCCAGGAGCCGGCGGATGTCCAAGTGGATGGCGGTCCAGTGCTCGGTGGGGAACGAGGCCGGGAGCGCGTTGAGCGCCTCGGTCATCTCGTCGAGCCGGTACACCTCACGCAGGGCGACGAACGCCTTCGCGACGGCGGCCGGCGTCGCGCTCGTCTCCTCGATGGTGCGGAAGGCGAACGTGATGCCGCCGAGGTTGATCATGTCGTTCGCCACCACGGTGGCGATGATCTCGCGGCGCAGCGGGTGGCTGTCGAGGTCCGTGTCGAAGCGTTCGGCCAGCTCGACCGGAAAGTACTCGCGCAGGGTGCTGCGGAACCAGGGGTCGTCGGCGAGGTCGCTGTCGCGCAGCGCCTCGGTCAGCTCGATCTTGGCGTAGGCGACGAGGACCGACAGCTCGGGGGCGGTGAGCCCCTGCCCCTGCTCGAGCCGCTTGTGCAGCTGCGCGGTGCTCGGCAGCGACTCGAGCGAGCGGTTGAGGTCGGCTTCCTCCTCGAGCCAGTCCATGAGGCGCTCGAAGCTCGGGCTCCACTCGACGACCCGTGCGCGGTCGTTGACGAGCAGGATGTTCTGGTCGATGTTGTCCGCGAGGACCAGGCGGCCCACCTCGTCCGTCATCGTGGCGAGGAACGCGGCCCGCTCCTCGGCGGCCAGCTTCCCGGCGGCGACCATGCGGTCCACGAAGATCTTGATGTTGACCTCATGGTCGGACGTGTCGACGCCGGCCGAGTTGTCGATCGCGTCGGTGTTGATGATGACGCCCTGCAGCGCCGCCTCGATCCGGCCCTGCTGCGTGAAGCCCAGGTTGCCGCCCTCGCCGACGACCTTGACCCGCAGGTCGCGCCCGTCCACACGGATCGCGTCGTTCGCCTTGTCGCCCACCTCGGCGTTCGTCTCGGCGCTGGACTTGACGTACGTGCCGATCCCGCCGTTGTAGAACAGGTCCACCGGGGCGAGCAGCACCGCCCGGAGCATCTCGGGGACGCTCAGCTGCGTGGTCCCCTCCGGCAGGCCGAGCGCCTGGCGCACCTCCTCGGAGACGGGGATCCACTTGGCCGTGCGCGGGTAGACCCCGCCGCCGGCGCTGATCAGCTCGCGGTCGTAGTCGTCCCAGGACGAGCGCGGAAGGTCGAAGAGGCGCCGCCTCTCCGCGTAGGAGGCCGCGGCGTCGGGCGTCGGGTCGAGGAAGATGTGGCGGTGGTCGAAGGCCGCCACGAGACGGATGTGCTCCGAGAGGAGCATGCCGTTGCCGAAGACGTCGCCCGACATGTCGCCGACGCCGACCACGGTGAAGTCCTCGGTCTGGGTGTCAACGTCGATCTCGCTGAAGTGCCGCTTGACCGACTCCCACGCGCCCCGGGCCGTGATGCCCATGGCCTTGTGGTCGTAGCCGACCGACCCGCCGGAGGCGAAGGCGTCGCCGAGCCAGAACCCGTACTCCTGGGAAAGGCCGTTGGCGATGTCGGAGAAGCTCGCGGTGCCCTTGTCGGCCGCGACGACGAGGTAGGAGTCGTCATCGTCGTGGCGCACGACGCCGGCCGGCGGCACGACCTTCTCGGTCACCGCCGCTCCGTCCCCGGCCGTGCCCGGGGCGGCCTCGCTGACCCGGTTGTCCGTGATGTCGAGCAGGCCGCGGATGAAGGTCTTGTAGCTCTCCACGCCCTCGGCGAGCCACGCCGCCCTGTCCTGGGCCGGGTCCGGGAGCCGCTTCGCGTAGAAGCCGCCCTTGGCGCCCGTGGGCACGATGACCGCGTTCTTGACGACCTGGGCCTTGACGAGGCCGAGGATCTCGGTGCGGAAGTCCTCGCGCCGGTCCGACCAGCGCAGGCCGCCGCGGGCCACCTTGCCGAAGCGGAGGTGGACGCCCTCGACGCGCGGGGAGTACACCCAGATCTCGTAGGCGGGCCGGGGCGAGGGGAGCCCCCCGATCAGGCCAGGGCTGAACTTGAAGCTCAGGTACGGGCGGTCCAGATAGTAGTTGGTGCGCAGCGTGGACTCGATGAGGTTGATGAACGCGCGCAGGAGTCGGTCCGCGTCCAGCGTCGGGACCTGCTCGAGGGCGGCCGCGAGCTCTTCCTTCACCTGGCCGCTGCGCCGCTCGCGCTCCTCGTCGGCGAGCTCCGGGTCGAAGCGGGCCTCGAAGAGCCCCACGAGGCGCCGGGTGACCTCGGCGTTCCCCAGCAGGGTATCCGCGATGAAGCCGAACGAGTTCGAGTTCCCGATCTGGCGCATGTACTTCGCGTAGGCGCGCAGCATCTGCGTCTGGCGGGAGCGGAGGCCCTCCCTCAGCACGAGGCGGTCGAGGCTGTCCGACTCGGTCTCGCCCGCGAGCGCCTGGCCGAACGACTCGGCCAGGAGGGCGCCGGTGGAGACCGGGTCGATCCCGGCGGGGTACTTCAGCCCGAGGTCGTAGAGGAAGAATTCGCGGCTGTCACCGGTCTCGATCTCGAACGGGCGCTCGTCGAGGACCTCGAGGCCGAGGTTGTGGAAGTACGGCAGGATCTGGCTGAGGCTCCTGGGCTCGAAGAGGTAGAGCTTGACCCGGGCATCCTCCTCGAGGGCCTCGCCGTCGCCTTGCGGCAGGTACACGTGGACGGCCGGGCGCTCGCCGGTGGCCGCCCCGGGCTCGGCGGACACTGCGCCTCGTGCCGCCGCGTAGTCCTCGAAGCGCGTGATGTCCTCGAGCGCGTCCTCGATGGTGAAGTCCACCCGGTAGGAGGCCGGGAACGCCTCGCCCCAGACCGCCGCGAGGTGCTCGGCCGCTTCGAGGGGCCGGTTCTCGTGCAGGACCTGGGCGATGCCCTCGCTCCAGGAGCGGGTCGCCGTGACGAGGCGCTGCTCGAGCGCGTCCCTGTCGACGGCGCGCAGGTCGGCCCCGCTGCTCTCCTTCGGCAGGCGGATGCGGAAGTACAGCCGCGCCAGCGCCGAATCGCTCATCTGCGAGTCGTAGTCGATCGAGTTGGAGTGGAACTCCTTCCCGAGCTCCTGTTCGATGCGGCGGCGCACTGCAGTGTTGTACCGGTCCTTGGGCAGGTACACGACCGCGTTCATGAACCGTCCGTAGATGTCCGGACGGAGGAACAGCCGGGTCCGGCGGCGCTCCTGCAGCCGGTGGATCCTCGTGACGGTGTCCAGCAGGGTCTGCGTGTCGATCTGCATGAGCTCGTCGCGCGGGTACGTCTCGAGGATGGCGAGGAGGTCCTTGCCCGAGTGGGAGTCGGCGGGGAAGCCCGAGCTCCGCATGACCTTCTCGATCTTGTCCTTCACGATCGGGACGGTCCGCGCCGACTGCGTGTACGCGCTCGAGGCGAAGAGCCCGATGAACCGGCGCTCGCCGTCGACCTTCCCGGCCGCGTCGAAGCGCTTGATGCCGATGTAGTCGAGGTAGGCCGGACGGTGGACGGTGCTGCGGGAGTTCGCCTTGGTGATCACGAGCGCCTTGCGCTCGCGGGCGTGCTCCTGTCCCTCGGCCGTGAGGTGCTGGAGCGCGTGCCCGGCGTCGCCCCGGAGCAGCCCGAGCCCGCTGCCCTCGACCAGCTCGAGGACGTCCTCGCCGTCGACCGTCGTGAGGTCGTACTCGCGGTAGCCGAGGAAGGTGAAGTTGCCGGCGTCGAGCCAGCGGAGGAGATCCTGGGTGGGGACGAGGTCCGGGATGTCCTCGGCGCCGACGACCGACCCCAGGCCCTCGGCGATCTCTAGCGCCTTGGACCGCATGGCCTGCCAGTCCTCCACCGCCGCGCGCACGTCGCCGAGGACGCGGCGGACCCCGTCGACGAGCTCGGTCTTGGTGGCCGCGGAGGCCCGGTTCGTCTCGATGGCGATCCACGACTCGATGTGGGTCGCGTTGTCGCCGTCGGCGACGAGCGCGCTCAGCAGGGGCATCGTGGCCGTGTCGCCGCTCGTCATGCCCCACTGCGCGGGCACGCGCTGGACGGCGACGAGGCCGCCGTCGCTCTTGCGGCGGGTCACGACGAACATGGGGTGCACGACGAGGTGGATGGGCGTGCCCTGGCGCACGAGCTCCGCGCTGACCGAGTCGACCAGGAAGGGCATGTCGTCCGTGACGATGTAGACCACGCTGCGGCCGCCCTCGTCGACGACGGCGATGTTGGCGGTGCCCGTCTCTCGGCCCTCGGCGACGGCCCAGTGCTCGCGGGCCCGGTCCGCGAGGGCTTCGCCCGGGTACGCCTGCCGGTCTTCTTCGGCCAGGTGCTCGTAGTAGTCCGCGAGGAACTTCGTTTCCTGGTCCGCTGACGGGAACGGGGTCTGCTGGGCAGTACCTGTCGACACTCTGGCTCGCCTCCGGTGCATGTGGCTGCCACCTCGCAGCCCTCTGACTCGAGCCTAGCGCGGCACCGGCGCCCCAGCTTTGGCACGCCGGACAGCGAATCTTCGGTTTCGCTGTCGAGGTGCACACACGATCTCGGCGATGCTGTGCCGCATCGCAGACTCGGGCGCGGCCTCCAGGAGCACCTGCCCCGCGAGCAGCGCCGCATCGGCGGCCTCCGCGTCGTGCGGCACCATGGCTCCGATGGGGACGCCGGGGCCGAAGCGCTCCCAGGCCTCGCGCAGCGCGCGGTCCGGGGGCCGGCCCACCGCGGAGGCCCGGAGCCGGTTGAACACGACCGTCGGCGCCACGCCCGGCACGGCCTGCTCCAGCTCGGCCAGCGCGCGCACCAGGCGCGGCATGCCGATGGAGTCGGCCGCTCCGACCGCGAGGACGCGGTCAGCCAGTTCGAGCGCGCGCAGGGTTGTCCCGTTGCGGCGCGGCGCCATCGTGTCGAAGCTGAGCTCCTCATCGGCCTCGAGGCAGAACCCGGTGTCGACGACGACGAACTCGGCGAGCTCCCGGCAGCGCTCGAGCACGGACCCGAAGGCTGCCGCGCGCAGCTCGGGCCAGCGGTCGGCCCGGGTGAGCCCCGTGAGCACGCGGAGCACCCCTGCGCCCGTGACGACGGGACTCGCGACGCGCTCGAGCGGACCCCGCTCGAGCAGACCCTGGTCAGCGAGCCTGCAGGCCTGGGCGAGGCCGGCCGAATCGTCGAGGAGGCCCAGCACCCCCGCCACTGATGGGCCGTACGTGTCGGCGTCGACGAGGACCACGCTGCGGCCGTCCGCGGCGAGCTCGGCCGCGCAGTTGACGGCGATCGTGGTCCGCCCGGGTGAGCCGATCGGGCCCCAGACGGCGATGACTGTGCCGAGCTCCCCCGGCTCGGGCCCATCCTCCGGTTGCTCCGCCTCGGCCTCGACGGTGGGCCGCGCCCCTGCGAGGCCGAAGGAGGAGGAGCGCCGGTCGGCCGAGTGCGCCGCGGCGGCGTCGACCGCCTCGCCGATCAGGCGTGCGAGTTCCTGGGGCGGAACAGACTCGGAGGCGGCGAGCACCCCGAGTCCCGCGAGCCGGGCGCGCTCAGCGTCGTCGTCCGTGAGCCCCACGAGGGCTACCCCGACCGTCCCGAGCCGGTCGACGAGCGTTGCGGTGACCTCCTGGGTCCCGCCGGCGATCACCGCCGCCCGGGCCAGGCCCGTCTGGCAGGCGGCGACGAGCTCGGCCAGCTCGGAGCAGCGGCGCACCACGGTCACCGGCCCGTGCAGGCGCTCGAGGGATCCCACGAGTTCGGCCTGGCCCGCCCCGACGGTGACGACGGGGATGCTCATCGGGTGCCGCCCCCCGGGTTCCACACGAGCGAGACCTTCGCGCTGTTCGCCTGCGCACCGAGGACCTGGGCGAGTTTCGCGTCGTCGACGAGCACGAGGACGTTCGTCTCGCGGCTTGCGCCGAGGGCCGAGGAGGCCGTCTCGAGGTGGGCGATCTCGGCGCCGGCCACGAGGCGCTTGGGCTCGGAGAAGCCGTTCCTGCCGTCCGGCAGCGCCACCCAGACGTCGACGCGTGATCCCGCGGCCGCTTCAGCAGGCAGCGGCTGGGCCACGCTGATGGAGACGGGCTTGCGGTCGACGGCGTGCGGCTCGCCGAGGCTCGAGGCGGGCACGAGGTCGCCCCTGGCGACCCGCTGCAGCGCCACCTTGCCCTCCGGCAGCCGCTCCGGCGTGAGGTACCGCCCCTCGGCGTCCCCCAACCGGACGTCGACGCGGACGAGCCGGCTCGGGTCGACGGTCTGTCCGACGGCGATGTCCTCCTTCGCGGCGTAGGCTCCGACCGTGCTCTGGGCAGAGTCGACCAGCGCCACCACCCCGGCGACCGAGGCCACCACGAGCAGGAGCCCGACCAGCAGCCGCGGGTCCTTCCATGACGGCTTCGCCAGCCGGGCCCCCGGCGCCCCCTCGGCTGCAGCAGGCATTGCTCTCCCCCTCCAGTTCGCAGGCCGCTCGCCGGCCCCTCGGCGCCATTCTCGCCGCGACCCGCCCCGGACCCAAGTCACAGCGCATCACCTCGCACCAAACTGTGGATAAGTGCCCGTCCCCGCTGCCAGGGAGGTCACCGGGTGGCAGAATGGATCCATGCCCCGCTTCCTGACGCTCGCAGATGTCTGCGAGCAGCTCCAGATCAGCGCAGCCCAGGCGTATGCCCTCGTGCGCAGCGGCGAGCTCAAGGCCATCCAGGTCGGCGGCCGCGGGCAGTGGCGCGTCGAGGACGTCAAGCTCGAGGAGTACATCCAGGAGAGCTACGCCAAGGCGGAGCGGATGCTCGCGGAGAATCGGCGGGGCAACCCGGGCGCCTGACCGCGTCGATGGGCGGTGGGCCGTCGGCTGCCGCCCGCGGTGGGCAGCGCGCGAGACCGGCGGATCCGCAGACGCCGCACTAGCCGCCCGAGCGGATGGCGATGAGCCGCCCGAAGGGCACCGCCCGCAGCCCGCGGGACTCTCCCCGATCCGGGGCCCGCAGGGGTGCGACCTCGACGTAGTCGGCGCCGACGGTGTCCAGCGTGCCCGTGACCGTGAGGGACTCGCCGGTCCCGGCATCCACGAAGCAGGCCACCGGCGATCGGTCCCGGGCAATCGCCCGGAGGCCCGAGCCGAGGGACAGAGCCCTCCGGACCGCTGAACGCTCCCCGACGGCGCCGCGGCCGAGCCCCTCGACGGTCACGATGCCCTCGTGCGGCACGAGCACCGAATGGGGACCGGAGTCCAGGACGAGCCAGGTGGCGGCGACCTGCGCGAGGTGCCCCCTGAACCGGAGTCCACCTCTGAGCAGGAGCGCGACGGGCGCCGCACCCTGGCCCCGCAGCCGTTCGGCGAGGCCCACCCCGGCCGCCTCCGCCCGCGCCAGATCGGCCACCTGCGACTCGAGCTCCAGCTCCCCAGCGGATGCAAGCTGGCCCTCGAGGTCCGAAAACAAGTTCTCCCAGCGCATGGCGCTCACCCTACAGCTCCTCCGCCCCGTCAACGTCGCCCGGACGCCCACTGGACAAATAGTGGAATCTGCGGTCAAACTTTTTCTAAACACATCAAACCGCATGAAACGGCATCAAAGAGGTTCAAGACCACACGGACCGAGGGGGGTCTCATGGAGAACACACGACGGCAGCAGCTGGCGGCGGACGGCCTCGTGGCCGGAGCCGTGCTGGCGCTGGGGGCGGTGCTGGTCACTGCGGGCAGTGCGCTGGCCCGAGATCTCGCGCCCGGCGCCTCCGGCCCCTGGCTCCGGATCACCCCCCACCCAGTCGATGCCCTCCCCACCGTCGACGTCCTCCTCGGCCTCATCGCGAGCCTGGTCGGCCTGGCGGTTGTGGCCTGGTGGCTCCTGTCCATGAGCCTGGCCATCGCGTCGGCCATCCTGGCCGCGGCCGGTGCGGGGACGGCATCCCGACGGGCCGGGAGCTTCGCCCCCGCGTTCATGCGGCGGCTGGCGCTCGCGATGCTGGGACTGGGCCTCGTCGCGGTCCCCGCCGCCCACGCCGACGGCCTCCCGGACCCGGCCTGGCAGCCTGGCCACGCCAACGCGGCGTCCGCAGCGGTCCCGGGACGCTCGACACCTGCATCCGCGCCTCCCGCACCCGCCGCATCGCCCACGGCGGCGCTGCCCGCCCCCGCCGCGCAGGGCCCCTTATCTTCGCCCGCGGCATCACCGGGGGCCGCTCCATCCGCCGGGTCGTCACGGGTGGCTGCACCATCGGCAGCGGCGGCCGGGCCGGTCTCGGAGGCAGGCTGGGTCCCCGCCGCGCCGCCCACGGATCCCGGCACCCTCGCGCCGCGGCCCCGGAGGGCACCCGTGCGGGCCTCGGAGGTGGAGGTCCGCCCCGGCGACAGCCTGTGGGCCATCGTGGCGCGCCAGCTCGGACCCGGGGCGAGCGACCTCGACATCGCGGCAGCGTGGCCCTCGTGGTACCAGGCGAACGCCGGAACCATCGGCGGCAACCCCGATCTGATCCGCCCGGGCCAGATCCTCGTTCCCCCTCGCTGAGACCCTGCACTGCACGCGAGGGCCATCCCCCGCCGCTCCGCGCCCCTGGCCGAACGGGGCGACCCTCCCTGGCCGTACGCGCCTGGCGCCGGCCCCGACCGAAGGACTCCACACGCCATGACTCAACGCACCCTGCCCCAGATCGTCCAGACCGGGCCGCGCACCGCTGACGTGCTGCGCCTCCACCGCGCCCGCCCCGACGGCGCCGCCGGACAGCCGCGGAGCTCGGGCACATCTGCGCTCGCCGCCGAGCCCCTGCAGTCTCCCCCCAGGCGGCTGCATGCCGTCCCGGGAGCGCACGAGGGCGAGGAAGCGCGCAAGGTCGCCGCCGCCATCACCCGCGCCACGATGGAGGTCCTCGCGGGGACGCGGCCCGTCCAGCAGCTCGCCCCCTGGCTGCACCGCGACCTGCTGGCCTCCGTCCAGCTTCGGGCCGACCTCAGCCGCGCAGCGCGGGAGGGGTCTTCCGGTCCCTCGGCTCGCGCGCACCGGGCCGCCTCGATCAGGTCCTCCCACGCTCGCCCCGTCGGGCCGGGCCTCTACGAGGCCGCCGTCGTCGTCGCGGATGCGGTGCGGTGCCGGGCAGTCGCCCTGCGCCTCGAGGCCGCGGGCGGCTCGCGCTGGCAGGTCACTGCGCTGGAGATCGGCTGAGCTCAGCACGCACGGACGAGGCCGGCGGCCCACCCCCAGGGGACGGGCCGCCGGCCTCTTCCGTCAGGCCGCGGCGGTCTCAGCGCTTGGAGCGGCGCCCCGGCGCATTCTTGGACGACGGCCGCGAGCCGCCCTTCTTCTGTGCGGGCTTCTGCCCGGCGGAGCCGGAGCCGCCGCCGTTCTCCGCTGCCCGCGCCCGCGTCTGCTCGACGTGCGTCTCGGTCGTTCCGTCCTCCGCCGGGGCAGTGTACTCGAGCCGGGCGGGCTGGACTGGGGCCTCGGCCTGTTCCGTCTGCTCGATCTCGAGGTTGAACAGGAAGGCGACGGACTCCTCGCGGATGCCCTCCATCATCGTCTGGAACATCGCGAAGCCCTCGCGCTGGTACTCCACCAGAGGGTCCCGCTGGGCCATCGCGCGCAGGCCGATGCCCTCCTTGAGGTAGTCCATCTCGTAGAGGTGCTCCTGCCACTTCCGCCCGATCACGGACAGGACCACTCGGCGCTCGACGTCGCGCATGGCCTCCGGACCGAGCTGCGCCTCGCGCTCGGCGTAGATGAGCTTGGCGTCCGAGATGACCTCGTCCTTGAGCATCTCCACCGTGACCCGGGGCTTGCCGCCGGCCTCGTCGATGACGTCCTGGGGCGTGATCGAGATGGGGAAGATGGTGCGGAGGTTGGACCACAGGGCGTGGAAGTCCCAGTCGTCGCCGTTGCCCTCGGCGGTGGCCGACTCGATCATCGCGGTGAGCGTGTCCTCGAGGAAGAACTGCACCTTCTCGTGCAGGTCGTCCCCCTCGAGGATCCGTCGCCGGTCGCCGTAGATGGCCTCGCGCTGGCGGTTGAGCACGTCGTCGTACTTGAGGACGTTCTTGCGCTGCTCGGCGTTGCGCCCCTCGACCTGCGCCTGGGCGGACTGGATCGCCCGGGAGACCATCTTCGACTCGAGGGCCGTGTCGTCCGGAAGGCTCGAGGCCATGAGCCGCTCGGCGCCGCCCGTGCCGAAGAGGCGCATGAGGTCGTCCGTGAGGGAGAGGTAGAACCGCGACTCGCCGGGGTCGCCCTGACGGCCGGAGCGGCCACGGAGCTGGTTGTCGATGCGGCGGGACTCGTGGCGCTCGGTGCCCAGCACGTAGAGGCCTCCGAGGGCGAGGACCTCCTCGTGCTCGGCCTTGACGGCCTCGTGGGCGGCCTGCAGCGCGGCCGGCCAGGCGGCCTCGTACTCGGCCGAGTTCTCCTCGGGATCCAGCCCCTGCGCGGCGAGGTCGGCGACCGCCATGAACTCGGCGTTGCCTCCGAGCATGATGTCGGTGCCGCGACCGGCCATGTTGGTCGCCACCGTGACGGCTCCCTTGCGGCCGGCCTGGGCCACGATCGCGGCCTCGCGGGCATGGTTCTTGGCGTTGAGCACCTCGTGGCGGACGCCGGCCTTCGCGAGCGCCTTCGAGAGGTACTCGCTCTTCTCGACGCTCGTCGTGCCGACGAGGACGGGCTGCCCCTTGGCGTTCCTGCGCGAGATGTCCTTGACGACGGCGTCGAACTTGACGACCTCGTTCTTGTACACCAGGTCGGACTGGTCGATGCGCGCCATCGGCTTGTTCGTCGGGATCGGCACGACGCCGAGCTTGTACGTGCTCATGAACTCTGCGGCCTCGGTCTCGGCCGTGCCCGTCATGCCGGAGAGCTTCTCATAGAGCCGGAAGTAGTTCTGGAGGGTGATCGTGGCGAGGGTCTGGTTCTCGGCCTTGATCTCCACCCCCTCCTTGGCCTCGATGGCCTGGTGCATGCCCTCGTTGTAGCGGCGTCCGGGCAGGATGCGGCCGGTGTGCTCGTCGACGATGAGGACCTCGCCGTCGAGGACCACGTAGTCCTTGTCCCGCTTGAAGAGTTCCTTGGCCTTGATGGCGTTGTTCAGGAAGCCGATGAGCGGGGTGTTCGTGGACTCGTACAGGTTGTGGATGCCGAGGTAGTCCTCCACCTTCTCGATGCCGGGCTCGAGGACGCCGACGGTGCGCTTCTTCTCGTCGACCTCGTAGTCGTCCTCGCCGAGCCGCAGGACGAGCTTGGCGAACTCCGAGTACCAGCGGTTCGCATCCCCCTGCGCCGGGCCCGAGATGATGAGCGGCGTGCGGGCCTCGTCGATGAGGATGGAGTCCACCTCATCCACGATCGCAAAATGGTGTCCGCGTTGGACGAGCTCGCCCTTGTCCCACGCCATGTTGTCGCGGAGGTAGTCGAAGCCGAACTCGTTGTTCGTGCCGTAGGTGATGCCGGCGTCGTACTGCTTCTTGCGCTCGGCCGGATCCATGTTGGCCAGGATGCAGCCGCTCGAGATGCCCAGGAAGCGGTAGACGCGCCCCATGAGCTCGGACTGGTACTCGGCGAGGTAGTCGTTCACGGTGATGACGTGGACGCCGTTGCCCGACAGTGCGTTGAGGTATGCGGGGGCGGTCGCGACGAGGGTCTTGCCCTCGCCGGTCTTCATCTCGGCGATGTTGCCGAGGTGGAGAGCGGCGCCGCCCATGAGCTGGACGTCGAAGTGGCGCATCCCGAGGGTGCGGCCGGCGGCCTCGCGCACCGCGGCGAAGGCCTCCGGCAGCAGATCGTCGAGCTTCTCGCCGTCGGTGTGGCGCTCGCGCAGCCGGTCCGTCTCCGCACGCAGCTCGGCGTCGGTGAAGGCCTTGAACTCGTCCTCGAGCGCATTGATGGCGTCCGCGTAGACGCGCAGCTGCTTGAGCGTCCGGCGGTCGCCGGTGCGCAGGAGTTTCTCGAGAAGGTTTGCCACGTGGCGTTCGCTCCCTTGTCAATGGCGTGTGCAGCAGTGATCGTGCGCTGCGGCGGGATTCAGTCTACGGGAGACACGCGCGGAACCCCGTGCAGGTTCCGCGCTCCGCGGACGGGCCCCACAGCGCGGGCGAGCGCCGGGGCGAGGCTGCCCCGGTCCACCACACGCACATCGTCGAGGCCCAGCCAGTCTGCCATCAGCCGCAGTTCGTCCGCGAGCTCGGCAGCGGTGTCCGCCGGGGCTCCCGGCTCGGCGTGCGCCGCCTGGACGAGCAGGACACCGGCGCTCCGGTCCGCCTTCAGGTCGACGCGGGCGGCCATCGCATCGCGCAGGAGGAAGGGCAGCACGTAGTAGCCGTACTCGCGGCGCTCGGCCGGGGTGTAGATCTCGAGGCGGTAGCGGAAGCCGAACAGGCGCTCGAGGCGGCGCCGCTCGAACACGAGCGAGTCGAAGGGGCTCAGCAGCGCCCGGCCCGTCGCGGCGCGGGGTATGGGACGCCCGGCGGCAAGGAAGGTCCTGCCCTCCCATTCCTCGACGCGGACCTCGTCGAGGCTGCCCTCGGCGGCCAGGGTGGCGAGCGCCGATTCCGTGGCGCGGACGGGGAGGCGGAAGTAGTCCGCGAAGCAGCGCGCGGTGCCGATGCCGTGTGCCTGGACGGCGCTGCGGACGAGCTCGAGGATGGCTGCCTCCCGGTCCTGTCCGTCCGGGCGCGCGAGGCCGCGGGGCAGCACGTCCTCGGTCAGGGCGTACCGGCGCTCGAACGCGCTCGACCGGCCCGCGGAGGCGACCGTGCCGAGTTCGAAGAGGTGGCTGACGACGCGCTGGACCGCACTCCAGTTCCATCCCCACTGGTCGCGGCGGCGCTCTTCGACGTGGCCCAGCCGGTCCGCGAGCTGCGCGGCGGTGAGCGGCCTGCTCGAGCCGAGGACGGAGAGGATGCGGGCGGTGAGGTCCTCGCGGGCAACGGCGTCCATGTCGCCCGCGCCCACCCAGGCCCGCCGCTGCCAGAGGCGCAGCGCGTCGAAGTGCTCGGGCCGGATGAAGCTCGCCTCGTGGGCCCAGTACTCGAGCATGCGGCGGGGGCTCCGGGTCGAAAGCCGGTCGAGCGCCTCCCGGTCATACGGTCCCAGGCGCGAGAAGAACGGCAGGTAGTGGCTCCGGACCAGCACGTTGACCGAGTCGATCTGGACCAGCTGGAGGGCCTCGAAGACGCGGACGAGCGCGCGGGTGGAGGCGGGGGCGGAGGGACGCGGACGGTGGAGGCCCTGGGCGGAGAGCGCGACCCGGCGCGCCTGCGCGAGGGTGAGCCGCGCCGTCATGCGTCCCGGGCGCCGGCCGATTCGGCCCGGCGCGCCGCAGCGGCGGCCCTCATGAGGACCGCCGCTGCCGGGGATGCCGCGGCCGGGAGCGCGGCCGCGCGCGCTGGCTCAGGGGACAACGGCACCCGCGTCGTCGGAGCGGTACGCGAGGATCTTCTCCTCGACCTTGGCAGCCCCCGGCTCGCAGGCCTGGTCGAGGCTGATCACGCCGTAGGTCCATCCACGGCGGCGGTAGACCACAGAGGGGGTGTTCGTGTCCGCGTCGATGAACAGGTAGAAGTCGTGGCCCACGAGCTCCATGTTGTCCACCGCGTCGTCGAGCGTGAGCGTTGCGGCGGGGAAGACCTTGCGGCGGATCAGGACGGGCGAGTCGCCGGCGGGGATGTCGTTCTCGACCTCGTAGGGCGACGGGGTGTCGGTCTCCGAGGGGACCTCGAGGGCGTGCTCGGCGTAGATCGGCGTACTCCCGCTCACCACCGGGAGGGCGGCGGTGGCGGCGTTGACTCCGACAGGGTTGTGCTTGCCGTGGTGGACCTTGCGGCGGTCCTTGGCCCGCCGGAGCCGTTCAAGGAGTTTCCCGTAGGCGAGGTCGAAGGCCGCGAACTTGTCCGGAGCGGTGGCCTCGGCCCGGATCACCGGTCCGCGCCCGGTGACCGTGAGCTCGACGGTGAGCTGGTCTCCCCCGGTCTTGGCGCTGCTCTGCTTGGAGCACTTCGCGTCGACGCGCTGGACCTTGTCAGCCAGCGCACCGATCTTCTCGAGCTTCTCGCCTGCGTACTCGCGGAAGCGATCCGACACAGTCAGGTTGCGACCGCTGATGTTGAACTCCATGGTGCCCTCCAGATACTTCTGAGTTCAGCCGTATACCGGCGTCCAGAGGCTCCGTCGTCAGACAGTCGAGCCCCTTTCCTGAGCCGCTATCGACAGGTCCTTCTGGCTAAAGGACCCATCACCGACGTTAGTGGATCGTCACGGTTTATTCATCCCCCGTTGGCATCCTCCCGCTGTGTGTCCGCTGGGAGCGTAGCCGCCTTCGGGCCGGGGCCGGCCTCGGGCAGCGGCACGTGGGCGATGGCCACGAGTCCGACGACGACGGCCCCGGCGGCCTCGAGGGCGTGGGCCGCCTCCCTGGCGGTCGCGCCGGTGGTCAGGACATCGTCGACGACGAGGCAGCGGCGCCCGCGCAGGGACCGGACCGTGCGGCCGCCGGCCGGGATCCGGGCGCCACGTCCCCGCACGGTGAGCCGCCGCCGGGCGGCGAGAGACCCGGAGACGCGGGCGCGGCGCTGGGAGCGGCCGAGTCCCTTCTGGGACCCTCCGCCGGCGGAGGCCGCCGCGCGCAGGGCCTGCGCGAGCCGCTCGCGGGTCCCGCGGCGGCGGGGGGCGAGCGCCTCGACCCACAGGGTCCCGGGCGGGAGGCGTCCGGCGCGCCGGACTCGGGCGAGCAGCACCTGCAGCGGGTCGAAGCCCCGGCGCAGGAACGCCCCGCCGCTGGTGGGGACGGGCACGAGGAGCAGGCCGCCGTCGGTGCCCGGCCGAGCGTTCCCCGCCGCGGCGGCCAGGCCGCGTCCGAGCGCGGCGGCGAGCTCTGCGGCGAGGACCGCGCTGCCGTGCCGTTTGAAGGCCAGAAGCGTGAGTGAGAGCTCGTTGCGGTAGGGCCCGGCGGACACGGCGGGGAGCAGGACCCGGCCGCCCGCCTCGATGAGCGCCGGGGCATGCTCCTCGACGCGGGCGGGCCCGGCGGTGAGGCGGCGGACCTGCCTCGCGCAGGCGCCGCAGAGCTCCCTGTCAGGGGCGCCGCAGGCGGCACAGTCGACCGGGACGAGGAGTCCGAGCAGGTCCCTCGCCGCGCCGGCCGCGCCTTCGAGCAGCCGCAGCGCCGGGTGCGCGGGACGGCCCGTGTGCCGTCCGGCCGTGGCCGGCCCTGGCCGCGGCCCACGGGCCGCCGTGGCGGGCGGGCGTGCGGACGCTCGATCGGCAGGGGCAGGATCCATGCCCCCAGCCTTGCCCGACTGCGTGTCCGGGAGCCAGCGTCGGGGCCTCCATGTGGACGCCGGTGCGCTGTGCCATCCGGCGGCGGCCCCCGCTATCCGGCGAAGGAGAGGCCCTCGACGCCCTTGCCCAGCTCGGTCCACGTGGTCCGGACGAGGGCGAAGACCCCTGCCGGTGTCTGGGCGTAGATCTCCTGGTCGCCGTTGCCGGCCGAGATCGCCTCGATCCCCGGCAGCTGCGGGAGCTGCCGGGGGTCTCCGCCCTTGAGGGAGACCAGCTCGGGAGCCACCGGATCGTTCGCGGACACCCCGGAGACGAGGATCGTGGTGTCGTCGACCCAGACGGCCCGGCGGGGGCTCTTCTCGGTCGTCGACAGCGTGATGGGCGTGGAGAGCTCGCGCGGCGTGCCGTCGGCGGCCCGCTGCACGCCGGCGACCTGGAGCGCCGTGGAGTCTCCCTGGCTCGAGAGGACGAGGGCGCGGGTGCCGTCCCGCGAGACGCGCAGGTCCTCGACCGTCCGGCCCGCGAGCCACGGGGCCGTCAGCGTCGCCTTGGGCACGGGCGCTCCCTCAGCGACCCCGGCCGGCTTGTAGGCGACCGCCTCGGTCGCCCCGCCGCCGCCCGGGCCGGCAGTCCATACCCAGTCGAAGGGGTCGATCGAGGGCGGGCTGAAGCGGGTCCGCGAGTCGAGGAGCCGGGGCGCCTGGTTCTGCACGATGGAATAGAGGCCCTTCTCGCCGAGGAAGGCGTAGACATGCTGCGACGCCGACGCGGCGGGATCGTGGGGCGCGAGCGAGGCCACGCTGCGCAGCCCGTCGATCCTGGCGGCCTGGCGGCTGGCGTACTGGACGAGCTCGCCGCCGGCGATGCCCACCTGCCAGGCCGGGACCTTGGGGTCGACGACGGGCTCGGGGACCGATTTGCCCGTGGTCGGGTCCTCGAGGGTCACATCGGCCTGGTTCGACCGCAGTGTCACATCCACGACGGAGCTGATCCCCGAGAAGGTCCGCACCAGCTGGTAGCGCATGCGCTGCCGGTCCGTGAACGAGGCATCCCGGAGCTCGGGCGTCAGGTCGACTTGGGCGGTGTTGTCCACGATCGGCACCGACTCGCGTTCGAGCCGGATCCCCTGCGGGAACGCACTCGCGACCGCCGAGCGCAGATAGGGCGCCGGCCCCGCGATGAGGGCGCTCACGAGCGACTTCGCGACCCCGGAGTTGTCGATGAACCAGCGCACGTCCGGCACGAGCGTCGTGAAGGAGGGGTCGTAGAAGTACAGGGAGAAGGGCCTGTAGAGCGCCTTGAACGTCTCCTCGGGGATGGCCGTGCCGTCCGGCAGGTTGGACAGGCGCCACTGGCCGTCCACCTGGGAGAGGGTGACGTCGATGTGCTCCTTGGTGCCCGGCGGGAACGGTGTCGTGATGCCCTGCGAGTCCACCGAGTACGCGAGGTCGAATTCGTAGCGGTACTGGTTCTCCTTCCCCGTCGCCACCACGGTCGCGCTGCCGCGGTAGACGAGGGTCCGGTCGCTGGGCTTCCAGGACACCGCCTGCGCGGGGGCGAGGAACTGCCGCGCCACCGTGAAGTCGTTCTGGTAGCCGCTGCCGGCGTTGAAGAACCCGTCGATCATGGCCTGCGGGCTGGCCCCGTCGCGGGGGCCGGGCGGGATGATCTGGGGCGCGTTGCCAAGGGTCACGGCGCTGTCGCGGCTCTTGCCGACCGTGCCGGTCGTGGGGATCTGGGCACACCCCGCCAGCGTGGCGAGCGCGAGCAGCGCCGCGAGGACCGCGGCCGGTATCGAACGGCGCATCACCGCTGTTCCCCTTCCGTGGCGGCCCCGCCCGGTGGCGGCGCGTCCGACGACGGCGGGGTCCCGCCGTCGTCCGCGGCCGCGCCGCCCGCGGCGTGGAACGAGCCCAGCACGACGCCGCGCGTCGACTGCTCCTCGACCAGCACCACGTCGCCGTCGGCAGGCTGGAGCGCGACCGGGGACTCGACGATCTCCTGGCCCGCGCGCAGCGGAAGCGTCAGGCGGAAGCACGAGCCCTGACCGGGCTTCCCCCACGCCTGCAGCCAGCCGTTGTGCAGCTTGACGTCCTCGGTGGCGATGGACAGGCCCAGCCCGGAGCCGCCCGTGGTGCGGGCGCGGGCCGGGTCGGCGCGCCAGAAGCGGTCGAAGACGCGGGCAGCCTCCGACGGCGACATGCCGATGCCGTGGTCCCGCACGGACACCCCGACGGAATCGGCGTTCGCGGCGAGGAAGATCTCCACCGGGCGTCCCTCGCCGTGCTCGAGGGCGTTGAGCAGCAGGTTGCGCAGGACGCGCTCGATCCGCCGGCCGTCCATCTCGACGACGATGCTGGGAGAGCGCGTGTAGAGGCGTACCTCGGAGCCGCAGGCCGCGGCGATCGGCGCCGCAGTCTCGATGACGGTGCGGACCACCAGGACCAGGTCCTGCGGCTCGGCGTCGAGCACTGCGGCGCCCGCGTCGAAGCGGGAGATCTCGAGCAGGTCGTTCAGCAGGGCTTGGAACCGCTCCACCTGGTTGTAGAGCAGCTCGGCGGATCGCTTGGTGACCGGGTTGAACGTGTCCCGCGCGTCGAAGAGCACCTCGGCGGCCATCCGCACGGTGGTCAGCGGGGTGCGGAGCTCGTGGCTGACGTCGGAGACGAACCGCTGCTGCATGCGGGAGAGGTTCGCGAGGGCCGTGATCTGCTCCTGCAGGTTCGCGGCCATGTGGTTGAACGATGCGCCGAGGCGCGCCACCTCGTCCTCGCCCTCGACGGCCATGCGCTCCTCGAGCTGGCCGGAGGCGAGCTTCTCCGACACGGCCGCGGCATGGCTCACCGGGGACACGACGCCGCGGGTCACGATCCACGTGATCGCGCCGATGAGCAGGAGCAGGAAGATGCCGCCGAACCACAGCACGTTCTGCATGTCGTCGAGGGTCTGCTGTGCGGTCTCGATGTCGTAGATGAGGTACAGCTCGTACACGGTGCCGCCGAAGCTGACCTTGTTGCCCACGGCGATGGCCGGGTGGACGCGGTTGTCCACGGTCAGCGGGATGGACTGCCAGTACTGCTCCTGCTGGGAGTGCTGGACGGCGTCCCGCAGGGTCTGCGGGATGTCGTTCTCCGTCCGCAGGTAGGAGGCGCGGGAGTCCACCCAGCGGTTGCGCGGCTGGTCCTGGTTCGGCACAGCCAGGAACACGTACTGCCGCGGCGTGCCGGATTCTCGGTTCTCGAGCTGGTTGAGGGTGTCGTTGACCAGCTTGAGCACGCCCTGCTGGTCGGTGACCTGGGCGCCGTCGAACGTCTCCTGGACCTGCTGGACCGACTGGCGGGTCTGCACCTCGGCCTGTGCGAGGCGCTCCTGGAAGAGGTTGTTGGCGATCTGGTTCGACAGGTAGGCGCCGACCGCCAGGAAGGAGACGAACGTCAGCAGGAGCGTGACGAGCACCGTGCGGAACTGGAGGGAACGCCGCCAGCGGCGGGCGAACCCTCCCCTCGCCGCGAGGATGGTGGGCCCGATGTTCCGCAGCCCGCGGACCCCGGCGCGGAACGCGCGGATGCCGAGGACGCGGGCGCGCTTGGCCGTGATCCGCACCCGGTCCCCCACCTTGCGCCGCGTCGCCCAGCGGCGGGCGAGTCCGCGGGCCAGGCGCAGCCGCGAGCCGGCCCGGGCCGCGCCGGCCTGGGCCGCTTCCCCGCCTGGCGTGCGGCCCTGGGGGGCGTCGCCGGCCGGGGAATCCGTCCCGCCCGGGGTGGGCCCGCCAGCGGCCGGCCGCTGGGCAGCACCGTGCTCGGCGCCGGGCGTCTGCTGCGTCCCGGGTGGCGTGCGGTGGTCCTGCTCGATGTCCATCGGTCTCGATCTGGCGCGCGGTGCGTGCCCTGTGCTAGCTCCCGGCCTTGTACCCGACGCCGCGCACGGTGAGGATCACCTCGGGGGCCTCGGGGTCGCGCTCGATCTTCGAGCGCAGGCGCTGGACGTGGACGTTGACGAGCCTCGTGTCGGCGGCGTGGCGGTAGCCCCACACCTGCTCGAGCAGCAGCTCGCGGGTGAAGACCTGCCAGGGCTTGCGGGCGAGGGCCACGAGGAGGTCGAACTCGAGCGGGGTCAGGGAGATGTACTCGTCGCCGCGCCGGACGGTGTGCCCGGCGACGTCGATCGTGACTTCGCCGATACGCAGCGTCTCGGGCGCCTTGGTCTCGCCGGGGCGCAGCCGCGCGCGGACCCGGGCCACGAGTTCGGCCGGCTTGAAGGGCTTGGGCACGTAGTCGTCCGCGCCCGACTCGAGGCCCCGCACCACGTCCGAGGTGTCCGACTTCGCCGTGAGCATGACGATCGGCACGTCCGACTCCGAGCGGATCTGCCGGCACACCTCGATCCCGTCGAGCCCCGGCAGCATGAGGTCGAGGAGGATGAGGTCCGGCTTCTGGGCCCGGAACACGTCGGGGGCCTGGGCGCCGTCCGCGCAGAAGACGGGATCGAACCCGTCGTTGCGCAGGACGATGCCGATCATCTCGGCCAGGGCCTCGTCGTCGTCGACGACCAGAATGCGTGCCTTCATGCCTTCCACTCTCCCCCAACTGCGCGATCTCGCGTTCCCTCCGGGCCGTTGAGGGCCCGGGCATGCGTTTGGTCCATTCTAGGCGGCGCGCCCGCCGCGCCCGTCGCCGGGGCGGCACCGGCGTTTCCAGCGCCGTCCCAGCGAAGCCCACTAGGCTGCGCCCTGTGCCTCCCCTGACCACTGCGCTCGCCTCGTTCGTGCTCGATCCCGCGGCGGCCCTCCTGGCGCTAGCGGCCGGGGCGCTGTACGGGGTCGGCATGGCCAGGGCACGGCGCCGCGGGATCGCGTGGCCGCTGTGGCGCGCGCTGTGCTTCTACGTGCTCGGCCTCGGGGCGTACCTCGTGCTCGCGTGCGAGTTCACCGGCGCGTACGGGTCCTCGCTGCGCTGGGCGTTCACGCTGAAGATCGCGCTCATGTTCTTCGTCGTCCCGCTCTTCGCGGGGCTCGGACGGCCCGTGGGCCTCGCACAGGCCACGCTCGGCGACGCGGGGCGGGCACGGCTCGGGAGCCTCATGCAGAGCCCGGCCGTGAGGATCCTCGGCAACGCCTTCGTGGCCCCGATCATCGGGATGGTGCTCTTCGGCACGTTCCTCACCCCGCTGCTGGCGCTCTACCGTTCGCAGCCGGTGGTGAGCGGGGCCCTGAGCGTCCTCGTGCCCCTCGTCGGCCTCGTCCTCGCGCTGCCGCTGACGGAGGCCGAGTCGTTCGAACGCTCCAGCGCGTTCATCGTCCTGGAGTTCGTCTACGTCTTCATCGAGCTCCTCGCGGACGCGATCCCGGGGATCTTCCTCCGCCTGGCCCCCACCGTGCTCGACGGTGTCTCGGCGTGGCCGGCCGGCGCGGCCGCCTGGTTCCCGACCCCGCTGCGGGACCAGCAGCTTGCCGGCGACCTCCTGTGGTTCATCGCCGAGGCGGTCGACATCCCGGTCATCATCCTCATGTTCGTGCGCTTCTCGCGCAGCGACCGCCGGGAGGCGAGGTCCTTCGACCAGCTCACCGACGAGGAGATGGACGCCCTCGCCGAGGAGCACCTGCGCCGCGGGAACGGTTGAGCGGTTCCCGGAGGGCTCAGCCGAGGGCGATCTGGTTGACCGCGTCGGCGGCCTTGACCGCCGCGGTCAGGAGCGCGGTCGCCTCGGCAGGCCTGAGGGCGGCGAGGCCGCCCACCGGGGTGAGCCGGACGGCGTCGAGCGCAGAGAGCGGGAGGCCGAGCTGGCGCCACGGCCGCAGGACGCGCTCGGCAAGCTCGCGGGTGCGGGGCCGGGCCGCGGCGTCGTGCGGGACCGCCCCGAGCCACACTCCCGCGCCCGCCTCGACGGCGCCGGCCAGCTCCTCCCACTGCGGCACCGTCAGGTCCGCGACAGGCAGCGACACGGCGTCGGCGCCGGCGTCGAGCACCCGCCCGATCGGCGCCTCCCACGCCGGGAGATTCACGACGACGGTCTCCGCGCCCGCCGCGTGCAGCGCCTCGGCGGCCCAGCCCCAGGCAAGGCGGGCCTCCTCCGCGGGCACCGACCGCAGTGTCCGGTAGCCGCTCGCCGTCGGCAGGAGCCCGGCCAGGACGCGGGCAGCGTCCGGCTCGTCCAGCTGCACGGTGAGGCGCGCCCCCGGGACCGCGCGCCCGACGCGGTCGAGGAACGGGGCGAGCCCTGCGGCGAGGGACTGCGCGACATCCCGCCGGGCGCCGTGGTCGACGAGGACGCGTTCGCCGGAGGGCAGGTAGAGGCCTGCCATGAGGCTCAGCGGGCCCAGCACGCGAACATGGAGGGCCTCCGCGCTGCTCTCCTCGTCCCCCGCCACGTCCGCGAGGACGTTCAGATCCGTGGACAGGGCGGAGGCCGCGCGGGCCGCGTCGAGCCCGGGCTGGGGCACGAGGCGCCAGCCGTGGGGCTGGACGTCGGCGTGCAGGTCGGCGAGGATCGAGGCCGTCCTGCCGACCGGGTCGGAGCCGACGCCGCGGTCCGGCAGTTCGGCCAGGACGGGCAAGTGGGGCGCCCCGAGTTCGCCGCGGATCGCCTTCGCTGCCTCGAGCGGATCGGTGCCCGGCCAGTCGCCGAGGGCCGTGGCTGTGACCTGGCCGGTCACGCGCCCGCGTCCGCGGGCGCCTGGCCCGGGGTGCCCTGGCCGTGGTCCTCGGCGATCGCCTGATGGTGCCGGATGACCTCGCTGATGATGAAGTTCAGGAACTTCTCGGCGAAGGCCGGGTCGAGCTGTGCCTCCTCGGCCAGGCGGCGGAGGCGGGCGATCTGGGCGGCCTCGCGGTCCGGGTCGGCCGGCGGCAGGTGGTGCTGGGCCTTGAGGAACCCGACCCGCTGGGTGACCTTGAAGCGCTCGGCCAGCAGGTACACGAGGGTCGCATCGAAGTTGTCGATGCTTGACCGGATCGAGAGGAGCTCAGCCATCACGGCGGGGTCGACGTGGCCCGTCAGCGAACTGGCGCTCGGGTCATACTCCGGCGGGGTCGCTGTCATCTCGACGTCGGTGTCAGGTCGCTGCTCGGTCATGCTGCCCAGTCTATGGGGCGGCGCCGACGGCCCGTTTCCGTGACGGGAGCGGCCCCCCGCCCGTGTCCGGGTGGGGGGCCGCAGGCCATGCCGGAGGTCGCTCCGGCCGGTTCAGCTCTCGAGGAGGGCCCGGTGCGCGCGGCGCCGCTCGGCCTGCTCCATGGGGTCCGGAACCGGGAGCGAGGCGATGAGCCGCTTCGTGTAGTCGTGCTGGGGGGCACCCATGACCTGGCTGCCGATCCCCTGCTCGACCATGCGCCCCTTGTACAGCACGCCGACCCAGTGGCTGAGCTGGTCCACCACGGCGAGGTCGTGGCTGATGAACAGCGCCGCGAAGCCCAGTTCGGCCTGGATCTCGCGGAACAGCTCGAGGACCTTCGCCTGCACCGACACGTCGAGGGCCGAGGTGGGCTCGTCCGCGACCAGCAGCTTCGGCTCGAGCGCGAGGGCCCGGGCGAGGGAGGCCCGCTGGCGCTGGCCGCCGGAGAGCTCGTGCGGGTAGCGGGCGGCGTACGCCGCCGGCAGCTGCACTGATTCGAGCAACTCGCCCACGCGGCGCCGCACCTGCGCGGAATCGAGGTCCAGATGGACGATCAGCGGCTCCGCGATGCACTCGCCGATGGTGAGCTGCGGATTGAAGGACGCCGCCGGGTCCTGGAACACGAAGCCGATGTCCTTGCGGACCGGCTTGAAGGCCCGCTCCTTGAACCCGACCATCTCGTGCCCGAGGACCTTCAGGCTCCCGCCGGTGGCCCGGTTGAGTCCGGCGATCGCCCGGCCGATCGTCGTCTTGCCCGATCCGGACTCCCCGACGAGCCCGAACACCTCGCCGGCGCGCACCGTGAAGGACACGTCCTGGACGGCGCGGAACGGCGGCGTGCCGAGGCGGCCGGGATAGGTGATGTCGAGCCCCTTGGCCTCGACGAGGACCTCCCCGTCCTGCCGCAGGCGCTCGGTCGCCCCCTCGGAGGCCGATTCCCGCCCGAGGTGCGGCACGGCGTCGAGCAGGCGGCGCGTGTAGTCCTCGCGCGGGCTGGCGAAGAGCGTGCGCACCGGTGCCTCCTCGACCACCTCGCCCTGGTACATCACCACGACGCGGTCCGCGAGGTCGGCCACGACGCCCATGTTGTGGGTGATGAGCACGATCGAGGTCCCGTACAGGTCCCGCAGGTCGCGCAGGAGCTCGAGGATCTCGGCCTGGACGGTGACGTCGAGCGCCGTCGTCGGCTCGTCGGCCACGATGAGCTCGGGGTCGAGCGCGAGCGCTGCCGCGATGACCACCCTCTGCTTCTGGCCGCCCGAGAACTGGTGCGGGTAGTAGTCGACCCGCTTCTCCGGATCGGGGATGCCGACCTTGCGCAGGGCCTCGACCGCCCGCTCCTTGGCCTCCTTCCGGGTGACCTTCTTCCCGTCGCGGCCGTGGTGCGCCCGGATGCCCTCGGCGATCTGCCAGCCGACCGTGAAGACGGGGTTGAGCGCCGTGGAGGGCTCCTGGAACACCATCGCCACGTCGCGGCCCCGCAGTTCGCGGAGCTTGCCCGCGCTGAGGCTGACCACATTGTGCCCGTTGATCACGACCGCGCCGGAGCTCGTCGCGGTCTCGGGGAGGAGGCCGAGGATGGTCTTGGCCGTGACGGTCTTGCCCGAGCCGGATTCGCCGACGACGGCGACGACCTCGCCGGCGCGGACGTCGAGGCTGACACCGCGCACCGCGTTGACCGCCCCCGCGTCGGTGGCGAACGTCACCTCGAGGTCGTCGATGTCCAGGACCGTGGCCGAGGGCGCCGCCGCGGGTGCCACGTCGAGTTGCTCACTCATGCTGGGCTTCCTTCCGAGACGGCGGGCGCGGCGCTCTTGGCGCCCTTGGCCGCGCTCTTCTTCTTTCCGCGGGTGCGGATCCGCGCGTCGGCGAGGTCGTTCATGCTCTCGCCCACGAGGGTCAGGCCGAGGACCGTCAGGACGATGGCGAGGCCGGGGAAGACTCCGGTCCACCAGATCCCCGCCGTCACGTCGGACGTCGCCTTGCTCAGGTCGTAGCCCCACTCGGCGGCGCTCGTGGGCTCGATCCCGAACCCGAGGAAGCCCAGACCGGCCAGCGTCAGGATGGCCTCCGAGGCGTTGAGCGTGAAGATCAGCGGGATGCTGCGGGTCGCGTTGCGGAACACGTGCCGCGCCATGATCCTCGTGCTCGAGGCGCCGATCACCTTGGCGGACTCCACGAACGGCTCGGCCTTGAGGCGGATCGCCTCAGCGCGCACCACGCGGAAGTACTGCGGGATGAAGACGACCGTGATCGAGATCGCGGCGGCCATGATGCCGCCCCAGAGGCTGGACTGGCCGTGGCTGATGACGATCGACATGACGATCGCCACGAGCAGCGAGGGGAACGCGTACACGGCGTCGGCGACGACCACGAGGATCCTGTCGAGCCACCCGCCGACGTACCCGGACACGAGGCCGAGGGCCACGCCCACGAAGATGGACAGGATCACAGCCACGATGATCACCAGGATGGCCGTCTGGGTGCCCCACACGACGCGGGAGAACACGTCGTACCCGCCGACGGTCGTGCCCCAGAGGTGCTTGGCACTGGGCGGGTCCTGGGTGGGGAAGTTGCCGCCGGCATCGGCCAGCTGCGAGTAGCCGTAGGGGGCGATGAGCGGCGCGAAGACCGCGCAGAGGAGGAAGATGCCGGTGAGGACCAGGCCCGCGATGAGCATGGTGCGCTGGACGCCCACGCTCATCCGCACCTGGGCGAGGACGGGGATCCTGGTCCAGAGCGGGTCCTTACGCTCGATCTGCGGTGCTTCTGCGACGGAGGAAGGGGTCGGGGTGGGGGCCGTCATCAGTACCTCACTCTCGGGTCGATGAGGGCGGCGATGACGTCCACGATGAAGTTGGTCACCGCGACGATCACCGCCAGGAGAACGACGATGCCCTGCACCGCGACGAAGTCACGGGCGGTCAGGTACTGCGCCAGCTGGAAGCCGAGGCCCTTCCACTCGAAGGTCGTCTCGGTGAGGACCGCGCCGCCGAGCAGGAGGGCGATCTGCAGGCCCATCACGGTGATGATGGGGATGAGCGCGGGCTTGTAAGCGTGCTTGGTGACGAGCCGGAACTCGCTCACGCCCCGCGAGCGGCCGGCCTCGACGTAGTCCTTGCCGAGGGTGCCGATGAGGTTGGTCCGCACGAGCCGCAGGAACACGCCGGCCGTGAGGAGCCCGAGGGCGAGGCCCGGGAGGATCGCGTGCTGCTCGACGTCCCAGAAGGCGGCCATGTTGCCGCTCCGGAGCGCGTCGAGCCAGTAGATGCCGGTCGGGGCCGACAGCTGGGTGAGCGCGAGCTCGGTCGTCGTCGTCGCCCGCCCGGCGATGGGCGTCCAGCCGAGCCAGACGCCGAAGACGAGCTTGAGCAGGAGCCCGGCGAAGAAGACCGGCGTGGCGTAGAACAGGATCGCGAGGACCCGGAGCACGGCGTCGGAGCCCTTGTCCCGCCGGTGCGCGGCAACCATGCCGAGGGGGATGCCGACGATGAGTGCGACGACGACGGCGTTGATCGCCAGCTCGAGCGTCGCGGAGCCGAACGTCGCGAGCATGTCCGTCACGGCGCGGTTGTCGGAGATCGTGCGGCCGAAGTTGCCGGTGAAGATCTGGCCCAGGTACTCGAAGTACTGGACCATGATGGGCCGGTCGTAGCCGGCCTCGTGGATGCGCTGCTGGAGCTGGTCCGCCGGGAGGCGGCCGCCGAGCGCGGCGGTGATGGGGTCTCCTGTGATCCTCATGAGGAAGAAGACCATGGTCACGAGGATGAGGATGGTCGGGATGATCAGCAGGAAGCGGATCATCAGGTAGGTCAGGAGGCCGCCGCCCTTGGTTTTGGCGACGGGCTCTGGGACACCCGCGGCTTCTGGGGGCGCCTCGGTGAATGCAGTCATGGTGGGGGTTCCTCCGCACCGCAGCGGCGGGATGCCGGTTGTGCATCCCGCCGCCGCGTTGGTCTAGCTGTGGTCCGTGCCGGCTACTTGCTCAGGACGCCGAGGCGGAACTTGAAGGACGGGTCGAGCGTCGAGTCGACGCCCTTGACCGACTTCCCGGACACGGCGACCTGCGAGCCCTGCAGCAGCGGCAGGGTCGAGAGGTCCTTGGCGACATCGTCCTGGATCTGCCCGAGCTGCTGGGAGCGGGAGCTCTTGTCCGGGTTGGTGGCCTCCTTGGAGATGAGGTCCTGGACGGCCGTGTTGGTGTAGTGGTTCTTCAGGAAGTTGTTCGCGGTGAAGAACGGCGTGAGGTAGTTGTCCGGGTCGGAGAAGTCCGGGAACCACCCAAGCTGGTACATCGGGTACACGTCCTTGGTGCGGTCCTTGGCGTAGGTGACCCACTCCGTGGACTGGAGGTTAACCTTGAACAGGCCGCCGGCCTCGAGCTGCTGCTTCACGAGGGCGTACTCATCGCCCGAGGACGTCCCGTAGTGGTCCGGGTTGTACTGCAGGTTCAGCGTCACCGGGCTCGTGATGCCGGCGTCGGTGAGGGCCTTCTTGGCCTTGTCCGCGCTGGGCTTGCCGTTGCCGTCGCCGTACATCGACTTCAGCGGGGTCGTGGCCCCGAGGAAGCCGTCCGGGATGTAGGAGTACAGGGGGCTGTAGGTGCCCTTGTAGACCTGGGAGGCGATCGCGTCGCGGTCAACGAGGTCGGCCATGGCCTGGCGCACGGCCAGGGACTTGGCGGGGTCGGCCTCGGGGGTCTTGGCGCCGAAGGGCATCGTGTCGAAGTTGAACACGATGTAGCGGATCTCGCCGCCGGGGCCCTTGTGGATGGCGACCTTGTTGTCCTTGGACAGGCTGTCGACGTCCGTGGCGGTCAGGGAGCGCCAGGCGACGTCGATGTTGCCCTGCTGGACATCGAGCTTGAGGTTGTTCGAGTCGGAGTAGTACTTGAGGTTGACCGTGTCCGTGGCCGGCTTGCCGAGGAGGCCCTGGTAGTCGGGGTTCGCCTTGAAGGACACGAGCTGGTTCTTCTGGTACGAGGAAATCGTGTACGGGCCGGCGAAGGCCTTCTTCGAGATGATGTCCTCGTCGTTCATGACCTTGTCGGCCGGGAAGACCTTGTGGTCGACGATCGGCCCGACCGGGCCGGTGAGCACCTGCGGGAACGTCTGGTCGTTGCCCTTCTTGAGGTGGAACACGACCGTTGTGGCGTCCTTGGCGTCGACGCTCGCGAGATTGTCAAGGAGCGAGGCGGGGCCGTTGGGGTCGTTGATCTTGACCTGCCGGTCGAAGGAGAACTTCACGTCGGCGGAGTCAAGCGTGTCGCCATTGGCCCACTTGAGCCCGCTCTTGAGCTTGACCGTGTACTCGGTCGGCGAGGTGAACGAGGCCGACTCCGCGATGTCCGGCTGCGGCTCGGCGCTGCCGGGCTTGGAGTTGAGCAGGAAGGGGTAGATCTGGTTCATGACCATGAACGACCCGTTGTCGTAGGACCCTGCGGGATCGAGGAAGGTGACCTTGTCGGTGGTGCCGACCGTGATGGGCCCACTCGAGGCTGAGCTGTTCGAGGAGGATCCTCCGGAAGGCCCCGTGCACGCCGTCAGCGTGAGCAGGGTGACGCCGGCGAGCGCGATCGCGCTCCGCACAGCAAATCTGGTCTGAGACATCAATGACCTTTTCTTGTCGAAAGTGGCCGTGCCCTCCCCACGCGGGCACGCGCGGGCGTGACCCAAGGCACAGTCCTGATGCCATCGATTCAATCACTAATTCCGTGAAGTGAAGGACTTGTTTGAATCAATCGAGACCTAACAGTGACCTTTGTCCCCTCGGGGCTACCCTGGCGGCGCCGCGGACGACGGCGGAACTCGCAGCGCGCCGTCGTCCGCGGAGGGTGCCTCCCCTACTGCGTGAAGGGGACGCGCTGCCAGCTGAGCACGGGGCGGCCCCTCCCGGCGTCGCCGTCGGCGGCGACGTCGACCTTGAGGTAGTCGGTCGCATGCGAGGAGCCGTCGACCGTGATGCGCGTCAGGTTGTCGGCCGAGCCCTTGACTCCGTAGCGCGCGAGCCAGGTGGAGCCGGAGGCGAGCGGGCGGTCGCTGTTGTAGACGTGGCTGTCGCCGTTGAACAGGTACACCTCGCCGTCGAAGGCCGAGGCCTCGTCCACGAGGGCCTGCACGAGCGGCGTGAAGGCGCTGATGTCCTGGGGCGTCGGCGTGTAGGTCGGGTCGAACATGTCCGCCTGCTGGGCGATCACCACCGTGCGGTCGTGGCGCTGCTTCGCCTGGGCGAAGGTCTGCCTGACCTCGGCGATGTCCGCGGCTGTGCGGGAGCGCACCTCCGCGGCCTGCTCGGGGGTCTCGGCGGTCTTGCCGAGGCCCGTCCACGGCTGGGAGGAGTTGTTGCTGCCCGGGACGTTGATCGCAGCGAAGGCCACGCGGTTCCTCGTGAAGGACACGTTCTCGGGCACGCCGAGGGCGGCCTGGCTCGTCACCGGCATGGTCGCGCCGAGGGTCTTGCCCGGGGTGCTGAAGAACACCTCGCGGATCTTCGCGAGTCGCTCGAGCGGGTTGTAGGCGCCGTTGTTGGCCCGGTGGCAGTCGGTCCACTCGTTGTCGCCGGGCGTGTACACGAGCGGATGCGTGAAAGCGTCGAAGTCAGCCCGGATCTGGGAGAAGTACTCGTCCGAGCACGCCGTGGAGCCGTTCTTGATGTCGCCGACGTGGATCACGAAGTCGAGCGAGGTGTCGGCGTTCAGCTGGGCGACCTGGGAGGGGAAGTCCGCTGCCGCGGCCGCGCCGTAGGGGGTGTCGCCGATGACGGCGAAGCTGAAGGCGGGCTTGGTCCCGGCGCTCGGCGTGGTGTCGGCGGCCCATGCGGCCGAGGCCACGGGGGCGAGGCCTGGGGTGGGGAGGCCTGCCGAAGGCAGGGCGGCCGCGGCGACGGCTGCCAGGGCGACGGCTGCCGCTGCTGCTGCAAGGCGGCCGCGCCGACGGGCAGCCTGCGGGCGGGCAGCGTGTGGATGGGCAGCGCGCGGACGGTCGTTGTGGGCGGGCATGGCGCTTCTTCCTCTGCGTGGGGCTGGACAGCGGCAGGCTAGCCGGCCTAGGTGCAGGAGGGGCGTCACGCAGGTGTACGGCGGGAGAACAGCGCCAGCACGTCAGCGCAGGGCGCACTTCAGGGGCGTCAGCCCACGCGGTCCAGCGCGCGGGCGGTGTCGATGGTGGCCTGGCCGAGGACGCGGGTGCCCTGGTACAGGACCACCGTCTGTCCGGGGGCCACCCCGCGCAGGGGCGTGTCGAGGGTGACCTCGAGGACCGGGCCCGGCACGCCGTTGGCCGCCTCCCCGGCCCCGTCCCCCGCCGCGGCGGCCGGTTCGAGCCGGGCGCGGGCCGGCACCGGGTCGCCGTGCGCCCGGACCTGGGCCTCGCAGACGAACTCCTCGCCGGCCTCGGCGCCGGTCGGCGGCAGGCCCGCCCAGGAGAGGCGGATTCCGCGGATCCGCTCGACGGCGAGGAGCTTCTCGGGCCCCACCACGACCATGGCGTCCTTGGGCCGGATCTCGAGGACGAAGCGCGGCTTCCCGTCCGGTGCCGGGCGGCCCAGTCGCAGTCCCCGGCGCTGCCCCACGGTGAAGGCGTTCGCGCCGGTGTGCTCGCCGACCTTGGCGCCGGTCTCGTCGACGATGACGCCGGGCTCCATCTCAATCTGCTCCGCGAGCCAGCCGCGCGTGTCGCCGTCGGAGATGAAGCAGATGTCGTGGCTGTCCGGCTTCTTCGCGACGGAGAGGCCGCGCCGGGTCGCCTCCGCGCGGACCTCGGCCTTGCTCGGGGTGTCCGCGAGCGGGAAGAGGCAGTGCTCGAGCTGCTCGGCGGTGAGGACCCCGAGCACGTAGGACTGGTCCTTGGCCCAGTCCGCGGCGCGGTGCAGCTCCGGGCTGCCGTCCGCGGTCCGGATGACCTTGGCGTAGTGGCCCGTGCAGACGGCGTCGAAGCCGAGGGCGAGAGCCTTCTCGAGGAGGGCGGCGAACTTGATCCGCTCGTTGCAGCGCATGCAGGGATTCGGGGTGCGGCCCGCGGCGTACTCGGCCACGAAGTCGTCCACCACGTCCGCCTTGAACCGCTCGGAGAAGTCCCAGACGTAGAACGGGATGCCCAGCCTGTCGCAGGCCCGCCACGCGTCGTTCGAGTCCTCGATCGTGCAGCAGCCGCGGGAGCCGGTGCGCAGGGTCCCCGGCATGCGGTTGAGGGCCAGATGGACCCCGACGACGTCATGCCCCGCCTCGACGGCGCGGGCGGCGGCGACGGCCGAATCCACTCCCCCGCTCATGGCTGCCAGAACTCGCACCGGTCTATTCTAGCGTCGAGGGCGGCCCGGCCGCCCCGATCCTCGGCGGCAGGGAGGGCACATGGAGCATCCGATCGTCATCGCCGGCGGGGGCCTCGCGGCGGGGAGCGCGGCGAAGACGCTGCGCCAGGAAGGCTACGGCGGCCCCGTGCGGATTGTGGCCGGGGAGCGGCGCGCCCCCTACCTGCGTCCCCCGCTGTCGAAGGAGTTCCTCAAGGGCACCGGGACCGAGGCAGAGCTCGAGGTCAATCCGCGGCCGTGGTACGACGAGAACGACGTCGAGCTGCTGCTGGGTGAACGGGCCGTCCAGATCATCCCGGCTGCCCGCATGGTCCGGCTCGAGAACGACGCCCTCCTGCCGTATTCGAAGCTGCTCATCGCCACCGGCGCCCAGCCGCGCCGGCTCGACGTCCCGGGCACAAAGCTCGAGGGCGTCCACAGCCTCCGCCGGTTCGAGGACTCGCTCGCGCTGCGCGGCGCCCTCTCGGGCGGGGGCGGGCGCGTGGCGGTGGTCGGCACGGGGTGGATCGGCCTCGAGGTCGCGGCGGCGGCGCGGGAGTACGGGAACGAGGTCACCGTGCTGGGCCGCCACACCACCGTGCTCCGGCAGCTCGAGCCTGCCCTCGGAGACGTGTTCCGCCGTGCCCTCGAGGCCGAGGGCGTGGCCTTCCGGCTCGGCTGCCATCCGGTGGAGTTCGTCCGATCCCCCCACGGCGAGGGCGTGGGCGCGGTGGTGCTGAACACCGGCGAGCGGATCGCGGCGGAGACAGTGGTGGTGGCCGTCGGCGTGGAGCCGGAGACTCATCTGGCCGAGGAGGCCCGCATCCCGGTGCGCAACGGCATCGTCACCGACGCGTCGCTGCGCACCCGGACACCGGACGTCTACGCTGCCGGAGACGTGGCGAGCTCGCTCCAGCCCTTCACGGGCGAGCATGTGCGCAGCGAGCACTGGTCCAATGCGCTCAACGGCGGGAAGGTCGCGGCACGGTCGATGCTGGGCCAGGAGGCCACGCTGGACCTCGCCCCGTACTTCTACACGGACCAGGCGGGGCTCAGCATGGAGTACTCGGGCTACTGGCAGCTCGTGCACGGCGCCCAGCTTGTGCTGCGGGGCTCGATCGCGACCGCGGAGGCGGCCAAGGAGGGCTTCGTGGCCCTGTGGGTGCGCGACGGGGCCCTCGTGGGCGGGATGAACGTCAACGTCCCGCGGCAGCAGAAGGCCATCAAGGCGCTCATCGCCTCGCGGGCCCGCCTCGATCCGCGCCGGCTCGCGGACCCGTCCGTCCCGCTCGCCGAGCTCGCCGCGACCTAGCCGCCTTCACACTGGAGGTGTCACCTCCTGAGGGTCACCTCTTGCGGGTCGGACGAATCCGACCGGCTTTCTCGCGCCCGGTTCGGCGTGTCGGCTCTGCTGACGGCGTTTCGGGCTGCGGCGTGTCCGAAAGCAGGTCGGTTCCGCCCCTCAGGGCGATCGTTGCCGGCGGTGGCCGGGCCAGCGGGACGGTGGGGAACGCGCACGACGCCGGCACTCGCCGTCGGCCGCCCGGCTCGCCTCAGCACCCCCCGGAAGTGACCTTCAGAGGGTGACCCCCAGGAGATGACCCCCAGAAGGGGGGGTCAGCGGCGGGCGCGGGTGCTTGCCGTCTCGATGCGGCTCTCGTGCCCGGCCATGCCCGCGGCCCGGGCCTGCTCCACGGCGGGACCGATCGCCTTCAGGAGGGCGTCGACATCGGCCTCCGTCGAGTTCCAGCCGAGGCTGAACCTCTGCGATCCGCGTGCCTCCTCCTCCGAGCGCCCCATGGCGAGCAGCACATGGGAGGGCCGCGGTACCCCGGCCGTGCAGGCGGAGCCCGTCGACGTGGCGATCCCCGCCATGTCGAGCAGGAACAGCAGCGAGTCCCCCTCGCACCCGGGGAAGGTCACGTGCGCGATTCCGGGGAGCCTCGTGCGGAGGCCGTCTCCGTCGGGGCTGCCGCCGATCGGGGGGCCGCTCACGACGGCGCCGGGCACCTCGCGTTCGATGCCCGCCAGCAGCCTGTCGCGCAGCCCCGCGAGGCGCCGGGCCTCCTCGGGGAGGCGGGCGACGGCGTCGTGCGCGGCCACAGCGAAGGCGGCGCCGCCGGCGGCGTCGAGCGTGCCGGAGCGCAGGCCGCGCTGCTGGCCGCCGCCGTGCAGGAGCGGCGTGGGAGCTGCGTCACGGCGGACCGCGAGCGCCCCGATCCCCACGGGGGCGCCGAGCTTGTGGCCGCTCACCGCGAGGGTGGCCAGCCCGGAGCCGGCGAAGTCCACGGGCAGGTGCCCGAACGCCTGGACCGCGTCGGAGTGGACGGGCACCCCGTGGGCCGCGGCGAGGCGGGCGGCCTCCTGGACCGGCTGGACCGTCCCCACCTCGTTGTTGGCCCACATGAGCGCCACGAGCGCCACGGACCCGGGATCCCTCTCGAGCTCGGCGCGGAGCGCGTCCAGGCTCGTGACGCCGTCCCGGTCACACGGCAGCCACACGGCCTCCGCGCCCTCATGCGCCTCGAGCCACTCGACGGTGTCCGCCACGGCGTGGTGCTCCACGCTCGAGCACAGGATCCGCCGACGCCGCGGGTCCTCGGCGCGCCGGACCCAGTACAGGCCCTTGAGCGCCAGGTTGTCCGACTCGGTCCCTCCGGAGGTGAAGACGATCTCAGTCGGGTGGGCCCCGAGGGAGGCGGCCAGCGACTCGCGGGCGTCCTCGAGCACGCGGCGGCCGGCCTGCCCCGCGGCATGGAGGGAGGACGGGTTGCCGCCGCGGGCGATCTGGCCCGTGTAGGCCGCCAGCGCTGCGGGAGTCACAGGCGTGGTGGCCGCGTGGTCGAGGTAGACAGGCACCTCTCCACTGTAGGCGCCGCCTGCGCTGTGCGCCGCCCGAGCAGGGGCCCTCCCACGCCAGCCGGTGCCGGGCGTCAGCGCGGCGTCATGGGGTGCGGGGGACGATCCGGGCGCAGCACGCGTGCGCGCCCGCCCCGGGCTCCGCCGGCTCGACCGCCTCGACCGAGTGCTCGGCATCCCCGCACCCGTCGAGCGCGCCGGAGAGCAGCGCACCGTTGAGGCTGCACACCACATCGCGGTGGCCGCGGGAGAGCCGGTGGAAGGGGCAGTTGCCCAGCTCGATGGATCCCGCGGCGCCCGGAACAGGGGCGTAGCCCGTGGCCTCCAGGACGGCGCCGATGCTGCCGTGCTCGGCCCCGAGGGCCTCCCCTGCCTCCCGCCCCACGGCCGCGAGCGCCTGGGCCATCGGGGTGCCGGCGGCCATCGACCTCTCGGCCGCTGCGGCGAGGAGGTCGCCGGCCAGCTCGTACGAGCGTTCGGGCACCGCGGCGACGATCTCGGTCACGGTCGCCACGTAGAACTTGGAGGGACGTCCGGACCCGGGGCCGCGGCGCTCGGACGGCTTGGCGAACGTGGCGGACAGGACGCCGTCGTCCACGAGCCGGTCCAGGTGCGCCGCCGCTGCCGCGCGGGAGAGCCCCAGGGCGTCGGCGGCCTCGTCGCGGCCCACGGGCCGCCCCGCACCGCGGACGTAGAGGTAGAGCGCACGACGCCGGTCCTCGCCGAGCGCTGCCAGGGCGCCGAGCCGCTGGCGCCAGGTGGGTCCTGCCATACGGCCCATCCTACATCCAAAAACGTGATCCATTGTTTTAGAGCGCCCACGGTTCTAAAATTCGAATCACCATTTATACCGAAGGAGAAGGCCATGTCAGCCACTTCAGCCCCGCACCACGGCCACCTGCGCGGATTCGGCAGCAGGAGCCGCGTGCGATCGCTCGCGCCCGCCGACCAGGCGTACCTCATGCTCCGCACCCTCTACGTCGTCGCCCCGATCCTGTTCGGGCTCGACAAGTTCTTCAACGTCCTCACCTACTGGCCGGACTATCTCGCCCCGGCCGCCACCGCGATCGTCCCCCTCAGTGCCCAGACCTTCATGCACATCGTGGGCGTGGTCGAGATCGTCGCGGGCCTGCTCGTGGCCTGGACCCCGCGCTGGGGTTCGCTGGTCGTGGCGCTCTGGCTCGCCGGCATCATCGTCAATCTCCTCCTGCTCGGGCACGGCTTCGACGTGGCCCTGCGGGACTTCGGACTGCTCGTCGGGGCGCTGGCCCTCAGCCGGCTCGCCCGCCGGGCCTGAGCACCGGGTCCGCCGTCGGGGCCGCGAGGACAGCCAGTGCCCGGGGGACCACACTGATGTCCACGGCCCCGGCGGCGACCCGCTCCCCGTCCGCGTAGACCACCATTCCCGGCGCGCCCAGGCGCACGCTCCGCACCGTGCTCAGCTCGACCGCCGGGTGCCCCACGTGCGCTCCCCGGAAGACCTTCGGGAAGACGGCGAGGAACGCGGGCACGGACAGGGGCCCGACCACGAGGAGGTCGAGCGCGCCGTCGTCCGCGCGGGCTGCCGGGGCCACGAGCATCCCGCCGCCGAGCGAGGGCCCGTTGGCCACCGAGACGAGCATGGCGAGCCGGCGGCCGGACGCGCCGTCGGCAGCGAGGTCGAACGGGATGGGCCGGAACGAGACGAGTTCGCGCAGCACGGCGAGGACGTACCTGGCCCGGCCGCGCGGCCAGCGCCAGCCATTGGCGCGCTCGTTGACCCGCGCGTCGAAGCCCGCCGAGGCCACCGCGACATAGTGCCGCTGGCCGCCGGGCCACTCGATGCGCCCGAGGTCGAGGCGGCGCGGGCCAGCCTCGAGGGCAGCGAGGAGCGCCTCGACGGCGCCTGCCACCGAGTCGAGCGGCACTCCCAGCAGGCGCGCGACGTCGTTCCCGGTCCCCGCCGGGACCACCCCGAGGGGCACGCCCGTGCCCGCAAGCACATTGGCGACGAGGTTGACGACGCCGTCGCCGCCCACCGCGACCACCGCGTCGGAGTCCGGCAGCGCCTGCACGACGGCCGCCGCGAGCTCGGAGGCGCTCCCCCGGCGCAGCTCGGTCACCGCCACCCCGCGGGAGCGCAGGGCAGCCGCCGCCTCGCGGCCGCGGCGGTCCCCCAGCCCTGCATGGGCGGCCGGGTTCACGGCGAGGGTAATCCTGGCGGGAGAGTCCTCGGGAAGGGGCATGTGCGCGATTATCGCAGGGCTCCGGGCGCGGGCCGGGACGGCGTGCCCTGCCCGCGCCCCTACGATGGACCCATGCCCGCGCACGTGCCGTCCCACTACGAGGTACTCGGCGTGCCGGTCACCGCGAGCGAGGCCGAGATCCGGCGCGCCTACCGCCGCGCCGCGCGGGCCCACCATCCCGACCACGGCGGCGACGTCGGCGAGTTCCGCCGGGTCACCCTGGCCTTCGAGGTCCTCGCGGACCCGCGGGCCCGCGAGGCCTACGACCGCAGCTACTTCACGTCCTCCCCCCAGCGCGAGGCCGGCCGCGCCGCGGCAGGTGCCGGCCCGGCGTCGTCCGCCCCGGCCGGGTCCCCGACCGGCGGGTTCACCGCGCGGCCAGCGCCGAGGACGCCGGGCCAGCGCAACCCCGCCGCCGAGCCGGCGGTCTACATCCCGCCGTTCGAGCCGGGCACGGCGCCGCTCCTTCCGGCGGCGGTCGCCGCGCGGCCCGAGCACGGCGCGCCCCGCCGGCGCGGCCTGTTCGGGGCCGAGGCGCGGATCCAGCGCGAGGAGCGCACGGCGGCCCTCATTCGCCGCCGCATCCTGGGCACCATCCCCTCGGCACGGCTGCTCAACGGCCTGCGCGCTCCCCGGGACGCGTCCCATGTGGCGCACGCCGTCCTCGCCGGCTACCGGCTCGCCCTCGTCGACTCGATGCTCGTGCCGCGGGGGAACTACGCATGGGACGGCGCGCACCTGGTCCACGGCGCCAGGACGGTCGCCCCGCCGCGGCTCGCCGAGCAGGTGCGCGACTTCCAGGAGGTGTTCGGCGAGCTCAACGTCCAGGGCTTCATCCTCGTCCAGACCCCGGACGAGAACCCCCACGAGCCCGTCATCGACGTCCGCCGCGGCGCGGGCGGCCTCGTCGAGCCGCTCAATGCCTCCAAGTTCGTCCGCGAGCTCACGTTCTTCCTCTCGTCCGGCCCGCAGCCCAACGTCGTCCTCGTCCCGGCCCTCGCCCGGCTGCTCACCGGCCTGCACTGACCGGCCCTGGACGGGCCGCGCCCCGGGCGCGCCTAGGATGGAGGGCGTGTTCCGCATCCTCTTCTACACGCCCGAGATCCCGGGCAACACCGGCAACGCCATCCGGCTCTCCGCCGTGACCGGCTCGCACCTGCACCTCGTCGAGCCGCTCGGGTTCAACTTCGAGGACGCGAACCTGCGCCGCGCGGGCCTCGACTACCACGACCTCGCCCACGTCACCGTCCATGCGACGCTCGAGGACGCGTTCGCGGCGCTGCTGCCCGCGCGGGTCTTCGCATTCACCTCGCACGGGGACACCCCGTTCGCGGACGTGGCCTACGCTCCGGGCGATGTGCTCTTCTTCGGCCCCGAGTCCGTGGGGCTGCCCCAGGAGGTGCTCGACGATCCCCGGGTCACGGCCCGCGTCCGGCTGCCGATGCTCCCGTCGAGGCGCTCGCTCAACCTCGCCAACTCCGCGTCGATCGCGGTCTACGAGGCGTGGCGGCAGAACGGGTTCGCGGGCGCCCAGCTCTGAGCCTTCAGAAGCCCGCGATCGTCTCCGGGTTGTTGACCGAGACCACATGGAACTCCTCGGCCGACGCGCCCGCGGGCAGGCCGGCCTCGAGCGCCGACGCGCGCATGCGCGAGCGGACCGACTCCTCCATCGCCGCCACGTCCGGATGCTGGCTGATGTGGATCTGGAGGGCGGCGATCTTCGTGTCCACGAAACCGCTCACGTCCGTGCAGTGGTTGGTGCGCTCCGCGGGCCCCGCGTACAGCCACAGCCAGGGCAGCCGGTAGGCGTCCAGGCCCGCCTCGGCGAGCTCGGGGTACGCGTACGGGTTCTCGAGCGCCGGGTACACCGCGCGCGTGACCGCCTCGCCGCACGCCAGGTGGTCCGGGTGGGACTTCTGGATCCGGTCCCAGTTCCGCTCGGGGTGCATCGCGAGCACGACGTCGGGGCGCACCCGCCGCACGAGCTCGACGACGTCCCGCATCACCTCGTGCGTGGGCTCGAGGTAGCCGTCCCGGTAGCCGAGGAAGTGCACGTCGGTGACGCCGACGAGGGCGGCGGCGCCGCGCTGCTCCTCGTGGCGCATCGCCACGATGCCCGCGCGGTGCTCCGGCTCGAAGCCGCCCGCGTCGCCGTCGGTCATGATGCAGTAGTGCACCTCGACCCCCGCCGCCGTCCAGGCGGCGACGGTGCCGGAGACGCCGAAGTCGAGGTCGTCCGGGTGGGCGCCGAATGCGACGACCCGGCGAACCCGGTGGCGCGACGGGTCGAACGGCCCCGGCTTCCTTGCGCCGCCGCGCGTGGCCCCAGTCATCTCGGCAGGGGCCATCAGCCGCGGCGCCGCTTGATCTCGGCGGTCGCCTGCGGAAGCACCTCGAACAGGTCGCCGACCACGCCGAAGTCGGCGATCTCGAAGACGGGCGACTCGGGGTCGGAGTTGACCGCGACGATGACCTTGGCGGTCTGCATGCCCGCCTTCTGCTGCACGGCCCCGGAGATGCCGGCGGAGATGTACAGCTGCGGCGAGACAGTCTTGCCCGTCTGGCCGACCTGCAGGTCGTGGCTCACCCACCCTGCATCGGCTGCGGCACGCGAGGCACCGACCGCGCCGCCGAGGGCGTCGGCCAGCTCCTCCACGGGCCCGAAGTCGCCGTCGGTCCCGCGGCCGCCGGCCACGACGACGCGGGCCTCGGTGAGGTCCGGGCGGCCCGAGCTGGCCTTGGCGGCCCGGCCCGTGACCCGCCCGGAGCGCGCGAGCGCGCCAGCGGGGACGGCCACGGGAGTGACGGAGGCGTCGCCGGGTGCCGGCGTGCCGGTGGCCCCGAGGTCGAGGTTGGCCTTGAGCGTCAGGACCGAGACGGGGCTGGTGGCCCGGGCGCGGTCCTCGTAGGAGCCCGCGAGGACGGACTTGTGGGCCGTGCCGTCGGGCTCGAGGCCGACCACGTCGGTGATCACGCCGGCGCCGAGCCGGACGCCCAGCCGGGCCGCGGTCTCCCGGCCGGCCGGCGAGTTGTCGAGCAGCACGGTGCCCACCGGCCGGCCTTGCGCATCCGAGGCCGAGACGACCTCGGAGAGCCACGCGGCGGTGGGCCCGACGAGGTACCCGGACAGGTCGGCCCTGTCGGGGACGTACGCGGCGGCCGCACCGTTCTCGCGCAGCTCGGCGAGGAGGGCCTCTCCGACGGGGGCGGTCGCGGCCACCGACACCGTGCCGAGGAGGCGCCCGGCGGACAGGAGCTCGAGCTGGGACTTCTTCAGGGACTCCCCGACGCCGTCGAGGACCACCAGGACATTCGCTTCAGTCATTGCCTTCTCCCTCAGATGAGCTTCTGCGCGGCCAGGAAGTCGACGAGCTTGACGCCCGCGTCGCCCTCGTCGGTGATGATCGTGCCGGCGGCGCGCGGCGGGCGCGGCTGGGCCGACTCGACGGCCGTGAGGGAACCCGCGGCGCCGACCTGGCCGGCGTCGAGCCCGACCTCGGCGAGCGAGAGCGTGGCGACCTTCTTCTTCTTGGCCGCGAGGATCCCCTTGAAGTTGGGGTAGCGCGGCTCGTTGGCCTGGTCGGTGACGGACACGAGGGCGGGCAGCTCGGCCTCGACAGTCTCGGTCACGCCGTCGCCATCGCGCTGGATCGTCACGGTGCTGCCCGAGACCTCGAGCGAGGACGCAAAGGTCAGCTGAGGCAGGCCCAGGCGCTCGGCGAGCTGGGCGGGCACGAGGGACGTCTCGCCGTCGGTCGAGGCCATGCCCGTGATGACGAGGTCCACGTCGCCGAGGGTGCGGACCGCGGCAGCCAGGGCGAGGGAGGTGGCCCACGCGTCCGAGCCCGCGAGCGCCTCGTCGCTGAGGTGCACCCCCGAGCTGGCGCCGATCTGCAGGGCCTTCTTGAGCGCGTTGGCGGCATCGGGGCCGCCCATGGTCAGCGCGACGACCTCGTTGCCGCCCTTGTCGCCGCCGCGGGCGTCCGTGAGCTGCAGCGCGGCCTCGAGGGCATACTCGTCCAGCTCGGAGAGGATGCTCTCGGAGCGGTCGAGGGTGCGCTCAGGGCCGATGTGACGGTCGAATTGCGCATCAGGGACGTGCTTGACCAGCACGACGATCTTGAGGGTGTCTCCCACGGTCCAAGGCCTTCCATGCTCGCGTACGTGCCGCGGGCGGGGACCGTCCGTGGCAGGTGCGCCCGGATCGCCCGCGGGCGCGACTGCGCCGCGCGCGGCGTGCATGCCGGGCACGCCCTAGCTAATCACACGCGCCGCCGAATCCGCTGCCCCAGCCCGGGTCTGTGTC
>NZ_BAAGSN010000004.1:122216-273520 GCF_054782415.1 Sinomonas soli | reverse complement strand
GGAAGGGACGCCGGGGACGGAGGCTACTGGGCCGCGCCCACCGTGACGTCGAGGTCCTGGGACTGGCCGTTGCGGAGGACCGTCACCTTCACGGTCGAACCGGGCGCCTGCTCGTGGACCGCCGCCGTGAGCTCCGAGGCATCACCGATGGGGCGGCCGGCGAACTTCGTGATCACGTCGCCCTGGTGGATGCCCGCCTTGTCGGCTGCGGAGCCGGAGGTCACCGACACCACCTGGGCGCCCGTCGAGAAGGCCGAGCTGGTCCCGCTGGCGGACTGGGACTGGACCGAGACGCCAAGCTGGCCGTGGGTCGCCTTGCCGTTGGCGATCAGCTCGTTGGCGATGCGGTGCGCGTAGTTCGCCGGGATGCTGAAGCCGACCCCGATGTTGCCCGACTCCGAGCCGGAACCTGAGCTCGACCCCGTGGAGGCGATCGCCACATTGATGCCGATCAGCTGGCCCTGGCTGTTGACGAGCGCGCCGCCGGAGTTGCCCGGGTTGATCGCCGCGTCGGTCTGGATGACGTTCAGGCTCACCGTGCTCTGGGGCGACTGGCGCTGGGTCTGGCCACCGCCGGGAGGGGCGAACTGGAAGCCCTGGCCGCCATTGTCCTGCGAGTTGTCGCCGCCGTTGGGCGCGGCCGAGGACTGGACGGAGATCGTCCGGCTCAGGTTCGAGACGATGCCGTCCGTGACGGTGCTGTCGAGGCCCAGCGGGGCGCCGATGGCCACGGCGATGTCACCGACGTTGAGCTTGCCCGAGTCGCCGAAGGTCACGGGGGTGAGGTTCGCGCCGTCGACCTTCACGACCGCGAGGTCGCTGAGCGGATCCGTCCCGACCACCGAGGCCCTGTAGACCGAGCCGTTGTTCGCGCGGACCTCGATCGTGGGATTGGAGACCTGACCGTCGAGGGTCACGACGTGCGTGTTCGTGAGAATGTGGCCCTGGTTGTCCAGCACCACGCCGGACCCGGTGCCCGAGGAGTTGCCCGAGGAGACGCCGATGGTCACGACGCTCGGGGACGCCTTCGCGGCAGCGGCGGTCACCGCGTTCACGCTGTCCTGGTTGTTCACGATCACCGGGCTCGAGCCCTGCTGCTGGGATGCGGAGCTGGTGAGGTTCGGGGCCCAGAGGCCGGCCGTTCCGGCCACGACCCCGCCGCCGACCAGGCCCGCCACGAGCATGCCGCCCACCAGCACTCCGGTCCCCCAGCGGGCCTTCTGCCCCTGACGCTGGTTCGCGGGACGGAAGAACGAGTTCCCGGGGTGGCCCTGCTGGCCGTACTGGGACTGGCCGTACTGGGACTGGCCGTAGGGGGCCGGCCCCTGCGCAGGCCCGTAGAGCGGCGCGCGCTGGCCGTACTGCGGTGCCTGCTGGCCGTACTGGGGCGACTGCTGGCCCTGCTGGCCGTACTGCGGCCCCTGCTGGCCGTACTGCGGCCCGCGCTGGCCGTACTGGGGTGCCTGCTGGCCGTACTGGGGCGACTGCTGGCCCTGCTGGCCGTACGGGGGAATGGGCTGGGTCGGCTGGTCCTGATGCTGCGGGCGCTGCTGCGACGGCTGCTGGGACGTGGGGGCCTGCGCGGGCTGTCCGCCCTGTTCCGCCCCGGGACCGGCCGCCGGGGGCGCTGCCGGCTGCTGCACGGGAGCGCCGGCGGGCTCGCGGGGGTCGGGGGCTCCCGAGCCGGACTGCGCCGGACGGGGATCGCTCTCGTTCATCACTGATGTCCTTTCCCTGAACTCCTTACCACTATCGTCCCCCAAGCTGTGCTGGACGCTTCTGTTCTCTGGAAGCTTGCTGGGAGTCCGCCGAAAGTCATCCGTTTCACTCCGGGCGCAACGCCGGGCCCCGAGGCCGCCCGTGCGGCCCACTGCGGGCGCCCCTAGAATCGAGGTACGTGAGACAGCCGCCGGCGGCGCGAGGTGCTGCGGGAGGCTGCCGGACCGGGGCCCGCGCCCCCGAATGTGGCGAAGGAAACAGCGCATGCGCTCGACGGCGAAGACCCTCCTTGCTGGCCTCGTGGCGGCCTTCCTCCTGCTCATTCCGGCCACGGCGCCGGCGTGGGCCACCGATCCGGTGGCGATCCCGTCGGGGACGAACATCGTGGATCCCCAGGGTGCGCTCGGGTCGCGGAAGGGCGAGGTGCAGAAGGCCATCTCCGACCTCCTCTCCCAGCACCGCGTGAACCTGTACGTGGTCATCGTGGACTCCTTCACGAACCCGAGCGACCGGACGGCCTGGGCCCAGGCGGTCGCGAAGAACACGGGCATGGGCGGCTCGGACGTGCTCCTGGCCATCGCCACGTCCGGCCAGTACCAGCTGGTGGCGAACACCCAGAATGCCGCCGTGTACCCGAAGGTCTCGGCCATCGCCCAGAACGCCGTCACCCCGAACCTGGCCGGCGGCAAGAAGGACTACGCCCAGGCGGCCATCGACACCGCCAAGGCCACCGGGGACGCCGCCGGCGGAGGCAATGGGAGCGTCTCCTCCGGCGCGGGGGCGGCCCCGTGGCTCGTCGGCGGCGGGGTGGTGCTCGTCGGGGCCGGTGCGGCCTATCTGGTCTCGCGCCGGCGCAAGCGCCCGTGGGCCCAGGCCCAGGGCCAGCAGGGCTCCGGCCAGGGCGAGCCCGACCCGCTGGCCTCGCTCAGCGTGGACGAGCTGCGCACCCGGGCAGCCGGGCTCCTCGTCCGGGCCGACGACGCGGTCCGCTCGAGCGAACAGGAGCTCGGCTTCGCCGAGGCCTCCTACGGCACAGATGCCGTGGGCAACTTCACCCGGGCCCTCGCGGAGGCCAAGGCCCATCTGGCAGAGTCCTTCAAGCTCCAGCAGCAGCTCGACGACCATGTGCCCGACACCGAGGCGCAGCAGCGGCAGTGGCTCGGCGACATCGTCCACCGCTCGGAGGACGCCATCGCATCGTTGGCCGAGCAGAAGGCGGACTTCGACGCCCTCCGCGAGCTCGAGCGGAACGCTCCGGCGGCCCTCGAAGGGGTGGCCAGGGGCGCCGCCGAGGCCGAGGCGCGCCTCGCGGCCGAGAAGGAGACGCTCGCGAGGCTGCAGGGCGCCTATGCGGAGTCCGCGGTGAAGCACGTGGCCGACAACGTCACGCAGGCGCAGGAGCGCCTCGCCTTCGTCGAGAACGCGTCCGCCACCGCGCGGGAGAAGCTCGGCGCAGGGCAGACGAGCCCGGCGGCCGTTGCCGTGCGGGCCTCGGAAGAGGCCCTCCACCAGGCGCGCGTCCTGCTCGAGGCGATCGGCAAGGCTGCCACGGCGCTCGACGATGCGCAGGCCAAGGTCGGGGCCGCCCTCGCAGACACCCGGGGCGACCTGGCCCAGGCGCGCGCCGTGGCCGGGCAGGGGCAGCACCCCGAGCTCGCCGGTCCGATCGCCGCCGTCGGGGCTGCGCTCGACACCGCCGAGCGCGAGGCCGCGGCGGAGAGGCCGGACCCGCTCGCCCTCCTTCAGCGCATCGAGACGGCCCACACGCAGCTCGACACGGCGCTCACGGGAGTCCGCGACCGGCAGCAGCAGGCGCAGCGGGCCGCGGCTGCACTCCAGCAGGCGATCCAGTCCGCCCAGGCACAGATCAGCGCCGCGGGCGACTACATCGCTGCGCGGCGCGGCGGGGTCGGCACGCAGGCACGGACGCGGCTCGCCGAGGCGCAGCGCAATCTCGACTACGCCCTCTCGATCACGGCGAGCGATCCGACGACGGCCCTCGCGTATGCCCAGCAGGCCAACCTGCTCGCCTCGCAGGCAGCCCAGATCGCCGAGCAGGACGTCGACCAGTTCTCCGGCTGGGGCGGCGGCCCTGGGGGTCGCCGTGACGGCGGCGGCATCGGGGGCGCGATCCTGGGGGGCATCATCATCAACTCGATCCTCAACGCCGGCCACCACGGCGGCGGTGGCTGGGGCGGCGGCGGCTTCGGCGGCGGCTGGGGCGGCGGCGGAGGAGGTGGAGGATTCGGCGGCGGAGGCGACTTCGGCGGCGACGGCGGCAGCTTCTAGGCCGCACGGGGGAACGCAGATGCCTTCCACCCGTGACTTTCAACGAGACGAGAGGGAACACCATGGCAAAGCAGTCCATCTTCGGGCGCATCGCACAGCTGGCCAAGGCGAACATCAACGCGCTGCTTGACCAGGCGGAGGACCCGCAGAAGATGCTGGACCAGATGGTCCGGGACTACACGAACAACATCGCGGAGGCAGAGGCGGCCATCGCCCAGACCATCGGGAACCTCCGGATGCTCGAGGACGACCACGCCGAGGACGTCAAGGCCGCTCAGGACTGGGGCAGCAAGGCCCTCGCCGCGTCCCGGAAGGCCGACGAGTTCCGCGCGGCCGGGAACACGGCCGACGCCCAGAAGTTCGACAACCTCGCGAAGGTCGCCATCCAGCACCAGATGTCCTCGGAGAACGAGGCGAAGGCGGCCGAGCCGACCATCGCGACCCAGAACGAGGTGGTCGACCGCCTCAAGACAGGCCTCGACCAGATGAAGGGCAAGCTCAACGAGCTCACCGCCAAGCGCAACGAGCTCGTGGCCAGGGCCAAGACGGCGCAGGCCCAGACCCAGGTCAGCGATGCGCTCAAGAGCATCGACATCATGGACCCGACGAGCGAGGTCTCGCGCTTCGAGGAGAAGGTCCGGCGCGAAGAGGCGCGGGTGCGCGGCCAGCAGGAGCTCGCCGCCTCGAGCCTCGACGCCCAGTTCAACCAGCTCGAGGACCTGGGCGAGCAGACGGAGATCGAAGCCCGCCTCGCCGCCCTCAAGCAAGGCGGCTCCCCCGCAGCGCTGGGGACCGGGGCGGGTCAGCCTGCCGCGGCCCCCGCCGTCGAGGAGTCGAACCTCGACAAGCTCTGACGAGTGGCGGCGCCGGGCCTGCCGGCTTCGAGGGCATGCAGAGAGGCCCCGGACCTGATGGTCCGGGGCCTCTTCGTGGTTGCGGGGGCAGGATTTGAACCTACGACCTCTGGGTTATGAGCCCAGCGAGCTACCGAACTGCTCCACCCCGCGGCGTGCCTTCAACTCTACCAGCGGGGCGGACGGTCGCCAAATCCGGCCCGGGGCTTCCGCCCCGGGCATCTACTTGCTCGGCGTCGGACTCGGCGCGGGGCTGGCCGTCGACGAGCCGGACGTCCCGCCCCCCGACCCTGCGAGCTTGGCCTCGGCGTCCATGGCCCGCTGTACCGCCGCGCTCAGCTTCTGCTGCGCGTCGCCGTAGGCCGCGAAGTTGCCCGCGGCGAGCGCGGCCTGGCCGTCCTTGATGGCCTGGCTGGCGTCCTGCAGGGCTGCCTGGAGGTCTGTCTGGGCCGTCTGGGACGTCCCCGTCCCCCCGGACGGCTGCGGGCTCGGGGTCGCGCCAGCCTGGCCGTTGTTGCCCGAATCGCCGGCCTTGGCCCCCGAGTTGCCGCCGAAGAGGTCGTCCAGCGCCTTGTCCAGTGTCGGCGCGAAGCCGATCTTGTCGCCGAAGGCCACGAGCACCCGTTGGAGGGTTGGGTACGAGGTCGAACCGGTGGACTTCACGTACACGGGCTGGACGTAGAGCAGGCCTCCGCCCACGGGGAGCGTCAGGAGGTTCCCGTTGAGCACCTCGGACGCACCCTGGCGCAGGAGGTTCAGCGCCTGGGAGACATTCGTATCCGAGTTGAAGGTGTTCTGCACCTGCCCGGGTCCGGGGACCGAGGTGTCAGTCGGCAGCTTGAGCAGCGTCAGCTTCCCATAGTCGTTGCCCTTCACACCGGCCTTGCTTCCGGCATTCGAGTCCGCGGCGAGGTAGCCGTACATGACTTCCCGCGAGGATCCGCCCTCCACGGTCTGCGGGATGAAGCTCGAGGTCAGCTGGAAGGACGGCGTCTGCTGGCCGGGCATCTGCAGCGTCATGTAGTACGGCGGCTGCTTGACCCCGCCGGACTTCACGGTCGGATCGTTCGGCACGCTCCAGACGTCGTTGTTCTTGTAGAAGTCGCCCGGGTCGGTCACGTGGTACCGAGTGAGGAGCTCGCGCTGGACCTTGAAGAGGTCCTCCGGGTAGCGCACGTGGCTGATGAGGCCGGCGGACATGTCGGAGATCGGCTTGACCGTGCTCGGGAAGACCTTCTGCCAGGCCTTGAGCATCGGGTCCTGGGTGTCCCAGGCGTACAGCGTCACCGAGCCGTCGTAGGCATCCACGGTCGCCTTGACCGAGTTGCGGATGTAGTTCACCGTGGCCTGGGGCAGCTGGCTGGCCCGCCCCGCCGCCGTCTGGGAGTCGGCGGTGATCTGCTGGAGCTGCTGCTGCTGGGAGTACGGGTAGTACTGGCTCGTCGTGTACCCGTCCACGATCCACTTCACGCGCCCGTCGATCACGGCCGGGTAGGCGTTCCCGTCGATGGTCAGGTACGGGGCGACCTTCTGGACGCGGTCGCGCGGGTTCCGGTCGTAGAGGATCTGGGAATCCTGGTTCACGCCGTCCGAGAAGAGCAGGTCGGTGCTCTGGAACTTCATGGCGTACATGAGCTTGTTGAAGACGTTGCCCACGTTCGGGCCGCCATTGCCCGAGAACGTGTACTGCGTGTCCCCCGCGCTCCCCTGCGGCTTGTCCTGCTCCCGCGGCTGCGTGCCGGCCGGACCGCCCACGATCGAGTAGTCGGGCGAGTACTCGCCGAAGTAGATGCGCGGCTGGTACGTCGAGTCATTCCCCAGCACCCCGGTCGAGGGGATGCTCGACTCCATGAACACCGGCTTGCCGTCCACGGTGGCCGTATTGCCATAGGCCGCCACGACCCCGTAGCCATGGGTGTAGACGATGTGGTTGTTGTACCAGGACTGCTGGCTGGGCGAGAGGCCCTGCGAGTTGAGCTCGCGCACGGCGATCACAGTGTCCTGGGTCTTGCCGTTCACCGAGTAGCGGTCCACGTTGAGCGAGGGCGCGAACTGGTAGTACGGCCGGTACTGCTCGAGCTGCTGGAACGTCGGGGACACGAGGGTCGGATCGAGGAGACGGATGCTGGCGGTCGTCTGGGCGTCCTGGCGCAGCGCCCCCGGAGTCGCATCGGTCGTGGCCTTGTAGTCCTGCACCTGCACCTTGTCGAGGCCGTAGGCGGACCGCGTCGAGTTGATGTTCCGCTCGAGGTAGGGCGCCTCGGCGCTCTGCTCCGACGGGCGGACCTGGACCTGCTGGATCACCCAGGGGTACACGCCGCCGGCGAGGATGCCGGTGATCACGAGCATGGCGGTGCCGATGAGCGGCAGGCGCCACCGCCCGATGACCGCGGCGACGATGAACAGGACCGCGACGATGGCCGCGGCCACCGCGAGGATGGCCTTGGTCGGGATGACGGCGTTGACATCGGTGAAGAGCGCGCCGGAGACGCGGCCGGAGGAGTCGAAGACCGCGCTGTAGCGGTCGAGCCAGAAGTTGACCGCGATGAGCAGCAGCAGCGCTGCCCCGGAGATCGCCAGGTGCAGCTGCGCCGCGCGGGCCATGTAGACGCCGCTCTCGCTGATGCGGATCGACCCGTAGAGGTAGTGGGTGAGGACGCCCGCGATCCCGGCGATCACGACGACGCCGAGGAGGAAGCCCACCACCGTGCCGAGGAAGGGCAGGGTCATCGTGTAGAAGCTGATGTCGAGGTGGAACTGGGGGTCCTGGACGCCGAACGGCACCTGGTTGAAGAAGAGCGCGGCCTTCTGCCACTGGCTTCCCGCGGCGGCCCCGGCAAAGAGGCCGAACACGATCGGCACCGCAGCCATGACGATGCGCCGGACGGGCTCGAGCTGCTCCTGGTACCGGGCCATCGTGTCGTGGCTCGAGGGGTCGGGGGCGTACACGGGGCGCGTCCGGTACGCGGCGCGCATCACGCCGTAGACCGCCCCGGCCATCACGAGCCCGGCGACGAGGAAGACGGCGGCCCGGATGGCGTTCTGCCGCAGGAAGACCTGCAGGTAGCCCAGCTGCTGGTACCACAGGACGTCCGTGTACACCCCGGAGAAGATGACGAACCCGATCGCGAGGACGACCACGATCACGATCGTCGGGATCAGGGCCCCCCGACGGCGGCGGAGTGCGGTCGGTCTGCCTTCGGGGCGGGATGTCACGGCGTACCTCGTTGCTCTGGGCTCGATTCGTCGGCGCTCGGCTCCGCGGACACGCATGCGGAGCACAGCGCTGCTCCTAGTCAAGCACGCGCGGCGCGTGGCCACAGTTCCCCGTGCCGCGCGGATGCGCGATAACGATTCGGCCTCGGCCGCCCCGCTGTGGACTCCGTCAGCCGGCCGTGCACTGGGGCAGGGAGGCGGGATCCTTGCCCTGGGCATAGGCCTCCACCGCAGAGCGGGCCTCGGCGAGGGTGGATACCTTCACGACCGCGAGGCCTTCGGGGATGTGCCCGACCACGTCGCCGCAGTTGGAGGCGGGCGCCAGGAAGAGGGTGGCGCCGGCGGCGCGGGCGCCGAACAGCTTCTGGTCGATGCCGCCGATCGGCCCGACCGTGCCGTCGGGATCGATCGTGCCGGTCCCGGCGACGTCCTTGCCTCCGGTCAGGTCTCCGGGGGTCAGCTTGTCAATGATCCCGAGTGCGAACATCATGCCCGCGCTGGGGCCGCCCACCCGGTCCAGCTCGATCTGCACATCGAAGGGGAAGCTGTAGGTGTAGCGGATGCCCACGCCCAGGATCCACCGGCCCTGGTTCTGCGTGGGCGTCACCGTGGCGGTCACGGGCGACCCGCCGCGGTCTACTGCGACCTCCACGGGGGCGCCCTTGCCCGCGGCGAGGGTCTGCTGCACCGTCGCGAGGGACGACGCCTTCTGGCCGCCGACGCTGACGAGCCGGTCGCCCACCTTCAGCTTCCCGGACGAGGGCGACCCGTCGGCGATCGAGGCGACGTTGAGCTGCTGCTCGTAGTGGATCCCGAGGGCGCCCAGGGCGGCGGCGACCGAGGTCTGCTCCGAGTCCTGCATGAGGGAGGCGTTCTCGTCCGAGACCTGCTGGCGGGTGGTCCCCGGCGGGTAGACCACCCGTTCCGGCAGGATGCCCTGCGAGTGGTCGAACCACGAGCGCGCGAGGTCGATCAGGCCGACGTCGCTGTTGGGCCCCCCGTTGACGTACACCGTGGTGAGGTCGAGGGATCCGCGGGCAGGGTAGGAGGGATGGCCGGTGATCGAGATGACGTCCTTGCCGCCCGTCTGGCCCAGTGTGTTGTAGGCCGGCCCTGGCGACTCCACGACGTAGGGGACGGGGACGGAGACCACCGTGGCGCCGAGGATGAGCGCGGCGAGGCCTGAGGTCACCGCTGCGAACGTGCGGCCGCTGCCCGCCGCCTTCGGTGGGCGACCCGTGCGGGGCGTGCCCCCGCCGTCGTCCGAGGGGCCCCCGTCCGGCTGCCCGCCGTCCTCGTCGGGAACTGCGGGAGGAGTGACCACGTCTCGCGCCGCCTTCCGGATGCTCGCACCGCCTCGCGCCGCCGGGACCGGACGCCGCGGCCGCCGCGGGCGTCCGCGGCGGCACGCCCCAGCCTACGACGCTGCCGCGCGCGGGCTGCGCAGCGACCGGTGTGCCGACAGCGAAAGGGACTCCGCACCGAAGACACGTCCGCGAGCGCCGCGGTACCGTGAGGATGTCCCCTTCCACCAGCACTGATCGGCGGCACGATGACCACACCAGAGAAGCCCTCGGGCCACGACGACGAGCCCCAGGACCCCCTGTCCGAGCTCTTCGGACGGCTCATGGGCGGTGCGGGCGCCGAGGGATTCGACCCCACGGAGATCGCCAAGGCGGCAGGCCTCCCGAGCGACCCCAACCTCCTGCGCCAGATGTTCGAGCAGGTGCAGGCCATGATGTCGGCCCCCGGCGGCGAGGGCCCCGTCAACTGGCAGCTGGCCCATGACCACGCGCGCCGGACAGCGGCCAGCACGTCGGATCCCTCGGTCTCCGCGGCCCAGAACCGGGACGTGGACGAGGCCCTGCGCCTGGCCGAGCTCTGGCTGGACAAGGCCACCGACCTTCCCGGCACGGGCATCATCGGCCGCGGTTGGTCGAGGGCCGAGTGGATCGAGGCCACCATGGGCACGTGGCGGCGGCTGACCGAGCCCGTGGCGAACAGCATCGCCACCGCGCTCTCGACCGCGCTGAACGAGCAGATGCCCGAGGAGATGAAGGGCATGCTCGGCGGCGCGTCCTCCATGCTCACCAACATGGGCGGGGCCATCTTCGGCATGCAGCTCGGCGCGGCGATCGGCGCGCTCTCGGGCGAGGTCGTGAGCTCCTCCGACATCGGCGTCCCGCTGGTCGACCTCGAGATGGCGCTCCTGCCTGCCAATGTCGTCAAGTTCGGCGAGGGCCTGGGCCTGCCGGAGGGCGACGTCCGGCTCTACCTTGCCGTCCGCGAGGCCGCCCACGCGCGCCTGTTCATGCACGTGCCGTGGCTGCGGGCCCATCTGCTCGGTGCCATCGAGGATTACGCGCGCGGCATCCACATCGACGTCTCCAAGATCGAGGAGCTCGCACACGGCATCGACCCGAGCAACCCGGAGTCGATCCAGGAGGCCCTCCAGGGCGGGGTGTTCATGCCGCAGCGCACGCCCCAGCAGGACGCTGCCCTCGTCAAGCTCGAGACCGCGCTCGCCCTCGTCGAGGGCTGGGTGGACGAGCTCACGGCCACCGCGACCGAGGGCGTGCTGCCCTCCGCGGCGGCGCTCCGCGAGGCCGTGCGGCGCCGCCGCGCCACGGGCGGGCCGGCCGAGCACGCCTTCGCTTCGCTCGTGGGCCTCGAGCTGCGGCCGCGCCGCCTGCGCGATGCCGCCACGCTGTGGAAGTCGCTCGGCGACGAGCGCGGGATCGCCGGCCGGGACGCTATCTGGAAGCACCCGGACCTGCTCCCTACCCCCGAGGACCTCGACGACCCGCTGGGCTTCTCCGCGCGGCGCTCCCAGGCAGAGGCCCAGGACTCGGAGGTCGACGAGGCCCTGGAGAAGCTCCTCGCCGGCGGCTTCGACGCACCCTCGGAGTCCCCTGACGCCGCCGGCGCCGGAGAGCAGGAGCAGGAGCAGGGCGACGGTCCCGAGGACGGGACGGACGACGGCGGCACTCCCCCGGGCGCGCCCCGCGCCTAGCGCTGGGCCCGACGCCCGGGCCGGCCGCCGCGGGCGGGGGGCCAGGACGGACTCGCCGCAGGCATACGCCGGGAGCCGGCCGCACCACGCGGCCGGCTCCCGGCGTATCAGTCGACGCCTTCGGTGATCTGGCCGAAGGGGACGGACTCGTCCAGATGGGCCTGGAGCTCGTGCGGCTCGTTGAGGACCACGTGGACCCCGCACGCGGCGTCGGCGGCCGACTGGAGCAGCACGGGGCGCACCGTGTCGATGAACTCGGCGCTGCGGCCCTCGAGGTACTTGACGTAGCTGGCTGGAAGCTGGCTCATGGCGCGATTCTAGGCGTCTTCGTCGTCATCGATAAGGTCCCAGCCCCCGCCGTCGCCGGCACCGGCGTCGCCGTCCCGGGCGTCTCCGCGTCCGGAACCGGCGAAGGCCACCCCGGCCAGGAACGCCTTCGCCTCGGCGAGCCTCGGGTAGGCGCCCACGAGCTCCCAGAACTGGGGCCCGTGGCCGGAGACGAGCAGATGCGCGAGCTCGTGGACGATCACGTAGTCCACCACCCACTCCGGCATGCCCTGGAGCTCGTGGGAGAGGCGGATGGTCCGCTGGCTCGGGGTGCACGAGCCCCAGCGCCGGCGCTGGTTGGTGACCCAGCGGATCGACGCAGGCTGGGTCCGGCCCCCGAAGTACTGCTGGGACAGCGCGGCGGCGCGCTCCACGAGCGCCTCGTCCGAGTGCGCCCCGCGGCGGCGCGCGGTGTCCTGCTGGAGCCGCTCGACCATGCGCTCGACCCAGTGCACCTCCTGCGCGCGGGTGAAGCTGGCCGGGATCGCCACGACGGCCGTGCTGCCCTCCCAGAACGCGGAGACGGTCTTCCGGCGCCGCCCCGACCGGCGCACCTCGACCGGCGGCCCGTCCTCGGTCGGCGGCAGCGCCCCCTGGCCCGGGGCACGCCGTCCCTCACGCGCCACGGATCAGCTCCAAGACCGCCTCGCCGTAGCGCTCGAGCTTGGCCCGGCCCACGCCGGCCACCTGGGACAGCTCGTCCAGGCTCGATGGCTTCGCCTCCGCGATGGCGGTCAGGGTCGCGTCGGTGAACACGACGAAGGCCGGCAGATCCGCCTCGCGGGCCTGCTCGAGGCGCCACGCGCGCAGCGCCTCGAAGGTCGCGTCCTCGTAGGTGGGCGGGCAGCCGGAGCAGCGGCCGACCTTCCGCTCGGCCCCCGTCGAGAGGATCGTGCCGCACACGCGGCAAGTGGTGGGCCCCTTGAGCTCACGGCGCTTGCGGGGGCTGCGCTCGGCATGCGAGGACGTCGAGCCCGCGGGCCGCAGCCCGTCGAGGAAGCGCGAGGGACGGCGGTGGGCCCGGCCGCCAGGGGTGCGGGACAGGGACCAGGACAGGTGCAGGAACTCCCGGGCCCGGGTGATCCCGACGTAGAGCAGGCGCCGCTCCTCGTCCACGGTCACGGGCGTGTCGGCGAAGGAGATCGGCACGAGGCCCTCGCTCAGCCCCACGAGGAACACGGCGTCCCACTCGAGGCCCTTCGCGGCGTGCAGCGATGCGAGCGTCACGCCCTGGACGGCCGGCGCGTGCTGGGCCGTGGCCCGCTCCTGCAGCTCGGCCACGAACTCGGGCAGCCCGAATCCCTCCCCCCGCGCGGCGGCGAGCTCGTCGGCGAGGGCCACGAGGGCGGCGAGCGACTCCCACCTCTCGCGCGTGGCGCCGCCGCCCGTGGGGGCCTGTTCGGAGTAGCCCAGCGAGGAGAGCACGTCGCGCACCCGCTGCGCCATCGGCACGCCGTCGTCCGCCTGGGCGCGGGCGGCCCCGCGGAGCTGCAGGAGGCCGTCCCGGACCTCGCGGCGGTTGAAGAACCGCTCGCCGCCGCGCAGCTGGTAGCCGATACCGGCCGCGCCGAGTGCCTGCTCGAACGCCTCGGACTGGCCGTTGGTGCGGAAGAGCACCGCGATGTCCTTGGGCTCGGTCCCGGCCTCGACGAGGGCGGCGATCCGGCGGGCGACGGCGCTCGCCTCTGCCTCGTCGTCGGCGCACTCGGCGAATTCGGGCTCGGGCCCGCTGGGCCGCTGCGCGATGAGGTTCAGCGGCTTCGCCCACCGGGCATCCGCGGCGGGTCCGGCGGGGCGACGGGACGCGAGCAGGTCGTTGGCCAGGCGCACGACCTGGGGGGTGGACCGGTAGTCCCGCACGAGGCGGATCATGGCGGCGTCCGGGTGGCGCTTGCCGAACTCGAGCAGGTGTGTGCTCGTGGCGCCGGTGAACGAGTAGATCGTCTGGCTCGCGTCGCCGACCACGCAGAGTTCCTCGCGGCCGCCGAGCCACAGCTCGAGGAGTCGCTGCTGCAGCGGGGAGACGTCCTGGTACTCGTCGACGACGAAATGGCGGTACTGCTCGCGCACCGTGGCGGCGACCTTGGGGTCCTCCTGCAGGATGCCGACCGTGATGAGGAGGACGTCCTCGAAGTCGATGAGGTTCCGGTCCACCTTGACGTCCTCGTACGCCTCGAAGAGCCTCGCCACGGTGGCCGGCTGGAGGCCGCCGGGCTCGCCGCGGCCCGCGGCGCCCTCGAGGTAGGTCGACGGTGTGAGCATCGAGACCTTGGCCCACTCGATCTCCGAGGCCAGGTCCCGGATCGCGGCCCTGTCCACGGTGAGGCGCAGGCGGCGTGCGCCCTCGGCGATGGCCTGGGCCTTGTGCTCGAGGAGGCTCGGGAGCGAGCCCCCGACGGCCTGCGGCCAGAAGTACTGCAGCTGGCGCAGGGCGGCGGCGTGGAACGTGCGCGCCTGCACGCCCCCCACGCCGAGGTCGCGAAGGCGGCTGCGCATCTCGGCGGCGGCCCGCGCGGTGAACGTGACGGCGAGGAGGCGCTGGGGCGAGTAGACGCCCGAGTGGACGCCGTAGGCGATGCGGTGGGTGATCGCGCGCGTCTTGCCTGTGCCCGCCCCTGCCAGGACGCAGACCGGCCCCTGGAGGGTGGTCGCGACCTCGCGCTGCTCCTCGTCGAGGCCGCCGAGGAGCCGCTCCTCTAGCGTCCCGCCCGCGGCATGGGCGGTCTCGGCCCCGCTCACTGGGCCGCCGCCTCCGGTTCGGCGATGGGACCGCCGAACCACCGCTCGATGAGGGCCCGCGAGATGGACAGCCTGCTCGGCAGGTCGATCTCCCCCGAGCCTGCCGCGGCGGCCAGCTCCTCGCGGCTGAACCAGCGGGCGCGGAGCACCTCGACGCCGTCCGGCTCGGCGACCTCGTCGAGCGTGCGGGCGGTGAAGCCGAGCATCAGGGAGGCGGGGAACGGCCAGGGCTGGGACCCGAGGTACTGGCACTCGGCCACCCGGACACCGACCTCCTCGAGGACCTCGCGGGCCACCGCCTGCTCGAGGGATTCGCCCGGTTCGACGAAGCCCGCGAGGGTCGAGAACATGGTCGAGCGCATGCGCGCACCGGTGGCCAGGAGCACACGGTCGCCCGGGCCGACCACGGTGACGATGATCGCGGGGTCCGTGCGGGGGAAGTGCTCCGAACCGTCCTCGGGGCACTGGCGCACCCAGCCGCTCTGGATGACATGGGTGCCCGCGCCGCAGCGCGGGCACCGCGGGTGGGAGGCATGCCAGTTGGCGATGGCCGTCGCCTCGAGAAGGATGCCCGCCTCCACGACGTCCAGCCCGGGCCCGGACTCGCGGAACCCGGCCCAGTTCGTCTCCTCCGGCAGCAGCCCTGCCCCCTCCTGCGCCGGCTCGGACATCACTGCGGAGACCGGCTCGACCGGCTCGTCGAGGACCACGAGGACGATGTCGGAGCCCGGGGCCGCGTGCGGGGTGGTCCGCTCCTGCGGCAGCCGGCCGAGGTAGACGACCAGGCCTTCGAGCCATTCTGCGGGCAGGGACCGCGCCGACAGGAAGGCGAGGTGCCCGCCGTCGTGCGCGGCCCGCCGCTGCGAGTAGAGCACCGCGAGCGTACCCGGCTGGCGCACGAGCTGGCCGAGGAACTCAGGGTCGGCGCGGTCCGCGGACCTGCGGTCGAGGGCTTCTGCGGCCGCGGGCAGGAGTCGGTCGGCGAGCAGTCCGGCGGCCGGCCCCGGCCCGTCGAACGCCGAGAGCGCGGCGCCGGCGGTGGCAGGGGGCTGGGGAAGGGGGAACGGGCCGGAAGTCATATCCACTACGGTACTGAGCCGCTCCGACACTCGCACAACCGGCGGGGCACCGGTTCGGCGTGGGTCCGTGCCCGCGGGGGCGCAGCGGGCTAGCGTGGAGAGGGTGAAACGCACTCCGCTCGAGCTGGCTGCCATCGCTACCGCTGCCGTCCCCGGACTGCAGCCGACCGCCGTGGCGGCGTCCCCGGACGACGCCACCGACTTCGACGCGGCGCTCCTGGAGACCGCCGACGGGCGTGCCTGGCGCATCCGCTGCCCGCGCGGCACGGAGGCCAGCGCGCGGCTCGAGACCGAGATGACGGTGCTGCGGGCCTTCGACCCTGCCGTGCGCGCCGAGCTGCCGTTCCAGATGCCGGCGGTCGCCGGCACGGTGCGCATGGACGGGCTCACCACGTGCGTCTACACCAACCTCACCGGGGCGGTCCGTGACCTCGACTCCCTCGCCTCGGGCAGCGACCGGCTCGCACGCGAGATCGGGACGACGCTCGCCGCCATCCACGGCCTGCCTCAGGAACTCGTCGACAGCGCCGACCTGCCCTCCTACACGGCCAACGGATTCCGGCAGCGGCGCCTCAACGAGCTCGACCAGGCGGCAACGACGGGCAAGATCCCCGCAGTGCTCCTGCGCCGGTGGGAGCAGGCCATGGAGGACGTGACCCTGTGGCGGTTCAACCCGACGGTGGTCCACGGCGACCTCCACGAGGACAACCTCCTCATCGACGATGACCGCGTCACGGCCGTGACCGGCTGGACCGACCTCCGGATCGGCGATCCTGCCGATGACATCGCCTGGCTCGTCGGATCGAACGAGCCGCGGTTCATCGATGCGGTCCTCGCCGCCTACCACGAGGCCCGCAAGGAACCGGTGGATCCGCAGCTCGCACGCCGCGCAGCCTTGGCGGCCGAGTTCGCGCTCGCCCAGTACCTGGTGAAGGCCCTCGCCCTCGGTGACCGAGAGGTCGCGCGGGACGCGGAGGCGATGCTCGCCGAACTGGCTGCCGACATCGAGGCCAGCGAGGCGTCAGAGGCCGCCGCGTCGGCGGCCATGCCGCCCGGAGACGGCGCGAGCGGCGACGCCCCCGGGGCCTCGGACTCCGACAGCCCGGCCCCGAGGGCACAGGCCCCGACCGGTCGCGACTCGGACGGCCGGGCCTCGGAGGGTCGGGCCTCGGAGGGTCAGCTGCCGGCGGCCGAGGGACCCCGCGCGGCGGACCCCGCCCCGGCGACCGATGCGATCCCGCTCATCACGGACGGCCGCCGCGAGGGCTGACTCCCCCCGACGGGATGGCGGCCCAGTCAGCCCAGCGCGGCTCACCGGAGCGCGGCGGCGACGATGGCTTCCAGCTCCGCCTCGGTGGCCAACGCTCCCGGGCGCACGACCTCGCCGTCGGCCAGGTAGCAGAACGCGGCCCTGATCTCCTCCACCGGTGTGTCCGTGAGGCGCGACCAGGCGAGGCGGTACACGGCCAGCTGGACGGACCGCGCCCTCGCCTCGGCACCCCTCGGCGCCCTCCCGGTCTTCCAGTCCACGAGGTCCCACCGGCCGTCCGCGTCGCGGAAGACGGCGTCGATGCGGCCGCGCACGACGACGGGGCCCACCTTGGTCTCGATCGGCACCTCGACGTGGGCCGGGCTCCGGTTCGCCCACTCGGTGCGCTTGAACGCCTCGACGAGCGTTCCGAGCTCGTAGGCCTCGTCGACGTACTCGTCCGAGCTGTCGAAGCCCTCGAGGTCCAGCATGGCGCTCGTGCCGAAGTGCTCCTCGACCCAGGCATGGAATGCCGTGCCGCGGCGCGCCGCCATCCCCGGACGGCGCGGAACGGGCCGGCGCAGCTGGCGCACCACCGCATCGCGGTCTTCGCCGAGCGCCACGAGTGTGGATGCCGAGACATGCTCGGGCAGGCGCACGCCCGAGGTCTCCTGGGCCCGCGCCTGCTCGGCGAGGAGCAGCTCGGCCTCGCGCGCCCACTCGGCCTGCCGGGGGGCAGCCGGGGGCGGGAGGCGAGGCCCCGCACCGGCGTCGTGGATCTCCTCGAGGACGCGGTGCGCCGCCGCTTCGACGGCCTCGCGGCGGCCGGGAGAGAGGCTGCGGCGCGCCCCAGTGGCGGCGTCGACGGGCCCCTCGAGCGGGTCGTAAGGCCACAGCGAGCGCTCGGCCTGGGCCTGGAGGGGGTTCTCCTCGGGCAGGTCCGCGTCCTCGGCCCACGCGACGACCTCGAAGCCGTGACCGTCCGCGCCCTCGCGCAGCTCCTCGAGGAACGGTGACGCCGCCATGGGCTTGGAGCGGGTGCTGCTCCAGGCGAACCCGGTGGCCACGAGCAGGGACCGGGCGCGGGTAAAGGCGACGTAGGCCAGCCTCCGGTCCTCGCGCTCGGCATGCTCGGTCGCATCCTCTGCGAGCTGCTTCTCGGCCTCAACCCAGCCCTTCTGGTGCGGCTGGTCGGTGTCCCAGGCGGGCAGGTCTGCCCGGTCGCCGCGCAGCGGCCACGGCAGGGCGGACTGCCCCACCGTCCACCGGTCGTTGCCGCCCGAGGGGAACATTCCGCGGTTGAGCCCGGTCACGGCGACCGCGTCCCACTCGAGCCCCTTGGAGGCGTGGACCGTGAGCAGCTGGACTGCGCCGGGAGAGGGCTCGCTGGGGGCCATGTCGAGCCCCGACTCCTCCCGGGCTGCGACTTCGAGCCAGGCGAGGAACGCGAGCACCCCGGGCTCGGACGACTGGGCGAGGAACGATGCCGCCGCCTCGGCGAAAGCATCGAGGTTGCGGCGGGCGCTGTGCACAGAGGAACCCGGCCTGGCGGCGAGCTCGATGTCCAGCAGGAGCGCGCGCTCGATGTGGGAGATGACGGTGCCGAGGTCGTCACCGGAGACGGTGCGCAGCATCCGCAGCTCGTCGCGCAGCCGCGTCAGGCGCGAGAGGGCCTCGGGGCTCAACTGCCGGCCAGCGCCGGAGGTCCAGCCGGGCCGGGGCAACCGGTCGACGGCCTCGACGAGGCTCGAGGCCTCGGCGAGGTCCCCCTCGACGAGGACCTCCTCCGCCGTGCCCGGGGCATCGAGGTCCTGCTCCTCGGGACGGGCGGCGGCGGCGCGGAGGGCCGCGAGGTGGCGGGACCAGTCGGCGAGCGCCATGAGGTCGGCTGGTCCGATCCGCCAGCGTGCCCCGGCGAGGAGCCGCATGAGGGCGTCGGATCGGCCCGGGTCCGCGATGACCCGCAGCGTCGAGACGATGTCGATGACTTCCGGGGTGTCGAGCAGGCCGCCGAGGCCGACGATCTCGAACGGCATCCCGCGGCGCTCGAACTCGCCGCGGAGGGCCGCGAACTGGGAACGCTTCCGGCACAGGACCGCCATGGTCGGGCCTGCGCCTGAAGCGGGCTCAGCCTGGGCGGCCCCAGCGCGTGCGAAGTCCTGCAGCTCGCCGGCGACGGCCCTCGCCTCGTCCAGTTCGTCGACGAAACGGCCGAGCCGGACGCGGCCGGGCCCTGCCCCAGGGCGGGGCTCGAGCGGCTGGACCTCGATGGCCGCGGCGCCGGCGAGGTATGCCGGGGGCGAGGCCAGCGGGGCGGCTGCCGTGTTGGCGGTCGCGAGGACCGTGGTCGAGTTGCGCCAGGCCGTGGTCAGGTGGCTGGTCCAGGCCGGGGCGAGGCCGGTTCCCTCCCGCCGCGGGAACACGCGCGGGAAGCTCTCGAGCTGTCCCGCCGAGGCGCCCCGGAAGCCGTAGATCGACTGGTTGGGGTCGCCGACGGCGGTGACCGAGTGGCCGTCGCCGAAGAGGGAGGAGAACAGTACGAGCTGCGCGTGGGACGTGTCCTGGAATTCGTCGAGGAGGACGGTGCGGTACTGGCTGCGGAGGAGCCTGCCGGCCTCGGGCACCGTGGCCGCGATGCGGGCGGCGAGGGCCACGAGATCGCCGTAGTCCAGGACGCCGCGCTCGCGCTTCGCGACGGCGTAGCGTTCAACGAGCCCCGCGACCATGGCGCGGGTGCGCAGCGTGGTCAGGAGCGCGGCAGCGCCGGCGGGCTGCCTGCCTCCCCGGCCGCCCGGAGGCAGCCCCTGGAGCCGGGCGGACTCCTCCTCGAGCCACGCGGCGACGTCGCCGGGCTCGCGCAGGTGCTCGGCGCAGTCGCCGGCCAGCTGCAGCACCGCGGCGATGAGGCTGCTCTTGGCGGGGAACCCGTCCCAGGTGCCGCCGTCGTACGCCTCGACCACGCGGGCGGCGAGCTGGAAGGACTGGGCGGGTCCGAGCAGCACGGCATCGCGCTCGACCCCCAGCCGGAGCCCGTGGTCCTGCACGACGGTATTGGCGAACGAGTGGTAGGTCGACACCGTCGGGTCGAGAGCCTGCTGGTCGGCCGCCCCGGGCGCGACCCCCTCGGCGCCGCGGCGCGCCAGCCTCGCGAGGCGGGCGAGCTGGGCCCGGATCCGCGCGGAGAGCTCTCCGGCCGCCTTCCGGGTGAAGGTCACCCCGAGGACCTCGTCGGGGCGGACCCACCCATTCGCGACGAGCCAGACCACGCGGTCGGCCATGGTCGCGGTCTTGCCCGACCCTGCCCCGGCCACGACGAGGCGCGGTGCGAGGGGCGAGGAGATGATCTCCGACTGCTGGGCCGTTGGGCGGTGCTGGCCCAGCAGGTCCGCGAGCTCCTCCGGGGTGAACCGTGGCTCGGGCAGCTCGACGGGGCTCTGCGCGTGCGTCATCTCGCTCATTCGGTCACCTGCCGTCCCCGGGCACACAGCGGGCAGACGTCGGGCAGCCGGCAGCCGCCGGTGAACCCTCCGCCGGGCTCGTGCCGGGCCTCGAAGTGGTCCCCGGCCATCACCTCCGCGGCGCGCTCGACCAGCTGGACGGCCCACGCGGCATCCTCGAGCGCCGCCTGCTGCTGGACGGTGAGCTTGACGGTGCCGTCCCCCAGCTGGACGAGCTCGGCCCCGCCGGGGACGGGCTCCCGCGCGAGGGCCGCATCAGCGCCGAACGCGCCGGCGGCCACGGCGACCTGGTAGGCGGCCAACTGGGCGTGCTGTTCGAGCTCCGCGGCCTTAGGCTTGCGGCGTCCCGTCTTGAGGTCGACGACGACCAGCCGGCCCGTCTCGTCGAGCTCGAGCCGGTCCACCTGGCCCCGCAGGACGGTGCGGGCCGCGATCTCGGCGGTGCCGACGTTCCCGAGGGGCGCCTCGAAGTCGACTTCGACGCCGAGGAGCTCACGCCCGTTCACCCGGACGTATTCGGCGAGCTTGCGGACCATCGCCTGCGCGCGCTCGAAGTCGAGCTCGCCCTCCCAGGTGTCGGCGAGGCCGAGGCTGGCCCAGCGCCGCTTCAGCTCAGCGAGGTAATCGGCCGACGTCCCGTCGGGAAGGTCCTGGGCGATCGCGTGCACGAGCGTCCCGAGGCTCCTGGCGAAGTCGGTAGCAGGTTCGCCCCCTGCCGCGGACACGAACCAGTCCAGGGGATTCTTCGTGGCGGTCTCGACCTTGGACGGGGAGACGTAGACGGTGCCGTCCTCAGGCACCACGGGGCCGCTGCTGCTCAGGGGCGCGAGCCCGTACCATTCGCCGGGGTGGGCGCCGGGGGCGCCGGCCGCGGCCAGTGCGGCGAGGAGCGCTGCCGCGTAGGACGCGTCCGCGTCGTCGGCCTCGACGGACTGCCGGAGCTCGGCGACCAGTGGCCTGAGTCCCAGGGTGCGGGGCACCTCGGTATAGGGGCGCACCGTGACGCCGTCGGGGAGCGGGTCGACGTAGTCCAGGAAGGGGGACGGGATCTCGTCCTCCGTGGATGCCGCGGTGCAGACGAGCCGCTCGGAGGCGCGCGAGATCGCGGCGGAGAAGGAGCGCAGCTCGTCGTAGCGGATGTCCTGGAGCCTCGAGCGCGTGGGCACGAGCAGGGCTGAGACGACCCCGAGGTCGAGGCAGTCCGCGAAGAGCGTGCTGCCCAGGAGCTCGCCCCGCAGGCGCGTGTTGGGCCAGACCCCGTCCTGCAGCCCCGCCACGAAGACCAGCCTCCATTCGCGCCCGGCCGCGCTCGCGGGGGTGAGCAGTTCGACGGCGTCCTCCGCCTGGGCGCGCGGCGCGAGGGTGTCCATGGGCAGCTCCTGCTCCGTCAGGTAGTCGAGGAACTGCGCGGGGGATGCTCCGGGGAGCCGGTCGACGTACCGCTCGGCCGTGTGGAACAGGGCCATGAGGGCATCGAGGTCCCGGTCCGCGCGCAGGCCGAGGGGGCCGCCCGAGACCGCCAGGCCGTACCACCTCTTGGAGAGGGCGGCCGAGTCCCAGAGCGCCCACAGGACGGTCTCGGCGGTCGCGGCGGGCTCCTCTGCTGCCGCCCGGCCCTTCGCGATCATGCGGGCGATCCGGCGTGCCGCGCTGGCCTCGACGCCCAGCGCATCGAGCGCACCCGGCACCTCGAGTGCCTCGACGAGGAGTGCGTCGCTCGCGCGTCCCCCGCCGGCGGCGAGCTCGACCTGACGGAGCGACTGGCGCAGGCGCCGCAGCTCGAGCGCGGTCGCGCCGCCGACGCGCGAGGTCAGCAGCTCGACCGCCGTCTGGGCGGTCAGCTCGTCGGGGCGCAGCGCGACGCGGAAGGCCGTGAGCAGCGGCCGCACCGCCGCTTCGTCGCGCACGGCAGTCTCGGCCACCGGGACCTTGACCGGGATCCCCTGGCCGGAGAGGAAGCGCTGGATCTGCTCGAGCCGGCCACCGGACCTGACGATCACGGCCATCTGCCCGTACTCGATTCCGCCGAGCAGGCGGGCGTCCTGGATCCGGTGGGCGAGGTAGCGCAGCTCGTGGAGGCCGGAGTGCAGGACATGCGCCTCGGCGGCGGGGGGCGCAGGCTCCTCCCGGCCGCCCGCGGACGGTGCCGGAACGAGCCTGCGGGCGGCCTGGCCGCCGGGCACGGCGGAGATCCGCTGGGCCACTCCATGCCACGCATCGGCGATTCCGGCCGGCAGCCTATGGGAGGCGCTCAGCGACAGTTCGGTGACCGGGTCGAGGAGGGCACGCAGGCTCGGCACGAGACCGGGCCTTGCTCCACGGAAGCCCTGCACCACGACGTCCGGGGCCGCCGTTGCAAGGAGGTCGCGGCCCTGGGCGAGGACGGCGAGGAGTTCGAGGACCGAGGGGCTGGACTCCTGGACGTCGTCGACGCAGATCAGCCCGAGCCGGGCCCGCTCCTGGGCGAGCAGCTCGGGGTCCTCGAGCAGGATCGTGCGGGCCGCGGTGATGATGCCCGCAGGGTCGAAGGCCTCCGGCATCCGCAGCTCGAGGACGTCGCGGTACTCCGTGTACAGCTGGGCGGCAGCGACCCACTCGGGGCGCCCGGCGCGCACGCCGAGCTCGGCGAGCTCGTCCGCCGTCGTCCCGTATTCGGTGACCCGGTCGAACAGCTCGCGGACCTCGTGGCGGAATCCCCGCGTGGGCAGTGCCGCCTCGAACCCCTCGGGCCACGACGGTCCGCGGCCCGAGGTCCGGTGTCCTTCGAGGAGCTCCTTGACGATGAGGTCCTGCTCCGCCCCGGACAGCAGCCGGGGCGGCCGGGTGAGCCAGTCGAGCCGGCCCTCGGCCCGCGCCCGACGGATGAGGTCGAAGGCGTAGGACTGCCACGTGCGGGCCGGCGGGGCGCTCAGGCTGCGGCCGAGGCGCGCGGTGAAGGCGTCGCGCAGCCGTGCCGAGGCTGCACGTGCGGGGGCCAGGAGGAGGACGCCCGCCGGGTCGAGGCCATCGCGCTCCACCCGGATCGCGGCCGCCTCCACGAGGACGCGGCTCTTGCCGGTGCCCGGGGCCCCCCACACGAGCACCGGACCGCTTCCGGGTCGCAGGGCGAGCACGGCCTCCTGGTCGGCCGAGGGCGAGAAGGGAACGGCGTCCGCGCGGCCCTTCGGGGCGAGGAGCGTCAGCTGCGGCGCCGATCCCGCCGATGTGGGCCGGGCAGCCGGGGATGCAGCCGAGGTGGCGATCGCTGTCATGGTTCCATTCCACCGTCAGGGTCCGACAGTTCTGGGGCGGCGGGACGGTGGAGACGTTGCTGGAGCGCGTCGGCGATCTCCTCGACCGCGTCGAGCTCGTCGTCCCTAGGCGCCCATCGTGCCCGGGCGATGTCGACCCGCCACGGGCCTCGGTGCGGGTCGCCCCTCAGGGGCGTGCCCTCGGCGAGGTAGTGCCGCAGCGCCCGCTGCTCGTGGGATTCGGGCGCAGCGCCGCTGGCCTTGAGGATCCGCCACCAGCCCACGTCGCCGCTGTAGCGCGCCATGACCGAGCCGACCTGCCGGGGACCGCCGGCGCCGAGGAGCTCGGCGACATCGCCGTAGGCAAGCACCGTTCCCGGCGGCACGAGTTCGACGACGGCCAGAACCGCCTCGACGAACTCCTCCCGCATGGTCCCACCCTAGCGGCCGGCGGGCGCCGGCTCCCGCTCCCCCGCCGACGGCGCCCGGCGTGCCTGCACGAGAAGTGTCGGACCCGCCGCATAGCGTGTTCCCATGACGTGGAGCACGCAGACCAGGGCAGCGTTCGATCTCGAGACGACCGGACGCAACTCACGTGCCGCGCGCATCGTCACCGCCAGCATCGTGGTGCTCGGACCGGATGGGAGCGTCGAGGCCGAGCACGAGTGGATCGCGGACCCGGGGGTCGAGATCCCGGCCGAGGCGGCCGAGGTGCACGGGGTCACGACGGAGAAGGCCCGCGCCGACGGCCGTCCCGCCCGGGAGGTCGTGGCAGAGGTCGCGACGACGCTGCAGGCGCTCTTCGACCGCGGCGTGCCGGTCGTCGCCTTCAACGCGGCGTACGACTTCACGGTCATGGCGGCCGAGTGCGCCCGCCATGGCCTCCCCCAGCTCACCCGGTTCCCGGTCCTGGACCCCTACGTCATCAACAAGCAGGTGGAGCGGTACCGCAAGGGCAAGCGAACCCTCGGGGCGCTCTGCGAGCAGTATGGAGTCATCCTCACCGACGCCCACAGCTCAGCAGCAGACGCCCTCGCCGCGGCCCAGCTGCTCGACGCCATGGCCGGGCGCTTCCCGGAGCTGGACCGCCCCGCCGCGCACCTCCACCGCAGCCAGGTGGACTGGTCCGCCGCCCAGGCCGCCGACTTCCAGGCCTACCTGCGCCGGACCAAGCCCGCCGCGGTGGTCGAGGGCGACTGGCCGGTGCTCACACCGCACGATGCCGGCCAGGCCGGCTTCTAGCGCCTCCTGAGAGGGAAGTCACAGCTCCCCCCGCGCCCCGGGGCAGAACTGCACCGCCGCGCGTAATTCACGCCGCACGCCAGCTGCGTCACCGCTGCGACCCCCGCTACCACGCCTAACCGAACATCGTTCGACCGAAGGCCGAATATTTCGGAGTGTGTTCTGGAACCGGGCCGGGGAGAGCCGTGGTTCATAATGGTATGCAGCCCAGACGCCCTCGACGTGCCGACCGCACGTGGATGCTGCGCGTCCTGCATTCACCTCAGAAAGCGAAGGCTCCATGAAGCTCAAGGCACCCAAGTGGCTTGCCGCCGCGCCCGTCGCGGCAGTCCTCGCCCTCTCGCTCGCCGCGTGCGGCGGCGGCGGGAACTCCGCCTCCGGCACGCCGTCGGACGCGCTCAAGGGCAGCGACCAGCAGTCGACGGACAAGTACACCACCGCCTCGGTCACCCCGCTGGACAAGATCGACAAGTCCAAGCTCGGGCTCATCACCCCCGGCACGATCAAGGTAGGCACGCTCTCCGACGCGCCGCCGAACATCTTCATCGACAAGAGCGGCAACTTCACCGGCTACGACAACGAGCTCCTCAGGGCCATGGCGGCCAAGCTGGGGCTGAAAGTCGAGTTCGTCTCCACGAAGTTCCAGAGCCTGCTGGCCCAGGTCAAGACGAAGCAGTTCGACATGGGCTCGTCCTCGATCTCGACCACCGATTCCCGCCGCCAGACGGTCGGGTTCACCAACGGGTACGACTTCGGCTACATGGCGATCGTCACGAAGGACGGCGCCAAGGTGAAGTCCTTCGACGACCTCAAGCAGGGCGTGCGCATCGGCGTGGTCCAGGGCACCGTGCAGGACGACTTCGTCACCAACACCCTCAAGCTCGACCCGGTCCGGTTCCCGGACTACAACACGGTCTACGCGAGCGTGAAGAGCGGCCAGGTCGACGCGTGGGTCGCGCCGTCCCAGCAGGCGGAGGGCCAGGTCAAGCCCGGCGACGGCACCACGATCGCACAGAAGAAGGTCAACACCCAGAACTTCACCGCATACGCCGTGGCGAAGGACAACCAGCCGCTCACCGACGCGCTCAACTCGGCCCTCGATGCCGTGGTCGCCGATGGCACGTGGTCCAAGCTCACGGCCCAGTGGTACCCGGACCGCAAGACGCTCAAGGACCAGACCCCCGAGGGCTGGAAGCCGGGCAGCAAGGCCGTCCAGGTCGGCGCGGCCAAGTAAACGCCACCTAGCGCGCAGACAGGAGCCACATGGATTACCTGGCCAATCTCGGCGACACCTTCTTCAACTGGACAGTCATCGGCGAGGTCCTGCCCTCGCTCTTCACTGTGGGCCTGCCGAACACGCTCGTGCTGGCCCTCTCGTCGGGGATCATCGGCACAGTTCTCGGGATGCTGCTCGCCCTGATGGGCATCGCCCGCAATCCGGTGGCGCGGTGGATCGCCCGGGTGTACACGGACGTGTTCCGTGGACTCCCGGCGATCCTCACCATCCTTGCGATCGGCCTCGGGTTCGGCCCGATCGTGCGCGAGCTCACGGGCATCACGAGCCCGTATCCCATGGGCGTCGCGGCGCTGTCGCTCATCTCCGCCGCCTACATCGGCGAGATCTTCCGCTCGGGCATCCAGAGCGTCGAGAAGGGCCAGCTCGAGGCGGCCCGGGCCCTCGGCTTCGCGTACGGGCCGTCGATGCGCCTCATCGTCGTCCCGCAGGGCGTCCGCCGGGTGCTGCCTGCCCTCGTGAACCAGTTCATCGCGCTCATCAAGGACTCCTCGCTCGTGTTCACCCTCGGGCTGCTCTCCTCCGAGCGCGAGCTGTTCCAGATCGGCCAGGACGAGGCGGCCCGCACGGGCAACCTCTCCGGCTACGTCGCGGCTGCGATCTTCTACCTCGTCATGACGATCCCGCTCACGCACCTGGTGAACTGGATCGATGCCCGCCTGCGCACGGGCCGGGCGAAGAACCGCGCCGAGCGCGCCGAACCGGACGAGGCCGCCGCCGTCGTCGGGAAGGGAGCCCAGGCATGAGCACGTTTTCCTCAGGATCCCTCGAGGCGAAGGGCATCCACCTCGCCTTCGGCAGCAACCGGGTGCTCCGCGGCATCGACCTCGACGTCCCTGCCGGGACCACGGCGTCGGTCATCGGCCCCTCCGGATCCGGCAAGTCGACCCTCCTCCGGGTCATGAACCGGCTCATCGAGCCGGACGCCGGGGACATCCTCCTCGACGGCCGCTCCGTCCTGAAGGACAACCCGGACGAGCTCCGCCGCCGCATCGGCATGGTCTTCCAGCAGTTCAACCTCTTCCCGCACAAGAGCGTCGGCGAGAACGTCGCCTTCGCCCTGCGGAAGCTCCGCGGGCTGCCGAAGGACCAGGCCCGCGAGGAGGCCCTGACGCAGCTCGACCTCGTCGGGCTCAGGCACAAGGCCGACGTGCGGCCGGCCACGCTCTCGGGCGGCCAGCAGCAGCGCGTCGCGATCGCCCGTGCGCTCGCGATGAAGCCCGAGGTCATGTTCTTCGACGAGGCGACCTCGGCCCTCGACCCGGAGCTCGTCAAGGGCATCCTCGCCCTCATGGCCGACCTCGCCCAGGGCGGGATGACCATGGTCGTGGTGACCCACGAGATGGGCTTCTCGCGCAACGTCTCGGACACCGTGATGTTCATGGACGGCGGTGTCGCGGTCGAGTCCGGCGCGCCGGAGAAGATCTTCGACGATCCGCAGACCGATCGGCTCAAGCGCTTCCTCAGCGACGTCCTCTGACGGCTGGGCGCAGCTGCAGCAGCACAACGCACGACGGCGGGGTCCCCACTCAGGCGGGGACCCCGCCGTCGTCCGTGGTGGCGGCAGCGTGCCAGGTGCGGCCGGGCCTAGAGCGGCAGGCCGCCGGCGCCCTTGAGGTCGCGCATCACGATGGTCGAGGTGAGCTTCGCGACCCCCGGCAGCGCGGCCAGATGCTCGTCGTAGAGCCGCTGGTACGCCGGGAGGTCCTCGGCGACGCACCGGAGGAGGAAGTCGGGGTCCCCGAAGAGGCGGTAGCCCTCGATGATCTGCGGTTCGGCGACCACGGCGTCCTCGAACGCCCGGATCGCCTCCCGCGAGGTCTCCCGCAGCGTCACGAACACCATGGCGCCGAATCCGAGCCCGACCTTGGCCGGATCCACCTCCGCGCGGTACCCGCGGATCACGCCGGACTGTTCAAGGTCCTTGAGGCGGCGATGGCACGGAGCGACCGTGAGGCCCACCTCGGCGGCGAGCGCCGTGGCGGTCATCCGCCCGTCTCGCTGGAGGGTGCGCAAGATACTTCTGTCGAGTGCATCGATCACCGTAAGAATCTATCCCGGATGCCGCTTCCGAGGCCACGAAGCGGTGAGCACTTCGCGCAGGGATCTCCGTAGTCTTGCGCCATGGACTTGAGCCCCCTCCTCGGCTTCGCCGGCATCTCCCTCACGCTGGCCCTCACGCCCGGCGCCGACTGGGCCTACACGATCGCGGCCGGCCTCCGCGCGCGCTCAGCGGTGCCCTCGGTCGCCGGGCTCTGCGCGGGCTACGTGGTGCACACGGCCCTCGTCGCGACCGGCCTCGGCGTGCTGCTCGCCGCACGGCCCGACCTGGTCGCCTGGCTCTCCGCGGCGGGCGCCGTCTACCTGCTGTGGCTCGGGGCAGCCACCGCGCGCGGGTGGCGCCGCGCCGGCTTCACCGCGGCCGCCGGGACGGTCCTGCCCTCCGGGGAGAGCCTCGAGGGGGCCGTGCAGCCGGGCCGGCCCGCACTCGACTTCCTCAAGGGGCTGGGGACGAGCGGGATCAACCCCAAGGCCCTGCTGCTGTTCGCGGCGATCATGCCGCAGTTCATCCGGACGGATTCGGCCCTGCCGGTGGTCGCGCAGACCACGGCGATGGGGCTGACCCACCTCGCGTTCACGGTGGTGGTCTACAGCCTCGTCGCCGTGGCCGCGCGGCGGCTCCTCGCCGCCAAGCCGCGCCGTGCCCAGGCCGTCACCCTCGTCAGCGGGGTGCTCATGCTCGGCATCGGCGGGGTCCTGCTGGCGGAGCAGGCTCTGGCACTCGTGGGCCCCGCGCTCGCCTAGCGCCGCGCGGGCGCCTACGCGCCGGGCAGGGCGGCCGCCGCTGCCTTGGCGGCGGCCGGGAGGGCGTCGCAGATGCGGTTCATCGCGGCGTCGTCATGGGCGGCGGAGAGGAACCACGCCTCGAAGACGCTCGGGGGCAGGTACACCCCGGAGTCCAGCATCGAGTGGAAGAACGGACCGTAGCGGAAGGCCTCCTGCGTCTGGGCGTCGGCGTAGTTGTGCACGCCCCGCTCGGACGTCCCGAAGGCGACCGAGAACAGGCTGCCCGCCCGCTGGATCGAGTGGTCCACCCCCTCGGCGGACAGGGCCGAGGCGACGGCCCCGGACAGCTCGGCCGAGCGGGCGTCCACGTGGGCGTAGACGGCGTCGGTGGCCAGGGAGAGCGTCGCCACGCCGGCGGCCATGGCCACCGGGTTCCCGGACAGGGTCCCGGCCTGGTAGACGGGACCGAGCGGGGCGAGGTACTCCATGATCTCGGCGCGGCCGCCGAGGGCCGCGACCGGCATGCCGCCGCCGATCACCTTGCCGAACGTGAAGAGGTCCGGCGCCCAGCCCTCGCGCTGACCCGTGAGGCCCCAGTAGCCGGCGGGCCCGACGCGGAACCCGGTGAGCACCTCGTCCACGATGAGCAGGGCGCCGTGCTCGGCAGTGATGCGGCGCAGGCCCTCGTTGAAGCCCTCCCCCGGCGCGACGACGCCCATGTTGGCCGGGGCGGACTCGGTGATGACGGCGGCGATCCGGGGCCCGTGCTCGGCGAACGCGGCCTCCACGGCGGCGAGGTCGTTGTACGGCAGGACGAGCGTCTCGGCTGCGGTCGCGGCGGTGACGCCGGCGGAGCCGGGAAGGGCGAGCGTGGCCAGGCCCGACCCGGCGGCGGCCAGCAGCGAGTCGACGTGGCCGTGGTAGCAGCCGGCGAACTTCACGATGAGGTCCCGGTGGGTGAAGCCACGGGCGAGGCGGATGGCGGTCATCGTCGCCTCGGTGCCGGTCGAGACCATGCGCAGGCGCTCGACCGCCGGGACACGCCCGATCACGAGCTCGGCGAGCGCGGCCTCGTCCGGCGTCGAGGCGCCGAAGGACAGGCCGCGGTCGACGGCGGCGTGCACCGCCGCGAGGACCTCGGGCACGGCGTGGCCGAGGAGCGCGGGACCCCACGAGCACACGAGGTCCACGTAGTCGCGCCCCTCGGCGTCGTGCACGTACGCGCCCTGGGCGGAGACCAGGAACCGGGGCGTGCCGCCCACCGAGCCGAACGCGCGCACGGGCGAGTTCACCCCTCCGGGCATGAGCGAGCGGGCGCGGGCGAAGAGGTCCTCGGAGGTGGTCATGCCCCTATTCTTCCATCCGCGGACCCCGTCCCGCCCGACGCCGGCCGCCCGCCGGGGTGGGGTGCGGCACCTAGGCGAGCATGTCGGCCACGAGGGGGGCCACCTTGGTGCCGTAGAGCTCGATGCTCTTCATCATGGCCGCGTGCGGGAGGGTGCCGTTGGAGTACTTCAGGTCGAAGCGCTCGGTGCCGAGGGCGCGGTGGGTGTCCGCGATCTTGCGGGCCACCGTCTCGGGAGAGCCGACGTAGAGCGCGCCGGGGCGGGAGGCCTGCGCATTGAACTCGGTGCGGCTCCCGGGGCCCCAGCCGCGCTCCTCGCCCAGCCGGTTGCGCATCGCGAGCCAGTGGGGGAAGAGCTCCTCGCGGGCCTGCTCGTCGGTGTCCGCGATGTGGCCCGGCGAATGGGTGGCGAGCATGGTGTACGGCTTGCCGAACTTCTCGAGGGATCGCTTGTAGAGCTCCACGTACGGGGCGAACCGTGCCGGCTCGCCGCCGATGATCGCGAAGCTCACGGGGTAGCCGTAGTGCGCGGCGCGCACCACGGACTGCGGGGTGCCGCCCACCCCGATCCACACGGGCAGGAGCCCCTCCTCGACGTGCGGGTAGGCCGTGAGCCCGTTGATGGGCCCGCGGTGGCGGCCCTCCCAGCGGACGGGCTTCTGCGAGCGGACGCGGTCGAAGAGCTCGAGCTTCTCCTCGAAGAGCGTCTCGTAGTCCTCGAGGTCGAACCCGAAGAGCGGGAAGGACTCGATGAAGGAGCCGCGGCCGAGGATCGCCTCGGCGCGGCCGGAGGAGACGGCGTCGAGCGTGGCGAAGCGCTGGAAGACGCGGACGGGGTCGTCGGAGGAGAGCACCGTGACGGCGGAGCCGAGGCGCACGTTCTCGGTCTTCGCCGCGATCGCGGAGAGGACCACCTCGGGCGCGGAGACTGCGAAGTCCTTGCGGTGGTGCTCCCCGACGTCGAAGGAGTGCAGGCCGACCTGGTCGGCGAGGACTCCCTCCTCGACGACCTCCCGGATCACCTGGGCCTCGGGCTTCGGGGCGCCGTCGGGCCCGAGGCCCACGTCGCCGAAGGTGTTCAGGCCGAGGAGGACGGGAGGCTTCTCACTGGTTCCATGCATATGCATTCAAACTCCCGGGGTGCCCCGTCCATTCCCGGCTCAGGAGTCCTTGAGCCAGCCGGCGATCTCGGGAGCCCAGTAGGTGAGCACCATGTTCGCGCCGGCGCGGCGGATGCCGAGGACGGACTCGAGGATCGAGGAGCGCCGGTCGATCCAGCCGTTGGCGGCGGCCGCCTCGATCATGGAGTACTCCCCCGAGATCTGGTACGCGGCCACGGGCACGGGGCTCATGGCCGCGACGTCGGCCAGGATGTCGAGGTAGCTCATGGCGGGCTTCACCATGAGCATGTCGGCGCCCTCCTCGAGGTCCAGTTCGACCTCGAGGAGCGCCTCGCGGCGGTTCGCGGCGTCCATCTGGTAGGTGCGGCGGTCGCCCTTGAGCTGGGAGTCCACGGCCTCGCGGAAGGGTCCGTAGAACGGGGAGGCGTACTTGGCAGCGTAGGCGAGGATCGCCACGTCCTGCCGGCCGGCGGCGTCGAGCGCCTGCCGGATCACGCCGACCTGGCCGTCCATCATGCCGGAGGGGCCGAGGACGTGGGCTCCGGCCTCGGCCTGGGCCACGGCCATGCGGCCGTAGATCTCGAGCGTCGCGTCGTTGTCCACCCGGCCCTCGGAGTCGAGGACGCCGCAGTGGCCGTGGTCGGTGAACTCGTCCAGGCACACGTCGCTCATCACCACGAGCGAGTCGCCCACCTCCTCGCGGACGGCGCGGATCCCGGCGTTGAGCACGCCGTCGGGGTCGAGGGACGCGGAGCCCTCGGCGTCGCGCTCCTCGGGCACGCCGAAGAGCATGATGCCGCCGAGGCCGAGCTCGGCCGCCTCGGCGGCGGCGCGCCGCAGCGAGTCCATGGTGTGCTGGACGACGCCGGGCATGGCCTGGATCGGCGACGGCTCGGAGAGGCCCTCGCGGACGAAGGCGGGGAGGATGAGCTCGGCGGGGTGCAGGCGCGTCTCCGCGACGAGCCGGCGCAGGGCCGGGGTCTGGCGCAGTCGGCGCGGGCGGTGGGTCGGGAAGCCCATGGTGTCTCCTTCGTGGGTCAGCGGAACAGCGAGCGCGCCACGGCCTCGGCGATCCCCTCCGGGGTGGGGGTCGCGGCGGTCGCGCCGACGGCGAGGCCGAGGGCGCGCAGTTCTGCGGCGGTCGGCTCGCCGATCGCGATGAGCTGGACCGCATCGAGCGGGCGCAGCGTCTCGTGGATCCTCCTGGCGGCGCTCGGTGAGGCGGCGACGACGGCGTCGATCCGGCCCGCGGCGAGCTCGCCGTTGGCTTCGTGGGGGGTGAGGACGACGCCGGGCGCCTCCTCGGCGGCCCCGCCGCCTTCGCTGGCGGCCGCCGCCAGCACCGCGATGAGGCGCCGGTCAGGATCGGCGGGATAGTCGACGGTCCGGTAGGCGGTGACGGTCTCCACCGGCCACCCCTGGGCTGCGACGCCCTCGGCGAGCGTGGGCGCGGCGAGGTTGCTCTGCGGAATGAGGACCCGCCCGGCGCCGGCCCCTGCACCGTCGCCGTGCCGGGGCCAGAGCTCCACGAGCCCCTCGGCGGACTGCTTCCCGGTGGGAGCGAGGTCCACGCGGAGCCCCTCGGCCTCGAGGACGCGGCGGGAGCTGGGCCCGATGGTCGCGACCCGCACCGTGCCCGGGACGAGCTGCGCGAGCGTGGTGCCGCGGGCGGCCGCGGCCTCCTTGAGCGCCCGCACCGTGGTGATGCTCGAGATGACGAGCCAGCCGTACTCCCCGGCCCCGAGCCCGTCGAGGGCCGAGGCGAGGGCGGCGGGATCGTCAGCGCGCTCGAAGTCGATGACGGGGAGCAGGAGCGGCTCGGCGCCGGCCCGGGCCAGCGCGCGCACCATGGCCCCGGCCCGGTCGGGGCTGCGGGTCAGCAGCACCCGGCGACCGGCGAGCGCCGGCCCGGCCGCTCCCTCCGGCGCCATCAGGCGCCCAGGCCCGCGAACTCCGCGGCGCCCTGCTCGAGCAGCTGTTCCGCGAGCTCGACGCCGAGCAGCGTCGCCCCAACCTCGGTGAGTCCGTCCGTGGCGCGGGCCAGCCGCAGGGACTTGGTGCCGTCCACCGCGCAGACGATCGCGTCGAGGTGCAGCATGCTGCCCTTGCGGCGCGCGAACGCACCGACCGGGGCCGCGCAGCCGGCCTCGAGACGGGCCAGGAGCGCGCGTTCCGCGGTCACGGCGAGGCGGGTGTCGGCGTCGTCGATCGCGGCGAGCGCCTGGGCGAGCACCCCTTCCGCGGTCGCGGCGCCCCCGTGGGCCGGGCGCTCGGGCGCATCCGTGGTCCGGCACTCGACCGCGAGGGCCCCTTGGCCGGGCGCGGGCAGCATGGTGTCGGGCTCGAAGTACTCCGTCACCACCTCCGTGCGGCCGAGCCGTGCGAGGCCGGCCGCGGCGAGGACGACCGCGTCGAGATCGCCCGGCGCGTCGGGCGCATTCCCGGGGAGGCCCGGGACGCGGCCGAGGCGCGTGTCCACGTTGCCGCGGATGTCGAGGACCTCGAGATCCGGGCGCAGCGCGCGCAGCTGGGCGGCGCGGCGCGGCGACCCGGTACCGACCTTCGACCCGGCCGGGAGCCGGTCGAGCGTGAGGCCGTCGCGCGCGCACAGCACGTCGCGTGCATCGGCGCGGACGGGGATCGCCGCGACGGAGAGCCCGGGCTCGCCCGTGGTCGGGAGGTCCTTGAGCGAGTGGATGGCGACGTCGCAGCGCTCGCCGAGGAGCGCCTCGCGCAGGGCCGTCACGAACACGCCCGTCCCGCCGAGCGAGGCGAGCGAGCCCGTCTTGACGTCGCCCTCGGTGCGGATGCGCACGAGCTCTGTGGAGAAGCCGCCCACCGCAGCGAGCAGGTCCGCGGTCTGCTGCGACTGGGTCAGGGCCAGCGCGCTCCCGCGGGTTCCGATGCGGACCGGCATGTCAGATTCCCGCGCCCTCTTCGGCGATGACCGGCTTGTCCGCGCGGAAGTTCGCGCAGCAGCCGGGCCGGCATACGTCGTACCAGGGTCCGAGGTCGCTCACATGCGGACGGTCTGCCACGGTGCCCTGGGCCATCCGCTCGCGGAGGAGTTCCACGAGCCCGGCCACGAAGTCCCGGTGCACGCCCGGGGTCGGGACGCGGACGGCCTCGATGCCGAGCTCGGTGCAGGTCTCGAGCGCCTCGGTGTCGAGGTCCCAGGCGACCTCCATGTGGTCGCTCACGAACCCGAGGGGGACGATCACGATGCCCTTGGCCGCGGGGGCGCCGTCCTGGCCCGCGGCGATCGCGTTGATGTGGTCGTTGATGTCCGGCTCGAGCCACGGGATGTGCGGCGCGCCGGAGCGGGACTGGTAGACGAGGTCCCACTTCACGTCCGGGGCACCGACGGCAGCCATGACCGCCCGGGCGTTGGCGAGGTGCTGGGCCACGTAGGCCGAGCCCCCCTCGAACGTGCGCGGCTCGCCCTCGGACCGGCCGGCTGCCTCGGCGTCGCGGGTCGGGATGGAGTGCGTGGAGAACAGCACGCGGATCTCGCCGTCGCGCGAGCCGTCTGCGGCGCCGAGGGCCTCGCGCACCTGCTGGAGCCCGGCCGCCGTGCCCTCGACGAACGGAGCCACGAAGCCGGGGTGGTCGAAGTACTGGCGGATCTTGTCGACCCGGAGGCGGCCGGCGAGGCCGGTCTCCGTCAGCGCCACGCCGATGTCCTCGCGGTACTGCCGGCAGCTCGAGTAGCACGAGTAGACGCTCGTGGTGAGCATGAGGACCTTGCGGTGCCCGGCGTCGTAGATCTCCTGGAGCGTCTGCGGGATGTACGGGTCCCAGTTGCGGTTGCCCCAGTACACCGGCACGTCGATCCCCTGGGCGGCCAGCTCGGCCTCGAGCGCCGCCTTGAGCTCGCGGTTCTGGGCGTTGATCGGGCTGATGCCGCCGAAGGCGCGGTAGTGGTGGCTGACCTCCTCGAGGCGCTCGTCCGGGATGCCGCGCCCGCGCGTGACGTTGCGCAGGAACGGGATGACGTCGTCCTGGCCCTCGGGGCCGCCGAAGGAGGCCAGCAGGATGGCGTCGTACTCGGCGGGGACGGCCCGGCCGGCCTCGGTGACGGGGTTGACTGCGGTGCTGGCTACGAGCGGTGCGGCGGCGCCGTCGACCGCGATCTCGAGCGCCGCGGCGGGCTCGGTGCTCACGCGAGCACCTCCGCGATCTCGGCCGCGGAGATGCGGCGGCCCGTGTAGAACGGCACCTCTTCGCGGACGTGGTTGCGGGCGTCGGTGTAGCGCAGGTGGCGCATCATGTCGACGAGGTCCACGAGCTCGGGGGCCTCGAGGGCGAGCAGCCACTCCCAGTCGCCGAGCGCGAAGGCGGAGACGGTGTTGGACAGGACCTGCGGGAAGTCGCGGCCGAGCATGCCGTGGTCGCGGAGCATGCGGGCACGCTCGTCGGCGGGGAGCAGGTACCACTCGTAGGAGCGGACGAACGGGTACACGGTCAGCCACGTGCTCGGCTCGACCCCGCGGGAGAACGCGGGGGTGTGCCCCTTGGCGAACTCGGCCTCGCGGTGCACGCCCATCGCGGACCACGCGATCTCGGTGCCGTCGAAGAGCTCGCTGCGGCGGATGTCGCGGACACCCTGCTGGAGCGCCTCGGGCTGGGGGCCATGGAGCCACACCATGATGTCGGCGTCGGCGCGCATCGCGGAGACGTCGTAGGTGCCGCGGACGGTCACGCCGGCGGACGCGAGGCGTGCCACGAGCGACTCGAACTCGGTCACGGCGCTTCCGGCGGGGGCGCCAGCGCCCGGGACGCGGCGGAACACGGTCCAGAGGGTGAAGAACTGCTGCTCTGCAGCGTCACCCTCGCCGGCGGCTTTGGTGACAGATTCGACGGATGTGTGGCTCATGGTGACCAGTGTGCTCCTTCGGGCGGACCAAATCGAATTCAGATGTTCTACAGGGTGTAGAAGTGATGAAAGTCACACGGACGGGCGTTGTTCCGGATCAGTGGACTCCACGGCGGCGGCGATCGCGATGGCCTGGGCCCGCGCGTCGGGGACCACCGCGGCGAGGCCGTTCCCGGCGGCCCATCCCCCCACCACCGCAAGCCCGGGCTGGGCGGCGACGAGGCTCCGGATGGCCGCCACCCGGTCGCGGTGGCCCACGGTGGCGAACGGGAGCGCGCCCTCCCACCGCACCACGTCCCAGCCGAGGACGTCGTCCGGGGAGATCGCCACGCCCAGGAGCGCCGACGCGTCCTGCACGGCCGCGGCGAACAGCTCGTCGTCGGTCTCGGGATCGGCCCCCGCCTCGGCCATCCGCGCAGGCGGGTCCCCGGCGCGGCCGTAGGAAAGGCGCACCACGTGCGTCCCCTCCCCCGCCCGCGCCGACAGCCAGTCCCACTTGGCGGTCGCGTGGGTCAGGGCCTTGGCCCCGATGCCCGGCACCTGCGGCGCCACGAGCACCCCGGTGCCGCGCGGCCGCGCGTCGAGCGCGGGGCAGTCGAGGACGAGCGTGACGAGCTTGACCTCGGGCCCGGGCACTGGCTCGTGCCCCGCGAGGGCCGGGACGACGTCGGAGAGGAGCTCGACGGCCGCCGGGCCACCGAGCGCGACCACCACCACGTCCGCCTCGTAGAGCTGCTCGGGACGTGCGGGCACGTCCTCCGGGCCCTCGGCCGCCGGGGCGACAGCGCCCACGCGCCACCGCGGCGCGCCGTCGTCGCCCGCGGAGCGCTCCAGCCGGTCCACGCGCTGGCCGAGGACGAGGCGGACACCGTCGGCCTCGAGCCTCTGCATGAGTGCCTGGACCACCCGGTGGAGGCCTCCGCTGACCCCCGCGACCGCGGAGCCGGCCTTCTGCCCGCGGGATGCTCCGCGCTGGGCCGCGACCGCGGCGGCCAAGGAACCCTTCTCGGCCATGAGGCGGCGGAGGCCCGGGGCGACCATGTCGGCGTCGAGCATCGCCGGGTCCGCGGAGTGGACGCCGCCCACCACGGGGGCCACGAGCCGGTCGAGGACGCGACGGCCCATCCTGGCCCGCACGAGGTCGGCCACGCTCACCTGCCGGGCCTGCCCGCCTACAGGCAGCCAGCGGTCCAGCGAGGCGCGCACGGATCCCGGAAGCCCCAGCGCCCGGCGGACCTCCGGGTCCCAGGGGTTCGCGGGGATGCCGAGGACACCGGTCTTGGGCAGTTCGCTCGGACCGTCCGGCAGCAGGACCCACGCGCCGGCGGGGTGCGGCGGCACGATGTCGTCGCCGAGCCCGATCTCCTGGACGAGGGTGCGGACGGCGTCGGTGCGCGTGGCGAAGGACTCCGCCCCGCTGTCCAGCGTCAGGCCGGCCACCTCGTGCGCCCCGATGCAGCCTCCCCAGCGGCCGCTCGCCTCGAGCACGGTCACCTCGAGGCCCGCGCGCCGCAGCTCGAGCGCGGCCACGAGGCCGGAGATGCCGCCCCCGGCCACGAGGGCCCGGGGCGAGGAGGTGGTGCCGCCGCCGGGACCGCCGCTGCCGGACATCAGTAGGTGATCGAGTGGACGAGCTCGACCACGCGGGTCAGGACGTCGGGGTCCGTCTCCGGGGGGACGCCGTGGCCGAGGTTGACCACGTGGCCGGGGGCCGAGGCCCCTCCCTTCACGACCTCGCGCACGTGTGCCTCGAGGGTGTTCCACGGCGCGGCCAGCAGCGCGGGGTCGATGTTGCCCTGGAGCACCACGCGGCCGCCGAGCCGGCGGTTGGCCTCGTGCAGCGGCAGCCGGTAGTCGACGCCGACCACGTCGACGCCCACCTCGTACATCGCGCCGAGCAGCTCGGAAGTGCCGGTGCCGAAGTGGACGAGGGGCGCACCGAGGTCGCGCACCTGGTCGAGCGCCTGGGAGGAGTACGGCGCGACGAAGCGGCGGTAGTCCTCGAGTCCGAGCGAGCCCGCCCAGGAGTCGAACAGCTGCCCCGCCGAGGCGCCGGCCTCGATCTGGGCCCGCAGGAAGCGTCCGGAGGCGTCCGCGGTCCACGCCATGAGCGCGGCCCACGTTCCTGGATCCCCGTGCATCATGGTGCGGGGCCCGAGGTGGTCCCGCGACGGGCGCCCCTCGACCATGTAGGCAGCGACGGTGAAGGGTGCACCCGCGAAGCCGATCAGCGGCGTGGTGCCGAGCTCGTCCACGGTGAGGCGGACGGCCTCGCGGATCGGCTCGAGCGCCGCGTCGGTGAGCCGCGGGAGGGCGGCCACGTCCGCCTCGGTGCGGACGGGGTGTGCGAGGACGGGCCCCACGCCGGGAACGATGTCCACGTCCACGCCGGCGAGCTTGAGGGGGATGACGATGTCCGAGAAGAAGATCCCGGCGTCGACGTCGTGCCGGCGCACGGGCTGGAGCGTGATCTCGGCAGCGAGCTCGGGCCGCAGGCAGGACTCGAGCATGCCCACGCCCTCGCGGGCCTTGCGGTACTCGGGCAGCGAGCGGCCGGCCTGGCGCATGAACCAGACGGGCTTCCGGCTCGGCCGGCCCCCGCGGTATGCCGTGATGAGCGGCGACTGCGCCGTCCGTCCGTCCTTGAGCGGGTGGTCTGGGCTGAGTGTCATGGGCCGATTCTCTCAAACGCCTCCAAGCCCCTTGGCGACACGCTGTCACAGGAGTGTGGTGCAGGCTACGTTTTCTACACCCGAGCGAAAAGCTATGATGGCAGGGCTGTGGTTGTTTTCTCCCTCACGGCGACTCACGCCGACACCGACCTTGAGACCGTTGCCCAATTGAGCACCGGCGCTACCGCCGTGGCCGCAGGCGCTGCCTCCTCCCCCGCCCTCGAGGGCGCCGTGGTGCTGGCTACCTGCAACCGCTACGAGATCTACGCCGAGGCGGCGAGCCATGACGACGTCGAGGCTGCGCGGTCGGCGATCATCTCTGAGATCAGCACGCGCAGCGGCATCGCCGAGGACCGCGTGTCCCGGGCGTTCGCCCTCGCCCACGGGCGCGATGTCACCCGCCACCTCTTCTCCGTCAGCTCCGGCCTCGATTCCGCGGTGGTGGGCGAGCGCGAGATCGCCGGCCAGGTCCGCCGTGCCCTCATCTCGGCCCAGGAACAGGGAACGGCCAGCCCCGCCCTCGTGCGCCTGTTCCAGAATGCCTCCAAGACGGCCAAGGAGGTCGGCACCCAGACGGCTCTCGGCAGCCGTGGCCTGTCCATCGTCTCCGTCGCGCTCGACCTCGCCGAGGACCTCGCCGAGGAGCGCGCCTGGGACGGCAAGAAGGCGGTGCTCTTCGGCACCGGCGCCTACGCCGGGGCCACCATGGCCCTGCTGAAGGAGCGCGGCGTCGCCCAAGTGTCGGTCTACTCCTCGTCGGGCCGCGCCCGCGAGTTCGCGGCGGCCCGCGGCGGCGTCGCCGTGAGCGCGAGCGGCCTCCCGCAGGCCATCGCGGAGGCGGATGTGCTCATCGGCTGCAGCGGCTCGGACAACCCCATGGAGGCCGTCGAGCTCGCGGCCATCCGCGACGACTCGCCGCAGCAGCTCATCGTGATCGACCTCGCGCTCACCCACGACTTCGACCCGGGCGTGGGCACGCTCGACGGCGTGGAGCTGATCACGCTCGAGTCCGTCCGTCTCGCGGCGCCCGAGGAGCAGGCCGAGTCCCTGGCCCAGGCCAGCGCGATCGTCTCCGCTGCAGCCTCGGACTTCGAGGCCGAGCGCCAGGCCCGGCAGGCCGACGCGGCGATCGTGGCCCTGCGCCGCCACACGATGGCGGTGCTCGACGCCGAGATCGAGAAGGTGCGCGCGCGCCATGGCTGCACGGCGGCTGCCGAGGAGGTCGAGTTCGCGATGCGCCGCATGGTCAAGCAGCTCCTCCATACCCCGACCGTCCGGGCCAAGCAGCTCGCCGCGGAGGGCCGCGAGAGCGAGTACCTCGCGGCGCTCGAGGCGCTCTACGGCATCAGCGTGGCGATCCCGGGGATGGTGGCCCCGGCCCAGGCGGCCGGCCGGACCGCGGGTGCCCTGTCCGCCGACGCCGACTGCCCCGTGGACCACACCCGCGCCGTCTGAGCCGCATCCCCCGGGACGCCGGCCCGCGCCCCCAGCGGGCCAGCCCCCTCCCTCAGTAGACCGGCTTCTCCGGCTCGATCTCGCGCACCCAGGCCAGCACTCCGCCGTCGAGATGGCGGACCTTGGAGAATCCCGCGTCCACGGCGGCGGCCAGAACGCTCGCCGACCGCACCCCGCCCTTGCAGTGGAAGACGACCTCGCGGTCCCGCGGCACCTCGCCCCAGGCCTCGCCGGAGAGCAGCCGCCCCTGCGGGATGAGCCGGGCGCCGGGAATGGACACGATGGACGCCTCGCCCGGCTCGCGGACGTCGATGAGCTCGAAGTCCCGCAGCCCCGCCTCGCGGGCCGCCAGCATTGTCGCCAGCTGCCCCGCGGTCACGGTGCGCTCGGTTCCGGGGTCGGCGGCGGGCGCGACCCCGCAGAAGGCCTCGTAGTCCGTCAGCTCGGTGACCGGTGCGGCGTCAGGGTCCTTCGCGACCCGGATCTCGCGCCATGTCGCGGTGAGCGCGTCGTAGAGCTGGACACGCCCGAGGAGCGTCGTGCCGACCCCGGTGATGAGCTTGACGGCCTCGGTGACCATGGAGGCGCCGATCGCGGCGCACAGCATGCCGAACACGCCGCCCTCGCCGCAGGAGGGCACCGAGCCGGCGGGCGGGGGCTCGGGGAAGACGTCGCGGTAGGTCGGCCCATGCTCGGCCCAGAACACGCTCACCTGTCCGTCGAAGCGGAAGATCGAGCCCCAGACATAGGGCTTGCCGAGGATCGCGGCGGCGTCGTTCACGAGGTAGCGCGTCGCGAAGTTGTCGGTGCCGTCGAGGATGAGGTCGTAGTCGGCGAAGACCTCGAGGGCGTTCGAGGAGTCGAGGTGGACCTCGTGGAGGCGCACGTCCACGTGGGGGTTGAGCTCGAGGATGGCGTCCCGCGCCGATTCGGCCTTGGGGCGGCCCACCCCGGAGACGCCGTGGATGACCTGGCGCTGCAGGTTGGACAGCTCGACGGTGTCGTCGTCGACGATCCCGAGGGTCCCCACACCGGCGGCGGCGAGGTAGAGCAACGCGGGCGAGCCCAGCCCCCCGGCCCCCATCACGAGGACCCTGGCGTTCTTGAGGCGCCGCTGCCCGATCTCGCCGATCTCCGGGATGATCACGTGGCGCGAGTAGCGCTGCACTTCCTCGGGGGTGAGCTCCGCGGCCGGCTCGACGAGCGGTGGAAGGATCGGTGACTGCGAGGTGGCCATGGCTCCAATCTAGGCCCGATCCCGGGTGCGCACCCAGCCACGCCCGAGCGGTGGAACGGTCACGGATTCGGCGCTGGGTGATGACCGCCGGGTAGAGTGGGACTACCGTTTGGGCCACGCTCCACAGGCCCGAGCCCCCGGAAAGGCGTCTGAAGTGAGTACCGAACCGCGAGCCACGACCCCGCGCTCGCCCCGAATGCCACGCGACGAGCGGCGTGCCCAGCTCCTGTCAGCCGCCCTCGAGGTCTTCGCGGCCAACGGCTACCACGGAGCCGCCATGGACGAGATCGCCGAGACCGCCCAGGTCAGCAAGCCCGTCCTGTACCAGCATTTCCCGTCGAAGCGGGACCTGTACATCGCCCTGCTGGACAGCCATCTGGGCACGCTCACCGAGCTCATGCGGGCCGCGCTGGATTCCACCACTGACAACCGCGAACGCGTCAACGCGGTGATCCGCGCCTACTTCGACTTCATCGCCGCCGACGACCAGGCCCACCGCCTCGTCTTCCAGTCGGACCTCGTCAACGACCCGGACGTGGCCTCGCGCCTCGAGACGTTCAACCGGGGATTCTCGGAGGCCATCGCCGAGGTCATCGCCTCGGACACCAAGCTCCCGCTGCTCGAGGCCCAGCTCCTCGGCCGCGGCCTCGCGGGGCTGGCCCAGGTGAGCGCGAGGTACTGGCTCGAGAAGTCGTCCTCCCTCGACATCGACGTGGCGGCCGACCTCGTGTCGCGGCTCGTGTGGAAGGGGATCTCGCGCTTCCCCAAAGAGGCCTAAGGTACTCATAGGGAACCGTCGCCCGGCCGGTGTGCCGGTCCGGTTCCGTTTCAGCCTTCACCGACACAAGGAGTCACGTGGAAATCAAGATCGGCATCCAGAACATCGGCCGCGAGATCGTCCTCGAGTCGACCAAGGACGCGGACGAGGTCGCAAAGCTCGTCGCCGAGGCCCTGGCTGACGGCAAGCAGCTGCGGCTCGAAGACGAGAAGGGCCGACAGGTGATCGTGCCGTCCGGCGTCATCGGCTACGTGGAGCTCGGCGCGCAGGAGCCGCGCCGCGTGGGCTTCGGCGCCCTCTGATCCTGTGGAGACGGTCTGGTCGCTCGTCATCGTGATCCTCGTGGTGGCTGCCGCGGGCTTCATCGCCTGGGCCGTCGACCGCCACCACGAGGCCTACGGGATCATGCTCCCGGTCGGCGCTGCTGTTGCCGCTGCCTGCCTGGTGTGGATCATCCTCATCCTCGCGGGCACAGGCTACATCGCGGGCCTGACGTGGATGCCGTGGGTGCTTCCCATGGCGGTCGGGATCGCCGCGGCGGTCTGCGTGCCGCTGATCCTGGGCCGCCGCCGCACGGGGCGCGACGTCATGACCCTCACGGAGATCCTCCGGCGGGGCTGAACCGGCTCCGCGAAGGCGCGGACGACGGCGGGTGGTCACCACCCGCCGTCGTCCGCGCCTTCTCTCTGCCCCGGGGCCAGCCGATGCTGGGTCCGGGCCATGATGGAGGAATGCGCATCCGTCCGGTCCGTGGCGACGACCTGCAGGCCCTCCAGGACATCGAGGGGGCGGCCGGCGAGGCCTTCCGGGGCCTCGGCATGGCCGAGATCGCCGACGACCACCCGCCCTCGCTCGACGCGCTCCGCCGGTTCCAGCGCGAGGGGCTGGCATGGGTCGCGGTCGAGGATCGGAACGCTCCCGTGGCATACCTCCTTGCGCGGCTCGTCGACGGCTGCCTGCACATCGAGCAGGTGTCGGTGCACCCGGGGCACTCACGCCGGGGCGTGGGCCGGGCGCTGCTGGACCACGCTTCTCGGTGGGCGGAGGGCCATGGCGTCCCGGCCCTGACGCTCTCGACGTTCGCCTCAGTGCCCTGGAACGCGCCGTACTACCGGCGCCTCGGCTTCCGCGCGATCCACGCCCCGGCCTTGGGCCCGGGACTCGTGCGGATCCGCGCCGAGGAAGAATCGCTCGGGCTGACCCGCTGGCCGCGCCTCTTCATGCGGCGCGGCGTGGGCCCTCCGGACTAGCCGAACCGGGCCTGCACCACGTGGCATTGCCCCCCGACCATGGACGTGCATCCCTCGAGACGATAGAATTAGAACATATCTTCGAATGAAGGTGGTCGGCCGAACGGGCGGTGGGGGGTGGCGCGGTGGGTGCGGTCGAGGAGTTGTCTTTCGCGTCGCGTTTCCCCGATGTCTTGGCCGGCGGCCTGGAACTGGCCGCCGAGGCCCTAGCCGGCCCAGGAGGGACTGCGCGGGCGCTGCAGGCCCTGGCCGACTTCGACGCCTACAGCGCTGCCCTCCGCGCGGTGCTGGTCGACCGGCTCGCCGCAGAGATCGCCGAGGAGCCCTTGGAAGGCCGCCACGGCCAGCCCACGCGCCTCGGCGGGAACATCGCGCACGCCGTCGCAGTCTCCGAGCTCGCGGCCCTGCAGGGCACGTCCGAGCACGCCGCCGCCCGCGCCCTGAGCTTCTCCACCGCCCTGGTCAACGCCCACCCGGCCGTGCACGAGGCCCTCGCCTCCGGGGACATCACCGAGGCCCATGCCCGCGCGCTCATTGACCAGGCCGCCACTCTCCCCGAGCGGGCGGCCGAGCCCTTCGCCCTCGAGGCCCTCTCCCGCGTCCGCACCCGCAAGGGCCGCCTGCGCACCCCCGGGGAGTTCCGCACCCTCGCCCGCGAGCTGCGCGAGCGCCTCCACCCTGACTCCATCGCCCACCGCCGCACCGGGGCGCGCGAGGACCGCCGCGTGTGGCTCCAGCCCGAAGACGACGGCCTGTGCACTCTGTCCGCGCTCCTCCCCGCCGAGACCGCCGCCGGGATGTACGGGCGCCTCGACGCCCTCGCCCGCACCACTCGGGCCCGCGCCGGTGACCACCGCGACCGCCAGGACGGGCGGACCCTCGCCCAGCTCCGCGCGGACGCCTTGGCCCACCTCGTGCTCATGGACAGCGTCAGTACCGATCGGCAGGGGCCGGCCGCGGAGTCGCCGGCCACAGTGCCGTTCCCGGAGGAGCTGCTCGCCGGGGTCAAGGCTGAGATCGTCGTCCACATCCCGGCCGCGGTCGCCCTCGGCGCCTCGGACGCCCCCGCGCTCCTGGACGGCCAGGGGCCGATCGACCCGGCCACCGCCCGTGCCCTCGCCGCCGCCGCACCCACCTGGCAGCGGCTCTTCACCGATGCCGACGGCACGCCCCTGGCCCTCGGCCGCACCGCCTACCGGCCTCCGGCAGGGCTGCGGCGCTTCCTCGAATACCGCGACGGCGGCTGCCGCGTCCCCGGCTGCACCCGCCCCGCGCGCACCGCCGAGGCCGACCACACGACGGAGTGGCAGGACGGGGGCACGACCGACGCGGCCAACCTCGCACGCCGTAAAGCCGTCCTCATTCCTCTGCAGACGCCACGCTTGGGGGGCGAGCCGTGCTCGCAGTGATGACCGGCCTGGAGAAGGTAAAGTGCCCATGTGTCGTATCCGTATGAAGACCTCGACGACAGCCAATTTGAGCGTCTAGTGGTGCAGTGTTCACGCAAGCTGTTTGGACGGGGTGTCCAGTCCTTTGCTGCGGGACCGGATGGCGGCCGCGATGCGCGGTTCGAGGGAACAGCGGAACAATTTCCGAGTACCCGTGAGCCTTGGACAGGCGTAACAGTCTTCCAAGCCAAGCATACAAATGCAGTGAACGCTCACTACAGCGATGCGGACTTCAACGGCAACTCCGAAACCGCCGTTCTGAGTAAGGAAATACCGCGCATAAAGAGCCTGGTCGATCAAGGCGAGCTAGATAACTATGTACTCTTCAGCAACAGACGCCTCGGAGGGGTGGTTGCCCCGCGAATAATGGACAAGATTGCGGAGGGTTCCGGAATGGACCGCAACCGAATCTTTCTTGCAGGCGTAGAATACCTCGACGAACTCCTACGCGAGTTTCCTGACCTTCCATCGTTGGCGCGGATTGATCCGTTAGACGGCCCATTGCTGGTGAACAGCTTTGATTTGGCGGAAATCATCCTCGCAATAGCCGAAGAACTCAGTGCTCCCTTGCCCCCACTTGACGCCTCCATCGTAGATCGAATCTCCTACCGTCAGAAAAATACGGTCAACAACATGTCCGAGACGTTCGCTCGGACGCTCGCAGACCGGTACTTGGTATACACACCCGAGATAGAGAGATTTCTTGCAAGCCCCGCCAACACCACGAGCTTGCGCTACTACGAAGCTGCCGTCGAGGAATTCCAGCTCAAGATCGTCGCGAAGCGTAGTGACTTTCAGACTTTCGACAGCCTCTTCAACTACCTCGTCGACATATTGGTAAGGCGTGACAGCGTCCTTGCCCGCAACCGAAGGCTGCTAAGAGCGATGCTATTCTACATGTACTGGCATTGCGACATCGGCGAGACTGCAGATGCTGACGCCTAACAAACATTCGCACCCGGATGAGACAGTGGTCGCCGCGGCGACCGATCTTCTTGGGGCGCTAATACAGGAACGGCTACTTTCATATGATGAACTGAGAGCGCGCCTCAGGGAACGCCTGCGAGATGCCGACTTCTTGTTCACTCCGGCGCTAGACTTCTTGTACATCCTCGGCGTTGTCGAATACCGGCCGACCATCGACTCGTTCGAATACGTGGGGCGTGATGAAACTCTCTAAGCTGTACTCCAATAGGCCAGAGTTCGAGCCAATCGCGTTCCGTGAAGGACTTTCGGTCGTCTACGCAGAAATTCGAGTTCCCGCCAATCGAGAACTTGACACTCACAATCTCGGAAAAACCACTGTCGGTACTCTGATCGATTTTTGTCTCTTGAAGGGCAAGTCGCCGAGCCTCTTTCTCTACCGACATGAGACTCGATTTGCTGACTTCACCTTCTACCTCGAGCTCCAGCTTGACGATGGCACATTCTTGACCATCGCTCGTCCTGTGAACCCGGGGTCAAAAATTGACTTCCTGCGGACACCAGAATCAATTGAGCGCAAAAATCTCCCGGAGGCAGCCTCCTGGGACCATGTGGCAGTGGCGTTTGACCGCGCCAAGAAAATATTGGACGGTATCCTCGGCTTCCGCGTTCTACAACCGTGGGGCTTTCGGATGCTGGCGGGATACCTGATCCGTTCTCAGGCCGACTACCAGGACGTGTTCCAGCTACGCAAGTTTTCGGGAAAGCACAGGGACTGGAAACCCTTCGTGGCCCACCTGCTCGGCTTGGAGGCAGAACCGGTCATAGACCTTTACGGAAAGCGCGATGACCTGGCAAGCATCACGAACCGTCTACAGACCCTCACCGACGAGTGGGGCGGCAATGAAGCTGATCCTTCGGTGCTCGATGGTCTAATTTCTGTGAAGAGGCGGGATGTGGAGTCGCTTGCCGCCACGCTGGACTCATTTAATTTTGAGGAGGAGGACCGGCGGGTTACCACTGAAATTGTCGAGGACGTCGAGCTTTCTATAAAGCGACTCAATGAGGAAAAATATCAGCTTACCCAGCTTGTTCAACGCCTCACCGAGTCACTTCATGAAGACCAGATCATATTTCGGCCTGATGAAGCGGCGGATTTATTTCGCCAAGCAGGCGTTCTGTTCAGTGATCAATTAAAGAAGAGTTTTGAGCAGCTGATTGAGTTCAACAAGGCGATCACCCAAGAAAGACGCGCTGCCTTGGAGGAACAGGCTGTAAATACGCGCGCGCGTCTCGCGGCTATTGACCCGGAACTTCATGAGCAAAATTCGATACGAGCAAGGTCGCTCGAATTCCTTCGCGAGTCTGAGTCTCTGGCGAAATATAAGGATCTCGGGCGGGACCTTGCGCAGGTTCAAGCAGAGTTGAATGTGCTGGAGACGAGGAGGGATGCCGCCACCCGCTTGGCGGAGTTGCGTCGAGAGCAGCGCTCAGCGGCAGAGGCATACGGTCACCTGCAGAGCTCTGTTGAAGAGCAAATTGAGCAGATGAGCCGCGATGAAACCACGCGATTCGGTAAGCTTCGACAGTATTTCAGTGAGATCATTCACGATGTGCTTGGACACCACGCCATCATCGCTATCAAGATGAACAGCCAAGGCGGCCTGGACTTTGTGGCCGAGTTCGTCGGCAGTTCGGGTGCTGCCACGAGCGAAGATCGCGGCACGTCATATAAGAAGCTGATGTGCATTGCTTTCGATCTCGCTATGCTACGTGCTTACACCGATGTCCCCTTCGCAAGATTTGTTTATCATGACGGAGCATTGGAACAGCTTGAACCGCGGAAGAGGCGAAATCTCATTGGGGTGTTTCGCCAGTATGCCGCATTCGGCATCCAGCCGATCATCTCGGCCCTGAATAGTGATCTGCCAGATACCCTGGACTCGTCGGACTCAGCCCTGCGGCGCACCGAAGTGGTATTGACTTTGCACGACGAGGGTGAAGAGGGTCGACTGTTCAAGATGCCGCCCTGGTGATCCTTCCTCGGAGGATGCCGTGGCGGGCGCGGCGAAGCCGCGCTCTTCACTTGAAGTAGCAACATAACTCGGGGACTCATCCGGTGACCTTCAGACGGTAGACGCGAGCGCGAGGGACACCCTTCCCGGACTGCGCCCGCCCCGTTTTGAGGCGGCTTGCCGCCGGTCGCAGCCAGAGCAGGAACGTGACGGCATCCGCGAACGTTCGCCGCACCGCTCTCCGTCGTCCAAAGCTCTCGTGGCGACCACGACGGATGGGGCCCTGAACAAGGGGTAATGACACTGCTGTAGTTCGTGTGCCATGATGAGCGCACGCCCTGCGGGGCGTTGGGGCTGAACCCGCCCAGGGCCCCATGACTTGGTAATTTGGTGGCTTCCTGGGAGCCGAGCAGCGTGGCAGGCCCGCGTCCAGAGAATCGCTCAGGGTGACGAGATGTGGGCCCGTCCGGAGCGAGACCGGATGCTTAGGCCACGTATTCCCAGATTGTCGTCCTTCGGATGAATCCGCGGCCTAGGCGATTCCATGCCGAGTCGTCTCCCCGAGGTTCTCCGATGCCTTCCGCTCCCCTATCGCCGTCCCTATCCGCCCTCGCCCGCCCGGACGCAGGCTGGTCGTTCGTCCTCTACCCCGAAGCCGCCGAAGGTGGCGGGTGCTTCCGCTCCTCAGATCGGCCCGACCGTGTCCCGGTCCCAAAGGGCTCCGGTGCCGACCCAACCCGTGCCGCAGAAGAGGCTGGCCGCCGTGCGCGTCGCAGGCTCCGCCGCTACTGCGCCGCGAACCGGCTCAACCGTCTGGGCACCCTCACCTACGCCGGGGGCGGGTGCCACGACCCCAAAGCCCTGCGAGCTCACCTGGGCGAGTTCTTCCGGACCCTCAGAGGCCATCTGGGCGGGGAGGCCTTCCCCTACGCCTGGGTTCCGGAGTGGCACAAGACCGGGCATGGGCTGCACGCGCACTTCGCCGTCGGCCGGTACGTGAATCGCTCAGTCATCGAGAAGTCTTGGGGGCGGGGCTTCGTGCACATCAAGCTCCTCGGTGACCTGCCGGTCGGCTCGGGAAAGCTTTCGGAGGCGCGGCGGGCGGCCGGCTACCTGTCCAAGTACGTCGTCAAGACCTTCACAGACCCCCAGTCCCGAGACCTCGGGCGGCACCGCTATGACGTCGCCCAAGGCTTCCAGCCCGCCTCCCTGCATCTGAGCGGAACCTCGGCTGTGGATGTCCTGGGGCAGGCCTCCGAGTTCTTGGGCTCCCTCCCCGAGAGGCGCTGGTCCTCGAACGATATGCAGGAGTGGGCCGGGGTTCCTGCGATCTGGGCTCAGTGGGGCTTGTGATGGTCGATCCAGAAGCACTCGCAGCGTGGGTCGCTCAGTCCTGCCATGCTCAGGGGGTTCCTGAGCGGGTAACCGATCCCGGGGTCCTTGGCCGCGTCGGTGTCCTGTTGGGCGCGGTCCCGGAGCGGACGGACGCGGCAGCGGCCGGAGCACCGCGCCGCGCTCACAGCCGCCACACGGGCACGAGCCGGGCCGGATCCAGCGCCCTCGCCCCCGGCGTCCCCGGCCGTACGGTCGCGTAGTCCAGGACGGCTTTCACGATCGCTGCCTGCCGTTCGAGGTTCAGCCCTCCCCACCTCTCGCGCAGCTGCTGCCCAGCGCCGACGAGGCCGTCGAGCTGGCTCGTCCCGGTCAGGCGCCCAAGGTTCTGCTCGGCCCGTCGGATACGGGCCTCGATCGGCTCGCGGGCCGCCTTCCACTCGTCCATTCGCAGCTCCCGGGAACCAAACATGCGCGCCAGCTCGGCCAGCTGGTCCCTGTCTGCTTCCAGCTCGGCCAGAATCGTTGCCTGCCTCTCGTCCGCGGCCCGGCGTCCGGCCAGGGCGTCGGCGAGCTCGGGGGTGTCGAGGCGATGCAGCACAGCGGCGCTGATCCACTCCTCAACGGGGGCTGCGACCACCGTGAGTCGTCCGCAGCCGCCGTGGTCGGGGCCGGATTGGCACACGTAACGACGAGTCTCCGCACGCCGCGAGGAATACAGCTTGTTCCCGCACTTGCCACAGCGCAGCAGCCCCGAGAGCAAGTAGCTACGCAGAGCGCGGGTGCCCGAAACCCGTTTGGCCTCCATCCGGTTCAGCACCTGCTGGCGCTGTTCCGGCGTGATGATCGCCGCCCATACCGCTGGGGCTGAAACCTGCCCCTTGTGCTCCCGCAGGCCAGCGATCCGCGCAGAACGCAGCACCTGCCTCATGGTGGTGGTCTGCCACGGCCCACCCGCGACCGTAGTGACGCCTTCTTCGTTCAGCCACATACATAGAGACCGCACCGACTCCCCGGCCAAGAACCGAGCCACGAGCGCCTTGATAACCGCTGCCTCTTCCGCCCGCACCGTCACTTTGTCTTCCTCGAAACCGAACGGACGCAGCGGGCCGCCATGCGGCATTCCCTGCTCCGCCAGTTGAAGCGCCTTACGCCGGACGCGCGCGGATTTCCGGGCCGACTCCTTCGCGGCGAACGCGGCGAAGATACGGGCCACGAACAGCCCGTCATCGCTGCCCATGTCGATATCCGCCGTCACGGTCGCCAGCTGTGAGACCCCCACCTGTTCACACAGCTGGGCGAACTGCTCGAGCTCAATCGGCTGCCGGGTGAGCCTGTCCAGGTTGTAGGTCACCACACCGTCGCGCATACCCGAGGCGAGATCGTCCAGCATGCGCTTGTACTCCGGCCGGACCTTGCCCTTGAAGGCGCTGATGTCGTTGTCCACGTACTCCTCGCCCACGACCCAGCCGCGCTCGGCTGCAAGTTTGCGGCAGTCCTCAAGCTGCCGCTGAACCCCGAGACCCTCACCGGTCTGATCGGAGGAGATGCGGGCATAGATCGCGGCGGAACGCGGCGGCGGTGTCATGGGGTCATATTAACGACGTGCGGCCAACCTCGCCCTCCTGTGTCCGCGACACCACGCCCTCAAATCCCTCGCCCTCCACCGCCTCGTCCGCGAGCGGACCACCGAGGACGCCGATGGCGCAGAAGGCACAGGCACGCCCGCGCCCCCACTGATCTGGACCACGTTCCTCGGCCGGGCACTCCCGGCCGAACCCCTCGAACGCGACCACGTCCTCGCCCCCAGAACCACCGACCGACCACCCCCGGCGCCTCCGCCGGGGTCAGGGGTGCCAGAGTCAGGGGCGCCAGAGTCCAGGGCGCCAGAGCAGTCGCCGCCGTTCTGAGCGCGGGGCACGCGCGCCTACGCGGCGCCCGGGCCGTGCGGGAGCCGTTCGGGTTGGGCGACGGCGTCGAGCGCCGCCGCGCGGAGCGTGCACCGGTGCGCAGCCTCAACGTCGCGCGCAGTGACCACCGAGCCGGCGTCGTGACTGCTGAAGCGCAGGATGACGCGGTTGTAGCGCCAGTCCAAGTCCGGGTGGTGGTTGAGTTCCTCGGCGACCTCACCGACCGCGGCGATGAGCGCGAGCGCCTCCGCGGAGCTGGGCAGCCTGTACACGGTGGCCAGAGCACCGTTTACATGGCACCAGTCAGTGAGGCGTCCCAGCTCGTCCCGGATCTGTTCCTCGGTCAACGGCTCGCGTGCCATGGAAGTCAGGGTAGGCCCGGCAGCCGTCCGGCGGAACTGCTCAGAGGAACTGCGCGCGCCCCTCCATCGGGCTCGAGGCCAGGGCGTGCTCGCGCCTGGGGATGCGGCCGGCCTTCGAGGCAAGCCGCCCGGCCGCGACCGCGTGGCGGAAGGCCATGGCCATGCGGACGGGGTCCTGCGCCCGGGTCACCGCGGTGGCCAGGAGCACGGCGTCGCACCCGAGTTCCATGGCGAGCGCGGCGTCGGAGGCGGTCCCGATGCCCGCATCGAGGACCACCGGGACGCCGGCACGGGCCACGATGAGCTCGATGTTGTGGGGGTTGAGGATGCCCAGGCCGGTCCCGATCGGAGCCCCGAGGGGCATCACGGCCACCGCACCCAGCTGCTCGAGCCGTCGTGCGAGCACGGGATCGTCGTTGGTGTACGCGAACACCTTGAAGCCGCGGCCCACGAGCTGCTCGGTCGCATCGGCGAGCTCGATCGGATCGGGAAGCAGCGTGGTCTCGTCCGCGATGACCTCGAGCTTGACCCAGTCGGTCTCGAGCGCCTCGCGGGCCAGTTCGGCCGTGAGCACGGCGTCGCGCGCCGTGAAGCACCCGGCGGTGTTCGGCAGGACGCGGATCCCCCGCTCCACGAGCAGCTGGAAGAGGGAACCCTGCTCGGCGGGCGAGTAGCGGCGCATCGCCACGGTGGTCAGCTGGGTGCCGGACGCCTCCAGCGCCTCCCCCAGCCCGTCGAGGCTGGGCGCCCCGCCGGTGCCCATGATGAGCCGCGAGCCCAGGGGCACCCCGTCCACCACGAACGGGTCGTCGGTGAGCGCCGTGCTCCCGTGCTCGATGTGTGCCTGCGTCATCTCAGCCTCCCTGCATCGCTGTGACGAGCTCGACGGCGTCGCCCGCCGCGAGCGCGGTGGTCGCCCAGCTTCCGCGGGGCACCACCTCGGAATTGAGGGCGACGGCGACGCCGAGGCGGCCGCCGTCGGCCGGCCTGCCGTTGTCCCCCAGGGCCCGGCCCGTCGTGGCGGACACGAGGGCCAGCACGGTGGAGGGCTGCGGGAGCTCCCGCGGTTCGCCGTTGACGGTGATGCGGTCTGTCGCCTGCATCAGCTGCCTCCTCTCTCTGCCGCCGAGGCGGCCGGGATCCTCGCGGGCTGCGAGGCGAATCTGTCGGGCCGGAACGCATCCCAGCGGGGGTCGGCGCGCCCCTCGAGGAGCGCGCGGCACACCTCGGCCGCGGCGGGCGTGAGGAGCACGCCGTGGCGGAAGAACCCGGTGGCCACAATGAGTCCGGGCACGTCTCCGACCCGCCCGAGCAGGGGCGCATTGTCCGGGGTGCCGGGGCGTGCGCGGGCGGTGATCTCGGTCAGCTCCAGCTCGGCGACGGCCGGCACGAGGGCCTGGGCGTCGCGCAACAGCTCGTAGACCCCGCCGGCGGAGACGGCATCGGAGCCGTCCTCGCGCTGGGTCGCGCCGATCACCACGGTCCCGTCCTCGCGCGGGACCAGGTACACGGGGCGCCCCCGCACGAGCCCGCGGACGGTCGCCGTGACGAGCGGGCGGAGGGCCTCGGGCACCCGCAGACGCAGGATGTCCCCGTAGACGGGCCGCAGCGGGAGGGCCACCGGGAGGCCGCCGAGGTCGCGTGCGCCCAGCCCGTTGGCCACGATCGTCTCGGCGGCGCGCAGCTCGCGGCCGTCCTCGAGCACCACGCCAGCCACCCGCCCGGCGTCCCACGCGAGCGAGGCCGCGCGGGCCGGCACGAGGGCGTCCTCGCCGAGGCGGCGGAGCAGGGCCGCGACGAGCCGCCGGGGATCGACCTGGTGGTCGGCCTCGATCGTGAAGGCTCCGGCCACGCCCGGCGCCAGCAGCGGCTCGGCCTTCCGCGCCTCACGGACGGTGAGGGCCTGGACGGCGAGGCCGTGCGCCTCCTGGGCGGCCCTGAGGTCGGCGAACGCCTGTCGGTCGGCGGCGTCGGCAGCGAGGCACAGCGTGGGGGTGGCCAGATAGCCGCAGTCGGGGCCGGCTGAGGCGGCGAACTGCGGCCACCGCTGGGCGGAGTCGAGCGTGAGGGCGAGGAGGTCCTCCTCCTGGTAGTGGTACTCGCTGACCGCGGCGAGCATGCCCGCGGCCGCGTAGCTCGCGCCGGTGCCGGGCGCGGGGTCCACGACCGTCACGCGGCGGCCTGCGCGCGCGGCCTCCCAGGCGATGCCCAGGCCGACCACCCCGGCCCCGATGACGATGACGTCGGCCACCGCGCCCTGGATGCGCACCGCCGCGGGCGCGTCCGTGCTCTCCATGGTTCCTTCCCTCCGCCGGCATGACCCGGATCAGGTGCAGCGGTCGGCTCTGGCCCTCTCAGCCCGGGCGCAGTTCACACTGGCGGGCTCCCGCAGTACTGGGCACTAGTCTAGTTCCATGCTCCTCGCCGACGCCCAGCTGTACGTGTGCACCGATGCCCGCAGGGACCGCGGCGACTTCGAGTCCTTCCTGGACGCCGCCTTCTCCGGCGGCGTGGACATCATCCAGCTGCGCGACAAGCAGATCGAGGCCGCCGAGGAGCTCGAGCACCTCGAGGTCCTGCGCGCCGTCGCCGAGCGGCACGGGAAGCTGTGGGCCGTGAACGACCGGGCGGACATCGCCCTGCTCTCCGGGGCGCCGGTGTTCCACGTCGGCCAGAAGGACCTCCCGCTCCCGGCGATCCGCCGCGTCGTGGACCCGTCCGTGCTCGTGGGCCTGTCCACCAACTCCCCCGAGCTCGTCGACGCCGCCCTCGCCCATGCGCAGAGCCCCGAAGCGTCCGCCGGGGCGCGCCTCGACTACTTCTGCACGGGCCCGCTGTGGGCCACTCCCACCAAGCCGGGCCGGGCCGCCGTCGGCCTCGGGATCGTCGAGCACGCGGCGCGCCGCACCCGCGAAGCGCTCGAGGCCGGCCGCACGGTGCTGCCGTGGTTCGCCATCGGCGGCATCGACCACCAGAACGTGGGGCAGGTCGTCGAGGCGGGCGCGAGCCGCGTCGTCGTCGTCCGCGCGATCACCGACGCCGACGACCCCGCCGACGCGGCAGCCCGCCTCCGCGCCGAACTCCCCAGCCTCGCCCCCGCCGCACCCCTCGCATGACGACGATCGCGTACCAGGGCGAGCCCGGTGCCAATTCCCACATGGCAGCCCTCGAGGCCTACCCGGACGCCGCCACCCTTGCGTGCGCGACGTTCGAGGACGCGTTCGCGGCTGTCACCGGCGGTGAGGCCGACCTCGCGATGATCCCGATCGACAACACCGTCGCCGGACGCGTCGCGGACATCCACCTGCTCCTGCCGGACACCCCCCTGCAGATCGTCGGCGAGCACTTCCTCCGCATCCGCTTCAGCCTCCTCGGCGTCCCCGGGGCGACGATCGAGGGCGCGCGGGAGGTGCACTCCCACGTGCACGCGCTCGCGCAGTGCCGCGGGTTCATCCGGGAGCACGGCCTCACCCCGGTGGTCGCGGGCGACACCGCCGGCTCCGCGCGCGAGGTCGCCGAATGGGCTGACCCGGCCAAGCTGTCCATCGCCCCGCCGCTCGCGGCCGAGCGGTACGGGCTCACCGTCCTCGCGAGCGACATCGAGGACCAGCAGCACAACACCACGCGCTTCGTGGTCCTCGCCCCGCCGCGCGACTACCCGCAGGCCGACGGCTCCCAGTACGTGACGAGCTTCGTGTTCCGGGTCCGCAACATCCCCGCAGCCCTCTACAAGGCGCTCGGCGGGTTCGCGACCAACGGGGTCAACATGACCCGGCTCGAGAGCTACATGGTCGAGGGCCGGTTCGCGGCGACCATGTTCATGGTGGACGTCGAGGGCCACCCCGACGAGCCGGCGCTCGCCCGGGCACTCGAGGAGCTCGAGTTCTTCTCGACGCAGCTGCGCATCCTGGGGGTCTTCCCCGCCCACCCGCGGCGCTTCGGGCTCCACGAGGGGTAGTCGGGACGAGGAAGGACAGTCGGGACTAGGCTGGCGGCCATGGCGCACCACCCGCTGACCCCGAAGCCGGCCGGCCCCTCGGCCTGGGAGAAGGCAGAGGCCAGCGGCACCGCGCTCGCAGCGGCGTTCGCCGCCCTGCGGGAGGAGTTCAAGCTCGCCGACGCCTATCCCGCCGAGGCGCTCGCCGACGCCGAGGCGGCCATCGCCGCCCTCACCCTGCCCGCGGAGGACGCGACCGGGATCGAGTTCGTCACGATCGATCCGCCCACGTCCACCGACCTGGACCAGGCCGTCCACATCGAGCGCGACGCCGCGGGGTACCGGGTCCGCTACGCGATCGCGGATGTCCCCGCATTCGTCCGGCCGGACGGTCCGCTCGACGCCGAGACGCGCCGCCGCGGCCAGACGATCTACGCCGCGGACGCCAAAGTGCCGCTGCATCCCCACGACATCTCGGACGACGCCGGCAGCCTCCTCGCGGACGAGGTCCGCGGCGCGTTCGTGTGGGACTTCAGCCTCGACGCGGACGGCGAGGTGGCCGGCGTCGGCCTCGCCCGTGCCACGGTGCGCAGCCGGGCGAAGCTGAACTACGCGGAGGTGCAGGAGCAGCTCGACGCCGGGACCGCCGCCGAGCCGCTCCTGCTGCTGCGCGAGGTGGGCCTGAAGCGGGTCGAGCTCGAGCGCCGCCGCGGGGGTGCGAGCCTGAACCTGCCGGAGCAGGAGATCGTCCCGGCAGAGGACGGCGGCTACCGGATCGACACGCGGGGGCCGCGGCCCGTCGAGGACTGGAACGCCCAGATCTCCCTCATGACCGGCATGGCCGCGGCGAGCCTGATGATCGAGGGCCGGATCGGGATCCTGCGCACCATGCCCGGGCCGGACGAGAAGTCGCTGCGGCACTTCCGCCGCCAGACCCAGGCGCTCGGCGCCCCCTGGGACGGCTCCGTCCCCTACGGCGAGTACCTGCGCACGCTCGACGCCGCCCAGCCCCGCCACCTCGCGATCCTGCACGCCGCGGCGGCCCTCTTCCGCGGCGCGGCCTACACACCGTTCGACGGCGACGTGCCCGCCGCGCACCCCCAGGCCGCCATTGCGGCGCCCTACACGCACACGACCGCGCCGCTGCGCAGGCTCGTGGACCGGTTCGTGCTCGTGCTCTGCGAAGCGCTCGCGAACGGGCGCGACGTGCCGGAGTGGGTGCGGGTGGCCCTCCCCCGGCTGCCTGCCCTCATGGCTGCCTCGGACCAGCTCGCGGCGCGGGTGGAGCGGGCTTCGCTCGACCTCGTCGAGGCGGCCCTGCTCGTCACTGCGGTGGGGCAGGAGTTCGACGCCGTCGTGGTCTCGGGCTCCAAGCCCGCCTCCGGGAGCCCGGCTGTGCCGCGCAACGGCCGGCCCGACCAGCCGCTCGACCGGATCGCGAGCTCCCAGAACGGGCAGGAGCCCGCCCACGCCCGGCCGTTCGGCACCGTCCAGCTCGCCGACCCGCCCGTGACGGCGCGGTGCGAGGGCGAGATGGAGTCGGGGACGACCGTGCGGGTACGGCTGGTCCTGGCCGACGTGAGAGCGCGGAAGGTGCTGTTCGAGCTGGCCTGAGCACAGGGTTTGCCCGTTTCTGGCGGCCGCTGCCCGGGCGTGTTGAGTCCCCGATTCCGCGGATCACGCGGCGGCGCGGTATCGTTGGAGAGTTATTGGATGCCCGATCGTCCTGATGCGATCCTCTTTTCACCCGCCGGCCGGTGCCGGCACCTTGATAGCCCGCGATCGGCTTCCGCTGGATGGCCGGCGCGCGCTCCTGCTCCAGATGCCCCACGCACTCATGGCTGTGGCGCTCTGTTGAGCGAGACCCGCTCGGGCCCCGATGGAGAGGGACCCCTTCCCTATGAACGAAGTCCACACGCATGAGCTCCTGACCGACGACTCGGGAACCGAGACGATCGAGACCGAGGAGACCATCACCAACGACGCCCCGGTCCGCCGGGAGAGCCAGATGACGTTCTCCGACTACGGAGTGGCCCCCGAGATCGCCCAGTCCCTCGCGGACGCGGGCATCCTGAATCCGTTCCCGATCCAGTCGATGACCCTCGGGGTTGCCCTCGCCGGCCACGACATCATCGGCCAGGCCAAGACCGGCACCGGCAAGACGCTCGGCTTCGGCATCCCCGCGCTCCAGCGCACGCTCCCGGTCGAGCACCCGGACTACGCCAAGCTCCCGGTTCCGGGCGCGCCCCAGGCCCTCGTGGTGGTCCCGACCCGCGAGCTCGCGGTCCAGGTGAGCAAGGACCTCCAGACGGCCAGCAAGCGCACCACGCTGCGCGTGGAGGTCATCTACGGCGGCCGCGCCTACGAGCCGCAGATCGAGGCCCTCCAGCGGGGCGTCGAGGTGGTGGTCGGCACCCCGGGCCGCCTCATCGACCTGCACCGCCAGCGCCACCTCAACCTCAAGAACGTCCGGATGATCGTCCTCGACGAGGCCGACGAGATGCTCGACCTCGGCTTCCTCCCGGACGTCGAGACGCTCATGGGCGCTGTCCCCGCGGTCCGCCAGACCCTCCTGTTCTCGGCCACGATGCCCGGCCCGGTCGTCGCGATGGCGCGCCGCTACATGACCCAGCCCACGCACATCCGTGCCTCGGACCCGAACGACGACTCGGTGACCAAGAAGGACATCCGCCAGGTCATCTACCGCGCGCACCAGCTGGACAAGGATGAGGTCGTGGCCCGGATCCTGCAGGCCCAGGGCCGCGGACGGACCATCATCTTCACCAAGACCAAGCGCACCGCCGCGAAGCTCTCCGAGGAGCTCATCGACCGCGGCTTTGCGGCCGCGGCAATCCACGGTGACCTCGGCCAGGGCGCCCGCGAGCAGGCCCTGCGGGCCTTCCGCCACGGCAAGGTGGACGTCCTCGTCGCCACCGACGTCGCCGCCCGCGGCATCGACGTCGAAGACGTCACGCACGTGATCAACTTCCAGTGCCCCGAAGACGAGAAGGCCTACCTCCACCGCGTGGGCCGCACCGGCCGCGCGGGCCACAAGGGCACCGCCGTCACGTTCGTCGACTGGGATGACGTCCCCCGCTGGACGCTCATCAACAAGGCGCTCGGCCTCGATGTGCCGGAGCCGGTGGAGACGTACTCGTCCTCGCCGCACCTCTACACGGACCTGGACATCCCCGCAGGGACCAAGGGCCGTCTCCCGCGCAACAAGCGCGTGCTCGAGGGCCTCGCGGCCGAGAAGCTCGAGGACCTGGGCGAGCCGGGAGGGAAGAAGCGCTCCCGCGGCGGCAAGGACAGGCACGAGGACGCCGAGGGCCGCGGCCGCCGCGGCGGCAGGGGCCACAGCGCAGAGAAGGCAGAGAAGGCCACCGAGGCCAGCAGCAACGGTGAGGCCGGAAGCGAGGGCGGCCGCCGCCGCCGTCGTCGCGGCGTGGCCGAGGGCGCGGCCGAGGCTGCCGGCGCCCAGACCACCGGTGCCCGCGCCGAAGGCCGCACGGAAGGCCGCAGCGAGGGCAGGAACGCCAAGTCTGCGGAGTCGGCGCGGCCCCGCCTCGAGTCGCCCGCCCTGGCGGTCCACCTCACGGACTCCGGCGACGGCGCTTCTGTGGACCGCGGCGTCGCGGCAGCGCGCCGCCGCCGCACGCGCCGCCGCAATGGCGAGGTGGTCGCCCGCACCGAGGCCGAGTAGGCCCCGTGGCGGCTGCCGCCCCCGCCGGGCCGTCCGGGGACCTGTGGTCCCCGGACGGCCCGGACCTCGTGGTCCACGGCGACAACGCCGCAGTGCTCCCGGGCCTGCCCGAGGGCTCCTTCACGATGGTCTACATCGACCCGCCGTTCAACACCGGCCGCCCGCAGAAGCGGCAGGAACTGAGCATGGTGCGCAGCGCGTCCGGGGACCGCATCGGGTTCTCCGGACAGCGCTACGAGACCATCAAGGGCGCGCTGCACCGCTACGACGACGCCTTCAGCGACTACTGGGCGTTCCTCGAGCCGCGACTCGTCGAGGCGTGGAGGCTGCTCGCGCCGGACGGCACACTGTACCTGCACCTCGACTACCGCGAGGCGCACTATGCCAAGGTCATGCTGGATGCGATCTTCGGCCGGGACTGCTTCCTCAACGAGATCATCTGGGCCTACGACTACGGCGCCCGGACCAAGCGCCGGTGGCCCACGAAGCACGACAACGTGCTCGTCTACGTCAAGGACCCGGCCCGATACCACTTCGACGCTGCCGAGGTGGACCGCGAGCCGTACATGGCTCCGGGCCTCGTCACGCCGGAGAAGCGCGAGCTCGGCAAGCTGCCCACCGACGTGTGGTGGCACACCATCGTCTCGCCCACCGGGAGGGAGAAGACGGGCTACCCGACGCAGAAGCCAGAGGGGCTCGTGCGGCGCATGGTGGCGGCGTCGAGCCGCCCGGGCGACTGGGTCCTCGACTTCTTCGCCGGCTCCGGCACCCTCGGTGCGGTGGCCCAGCGCCTCGGCCGCCGGTTCGTGTGCATCGATGCGAACCCGCAGGCCGTCGAGGTCATGGCGGGACGGCTCCCGTCCGCACGGGTCGTCGCGCTTCCCGAGGAGACAGTCCTTCCCGAGGGCACCGTCTAGCGCACGACGGCGGTGCCGCGCCCCTGGCGCTCGATCTCGCCGAGCGCCTCGGGCGTGGTCGTGAACTCGCCGAGCCGGTTGGGCTTGCCCGTGCCGTGGTAGTCGGACGAGCCCGTCACGAACAGGCCGTGCTCGGCCGCCAGCCCGAGCAGGAACGGGCGGCGGTCCTCCGGGTTGTCCCGGTGGTAGACCTCGAGCCCGGCCAGCCCGGCGTCGATCATGGCGCGGTAGACGGGCTCGCCGACCGTGCGTCCCCGCGCCGACGCGACCGGATGCGCGAACACCGGCACTCCCCCGGCGGCACGGATCAGGGAGACCGCCAGCGCGGGCTCGGGCGCGTAGTGCTGCACGAAGTACCGCGAGCGCGAGGAGAGGATCGTGGCGAACGCCTCGGTCCGGTCGCCAACCAGGCCCGCCGCGACCAGGGCATCGGCGATGTGCGGCCGGCCCACCGTTGCTCCCGGGGCCACGTGCCTGGTGACGTCGTCCCACGAGAGCGGGTAGTCCTCGGCCAGGAGCGAGACCATGTGCTCGGCGCGGGAGAGTCGCGCGTCCCGGGCCTTGGTGACCTCTTCGAGGAGGCCCGGGTCGGCGGGATCGTGCAGGTAGCTCAGGACGTGGACGCTGATGCCCTCGGGGGTGCGGCACGAGACCTCCATCCCCGGCACGAGGGCCACCCCGAGGCGCCGCGCCGCAGCGGCCGCCTCCTGCCAGCCCGAGGTCGAGTCGTGGTCCGTGATCGCGAGGACGTCGATGCCGGCCTCCACCGCCGCCGCCACGAGTTCCGCCGGGGCCTCCGTGCCGTCGGACACCGTCGAGTGGGCGTGCAGATCGATCCTCACGCCACCACGATAGCCCGCGGGCGGCCCTGCGGGCCTCTGGACAACGCGCACCCCAGTGGAAGAATGAAGAAGTGAATGTTTCAGATCCCGCAGTTCCAGATCCCACCGGCCAGCAGCAGGCGCAGCCGATCGACGACCGGGTGAACAACCGGTCCCAGCGGCCCACATCCGAGGCATTCAAGGCGTTCATGGCCTCCGGCTGGGCGCCGGCCGAGGGCTCCCTTCCCGGTCGGGACGCCGTCGCCGAGCACGCCGCCCTCCGCCGCCGCGCCATCTCCGACCGCTTCCCCGGCGAGCGACTGGTCATCCCTGCAGGCCCGCTGAAGGTCCGCTCGAATGACACCGACTACCGCTTCCGCCCCCACTCCGCCTTCGCGCACCTGACCGGTCTGGGCGTAGACCACGAGCCAGACGCCGTGCTCATCCTCGAACCGGTCGACGAGGGCACGGGTGACGACGGCGGCCACCACAGTGCCACCCTGTACTTCCGCCCGCTAGCGGGGCGGGACACCGAGCAGTTCTACGCCGACGCCCGGTCCGGCGAGTTCTGGATCGGGGCGCGCCCCACGCTCGCCGAGCTCGAGGCCCGCTTGGGCATCGCCACCGCGCACCTCGACGGCCTCGAGGCGGCGCTGACCAAGGGCGTGGGCGCCCCCGCGATCGGGGGCATCTCGGTGCGCCTGGTCCGCAAGGTGCACGAGGACCTCGACGCCCTCGTGGACACCGCACGCTACAACACCGCCCAGGACCCCGACTCTCTGGACCTGTCCGTGTTCGATGCCCTCGACGACCAGCTCGCCGAGGCCCTGTCCGAGCTCCGCCTGGCCAAGGACGAGTGGGAGGTCGCCCAGATGCGCGAGGCCGTCGCCGCGACGGCTGCCGGCTTCGAGGAGATCATCAGGGCCCTCCCCCGCGCCGTCGCCCACCGCCGGGGCGAGCGCGTGGTCGAGGGGGCATTCTTCGCCAGGGCGCGCGAGGAGGGCAACGACCTCGGCTACGAGACGATCGCCGCGTCGGGGAACAACGCCACGGTGCTGCACTGGATCCGCAACAACGGCCCGGTGCGCGAGGGCGAGCTGCTCCTGGTCGACGCCGGCGTCGAGGCCGAGTCGCTCTACACCGCGGACGTGACCCGTACCCTGCCGGTGAGCGGGACCTTCTCGGAGGTCCAGCGCCGCGTGTACCAGGCGGTCCTCGACGCCGCCGACGCCGCGTTCGCGGCCGCGCAGCCCGGGGTGAAGTTCCGACAGGTCCACGCCGCGGCGATGGAGGTCCTCGCGGCGCGCCTCGAGGAGTGGGGCATCCTCCCCGTCTCGGCCCAGGAGGCGCTCTCGGACGCGGGGCAGCAGCACCGCCGGTGGATGCCGCACGGGACGAGCCACCACCTCGGCCTCGACGTGCACGACTGCGCCCAGGCCCGCCGCGAGCTCTACCTCGACGGCGAGCTCGCCCCCGGCATGGTGTTCACGATCGAGCCCGGCCTCTACTTCAAGGCCGAGGACCTCGCCATCCCGGCCGAGTACCGCGGGATCGGCGTGCGCATCGAGGATGACGTCCTCATGACCGCCGACGGGCCAGTCAACCTCAGCGCGGCGCTGCCCCGCACGCCCGACGACGTCGAAGCCTGGATGGCGTCGCTGCGCTGACGTCGGTCGTCCCCCCTGCGGCAGGGGCGCCGTCCGGGTCGTGACCCGGACGGCGCCCCTGCCGTCGATGCGCGGTGTACTGCGGGAGCTACGCGCCCCGGTGGGGGTCGCCGTCGTGCCTCGGCTCCTCCTCGCCGCCGGCGGCCTCCCGCTCGCCCGCGGCCTCGTCGCCGTGGGCCTCATGCGCTCCGTGGGTCTCCTGCTCGCCGCCGCCGTGGGCGGCCGCCGTGCCCTGATGCTGCTGGGTGTGCTCGGGCTCGACGCGGATGCCGTACTGCGGCCGGCCGTCGGGCAGGTCGTGGATGCCCGGACGCGACTCGGGGGCGGGCGGGGAGGCCTGGTGCGCCCGGGGCTGGGTCTGCTGGCCGGCGGCCTGCCCGGCGTTCACCCCGTACGGGTCGGTCCAGCCGGTGGGGCGCTTCGGCTCCCCCTCCTGCGGGGGCTGCCACTGCTGGCCGTACCCCTGGTCGCCGTAGCCCTGCTGGCCGTGGCCGCCCTGGCCCCAGTCCTGGCCGGAGCCGCCGTGGCCGTAGCCCTGGTCGTAGCCGCCGCCCTGGTGGTAGCCGCCGCCCTGGTTGTACCCGCCGCCGTTGCCCCATCCGCCGTGGGCCATGCCCTGCCCCATGGGCAGCTGGGCGAGGAGGCGGCGCGCCTCATGGGCCACCTCGTGGCCCACCACCACGTCGTAGTTGCTCGCGACGACCTGGCTCGTGGACGTGAAGTCACGCTTGCCGCGCTGCATCGCGTAGGTCACGATCCCGAAGAGCATGAAGAAGGCGGCGCCCATGAGCACCGAGGTGATGATCGAGAAGTAGCTGCCGTTCGGGGTGAAGAAGGAGAGCAGCACGCCCACGAAGAGGCCGAACCACATGCCGCTGAGCGCGCCGTTGAGGGCGACCCGGGGGTAGCTCAACCGCCCCGTCACCCGCTCGACGAGCTTGAGGTCGTTGCCGACGATGGCCACCAGCTCGACGGGGAACTGCTGGTCGGCGAGGTAGTCCACCGCCTTCTGCGCATCCAGATAGGAGGTATAGGAACCGACGGTTTCGCCCTGCGGGAGCGTGCGGGCCTCGTCAGTGGGCTTGGCGGAACCGAACATGTTGGACATGTCCCTATTCTTACCCGTCTTCCTCGGCGGCGTGCCGCTTTCCGCTCAGAGTGAGCGGTGAGATTGCTCTGGAGTAGATTAGACAGGTGAGTTCGACCCCCACGCGTGTCTTCGTCGCCAGGCTGCTCGGCCTCGACGTCTTCGACCCTGCAGGTGACAGGGTCGGACGGCTGCGCGACGTCGTCGTGATCCCCCGCGGCGGGCGCCCCCCGCAGGCGGTGGGCATCGTCGTCGAGGTGCCGGGCAAGCGACGGGTGTTCGTCCCGATGACGCGGGTGACGAGCATGGACCAGTCCCAGATCATCACGACAGGCCTCATCAACCTCCGCCGGTTCGAGCAGCGCGGCGCCGAGCAGCTCGTGCTGGGCGACATGTTCGACCGGCACGTGGTCCTCGTCGAGGACGGCAGCCAGGCGGCCATCGAGGACCTCGCGATGGACCAGCAGCGCAACGGCGACTGGCTCGTGAGCAAGCTCTTCGTCCGCCGCCTCCTCTCCGGCCGCGGCCTGCGGAGCCTCCGGCGCGGTGAGACGGTCCTCGTCGACTGGGAGGACACGCGGCACGCAGCCGGGCAGGCCCGCGGCGCCACGCAGTTCCTGGCCACGCACGAGGACCTCAAGCCGGCGGACTTCGCGGACGCGATGCAGGAGATGAGCGACCAGCGCAGGTTCGAGGTCGTCTCCGAGCTCCAGGACGAGCGCCTCGCCGACGTGCTCCAGGAGCTCCCCGAGGACGACCAGGTGGAGATCCTCTCGGCCCTCGACGTCGAGCGCGCCGCCGACGTGCTCGAGGAGATGGACCCGGACGACGCCGCCGACCTCCTCGCCGACCTGCCCGCGGAGAAGGCCGAGGAGCTGCTCCAGCTCATGGAGCCCGAAGAGGCCGAGGACGTGCGCCGCCTGCTGCAGTACGACGAGGGCACCGCCGGGTCCGTCATGACGCCGGTGCCGGTGATCCTGCCTCCCGAGGCCACCGTGGCCGAGGCCCTGGCCCACGTGCGGCGCGAGGAGCTGAGCCCCGCCCTCGCCTCGGCCATCTTCATCTGCCGGCCCCCACTCGAGACGCCGACCGGCCGCTACCTCGGGACGGTCCACATCCAGCAGCTCCTGCGCAGCGCTCCGCCGGAGCAGCTCGGCTCCATCGTGGACAAGAACCTCGAGCCCATCCACGACCTCGCGTCCATCAGCGAGGTCGCGCACTCGATGGCCCAGTACAACCTCAATTCGATTGCCGTCGTCAACGAGGGCGGCCGTCTCGTGGGGGCGGTGACCGTCGATGACCTCCTCGATCACCTCCTGCCCGACGACTGGCGCGTGCACGAGGACGGCGAACCCGTGAAGAAGTACGGAGGACGCTTTGGCTGAGCCCCGCAAGCTGCCCGGTCTGGACACTCCCCTCGAGCAGCGAAGCAGGCTCTTCCCCCGCCTCAGCCCCGACCCGGACGCGTTCGGCCGGTTCGCGGAGAACTTCGCGCGGTACATGGGCACGCCGCGCTTCCTGCTCTACATGACGCTGTTCTGCGTCGTCTGGCTGGGCTGGAACACCTTCGGGCCCGAACAGTGGCAGTTCGACCCGAGGACCCTGAACTACACGCTCCTGACCCTGCTGCTCTCGCTGCAGGCCTCCTACGCAGCGCCGCTGATCCTCCTCGCCCAGAACCGGCAGGACGACCGCGACCGGGTCCAGATCGAGCAGGACCGCTCCCGCAACGAGCGCAGCCTCGCGGACACCGAGTACCTCACCCGTGAACTCGCCTCCCTCCGCCTCGCCCTGCGCGAGGTCGCGACCCGCGACTTCGTGCGCAGCGAGCTCCGGTCCCTCCTCGAGGACCTGTCCACGGAACAGGAGGACCCCGATCCGGAAGAACGGCCCGAGGCGTCCAAGCCGCGCAGGGACCGCCGCCAACGCGGCCTCCGCACCCAGCAGATCCCCCGCGTGCGCGAGAGCGGGGTCGCCGAGTGAGCGCCGTGTCCGAGGACGCCGTCCGCACAGCCCTGCACGGCGTCCTCGACCCGGAGCTGCGCCGCCCCATCGACGAGCTCGGCATGCTGCGCTCCGTGACGGTCGACGGCGGCAGGGTCACCGTGGGCGTGCTCCTCACCATCGCGGGCTGCCCGCTCCGGAGCACCATCGAGAAGGACGTGGCCGCCGCGCTCCGCACGGTTCCCGGGGTCGACGAGGCCGTGGTGGACCTCGACGTCATGACGCCCGAGCAGCGCAAGGAGCTCAAGGACCGGCTCCGCCCCGGCCGCGGCATCCCCTTCAGCCGGCCGGACTCGCTGACCAAGGTCTTCGCGGTCGCCAGCGGCAAGGGCGGCGTCGGCAAGTCCTCCGTCACCGTGAACCTCGCCTGCGAGCTGGCCGCCCGCGGACTGCGGGTCGGCATCGTGGACGCGGACGTGCACGGCTTCTCGGTGCCCGGCCTGCTGGGGGCCACTGGAACGCCGACCCAGGTGGACGACATGATCCTGCCGCCGATCGCGCACGGGGTGAAGGTCATCTCGATCGGCATGTTCGTCCAGGGCAACCAGCCCGTGGTGTGGCGCGGCCCCATGCTGCACCGGGCCCTCGAGCAGTTCCTCGGGGACGTCTACTTCGGGGACCTCGACGTCCTCTTCCTCGACCTTCCCCCGGGCACCGGGGACGTGGCCATCTCCGTGTCCCAGCTGCTGCCGAACGCCGAGCTGCTGGTCGTGACCACGCCGCAGGCCGCCGCGGCGGAGGTCGCGGAGCGGGCCGGGACGGTGTCTGCCCAGACGGCCCAGCGGGTCGCGGGCGTGATCGAGAACATGTCGGGCCTGACGCTCCCGGACGGCACGGTGATGGACCTGTTCGGCTCGGGCGGGGGCCGGCGCGTTGCCGAGCGGCTGACCGCTGCGCTCGGCACGCCGGTCGGCCTGCTGGGCCAGGTTCCCCTCGATGTGGCGCTTCGCGCGGGCGGGGATGCCGGGACCCCGATTGTGCTCAGTGACCCGGGTTCCCCGGCGGCGGTGGCCCTGCGCGCCATCGCGGACCGCCTGGCCGCCCAGCCCCGGAACCTGGCGGGGCGCCGTCTGGGCGTGACGCCGACCGCCTGAGCGCGTCGGCCTGATTGCGTCGGCCGGGCGGCTCCCGTCTGGGGGGTCCTGTCAGCGTCCCGTCAGGTGGCCTCGGAGTCGAAGGGAGCCTTCTCCCCCGCCTGGAGACGCTCGATCAGGGGTGCGGGGACGCTGGCCGCCGCGGCGGTGGCAGCCGCGGCCATGGCGGGCGCCGCCGCCGGCGGAGCGCTGGGCGCGTCGTCGTCCATGAGCGCGTCCCGGATGATCTTCCGGGGGTCGTACTGGCGGGGATCGTACTTGCGCCAGTCCACCTCGCTGAGGTCGACGCCGGTCTCCTCCTTGAGCTGCTCCTTCGCCCCTGCTGCCATGCGCCGCAGTTCCTTGACGATGTTCGCGAGCTTCTGGGTGTATTCGGGGAGCCGCTTGGGGCCGATCACGAGGACGCCGATGACCAGCAGGATGAGGAATTCCGGGCCGTTGATTCCGAACACGCGTGCAACACTACCTTCTGCCCGAGCGGGCCAGCGATTCCGACGGGGGCGCCCTGTCAGGGGCTCCCAGAGGCGCCGACGACCACCAGGAGTCCCCGCCCCAGGCGGTCGAGGGGGTCGTCCGCATGGGCCGCCGTCTGGGCCGCTGCCCCCGGTGCGGGGCGGACCGCAGGGCCTGCCCCCGGCGCTGTGCGGACGAACGTCGCGGCGCCGTTGCCGGCGGCTGCGCGGGGGCCTGGGTCTCCCGCGACGGCGTAGGCGGTCACTGCAAGCGCGGCGGCGCATGCGGCCGCGCCGGCCAGGGCCGTGAGGGCGAAGCGCGCCGCGCACCGGGTGCGGGAACGCGCAGCGCTCCTCTCCGCGAGCTCGGCCCGCGCAGCGAGGTAGCGCGTGCGCTCGAGGAGCCGTTCCTGGAGCGCCTCGCTCGCGCTCGGCACCTGCACCTCGCGCAGGGACGCCAGGTAGCGGCGCTCGGTCTCCAGGCGCCCCCGGCAGTCCGGGCAGCCGCGGACGTGGTCGCCGGAGGCGGGGTGGTGGTCATCGGGGAGCAGGCTGCTCCAGCGTGGCATGCCCATCCAGCCGCCTCAGCGCGTGCCGCGGGCCACGCGCGGGAGCGCGAGGCGCTTCTTCGCCGCTCCCCGGCGGGGGTCGCGGTGCGCCAGCTTCTCCCGCAGGAGCGTCCTGCCGCGGTGGATCCGGCTGCGGACGGTGCCGAGCTTCACGCCCAGGGCGTCCGCCACCTCGTCGTAGGAGAGGCCCTCGAGGTCGCAGAGCACCACGGCGGCGCGGAAGTCCGGTGGCAGCTCCTCGAGGGCGGCCTGGACGTCGAGGTCCAGGTTGTTCATCTCGTAGCTGCGCTCGGGGCCGGGCTCCCGTCCGGGCAGGCGCGACTCGGCGTCCTCGGCGAGGGCATCGAAGCGGATGCGGCCCTTGCGCCGGGCCTGGTCGAGGAAGAGGTTCGTGGTGATGCGGTGCAGCCAGCCGTCGAGCGTGCCGGGCTTGAAGTTCTCCAGAGACCGGAACACCCGCACGAAGACCTCCTGGGTGAGGTCCTCGGCGTCGTGCTGGTTGCCGGTGAGCCGGTAGGCGAGCCGGTACACCTTCGCGGAGTGCTGGGCGACCACCTCTTCCCACGTCGGGGGGACCCAGGGCTGGACGTCTGGGTTCTGGCCTTCGGGGGCCTGGCCTTCCGGGGGCTGGCCATCAGGCGCCTGGGGGGTCCGGGTGGCCGCAGCCGATCCAGCTGACACGTCCACACACCTGCCTTCGCTCCGTTGGTGGTCGGAAACCCCATTGTTCCAGTGCAGGCTGGGAGTTCGCTCGGGGTTCCGCCGCCAGCGTACAGGTCCCGGGGGCGATAGGCTTGACCAGCTCCCCCATCACCGCGGTATGCCGCGTGAAGCGAAACTGAGGCGAAAGCAGGCATGACCTCCGACAAGTCCACCAGCTGGTCCTACACCGAGGCGTTCGCGTCCGAGGACATCGTGATGGACCGGGCCCGGGAGCGCTCCTACGAACTGGGCGTGACGGCGGTGAGCGCCGGCGTCGGCGCGGTGCTGACGGTGCTCGCGGCGTCATCGAAGGCGCATGCGGCGGTCGAGGTCGGCTCGGGCGCCGGCGTCTCGGGACTCTGCATCCTCCGCGGCCTGGCGTCGCACGCGGTGTTCACGACGATCGACAGGGACGTGGAGCACCTGAAGGCCGCCCGGGAGGCCTTCGCGGAGGCGGGCCTGCTCACGAGCCGGGTGCGCACCATTCCGGGCCGCGCCTCCGCGGTCCTCCCCCGCCTCACCGACGGGGCCTACGACCTCGTCTTCATCGACGCCGACAAGCCCAACGCGCTCCTCTATGCAGAGCAGGGCATCCGGCTCCTGCGGCCCGGCGGGCTGCTGATCGTCAACGACGCCCTCGACCGCGACCGCGTCTCCAATCCCGCCCACCGCGAGCCCACCACGGTGCGCCTGCGCGAGCTGCACCGCGCCCTCCGCTCGGACGATCGGCTCACGGCGGCGATCCTGCCCACCGGCGACGGGCTCATCGTCGCCGCGCGCCGGACATGACAAAGGGCCGGCCCCTTGGGACCGGCCCTCGAACGCTCCTCGGCAGTGCGCCGACGCTACTGGGTGACGCCGACGAGGCACTCCCGCAGCTCAGCCGCCTCGTCGGCGTTGAGCTCGACGACCAGCCGACCGCCGCCCTCGAGGGGCACCCGCATGATCAGGCTCCGGCCCTCCTTGGTGACCTCCATCGGCCCGTCCCCGGTACGCGGTTTCATGGCTGCCATGTGCTCTTCCCCTCCAGTCGGTCATCCGCACGATGTGCTGCTGACAACATTACCAGCCAGCATGCCTCCCGCCCCGGAGCGACCGGAACGGGCGTGCCGATCGCGTGGCGCCCTACGGAGCCCAGTCACCGCCGCTCGGGAGCGGGAACCACACCCACAGCCACACCACCCAGACGATCTGCAGCAGCACGAACATCACGAGGGCGGTCCAGCGGTAGGCACGGGACCGGGAGAGCCCCGCTGCCGCCAGCGCCAGCGGCACGAGCGGCAGCATCATCCGGAACGTGCTCGTCTGGGGATAGAGGAACGCCAGCAGGTAGGCGATGTACGCGCCGCACCACAGCTGCATCTCGAGGCCGACCCGGCGCACGTGGGCGCTCGTGAGGTAGAGGGCCATCACCGCCACGAGCACGAACGGGGCGATGGGGCCCAGCACCGGCCCGAACAGGTACTGGCCCGTGCCGAACCACGGCAGGAACGGCACGAGGTCCTGGCCCCGCCAGACCGCTTCCGTGGTCGTGTACGCATCGGGCACCCCGGTCACGGCCCACGCGATCGCCGGCCACGCCGCGGCCGCAGCAGCTCCGACCACCGTGAGGGCCGCCAGCCGTGCCAGCTCGCCCGGCGTCGTCCGCTCCGCCCGGCGGCGCGCGAGACGGACCACGAAGACGCCGGCGAGCATGAGCGCGAACGGCACGCCCACCGGTCGGGTGAGCGCCATGACCGCGACGACGGGCATGGCGGCCAGGTAGCGGCGCTCGACGACCCAGAGCAGCGCCCAGGCGAGGAACAGCAGCCCGAGCGACTCGGCATACGGGATCTGCAGGATGGCCGACACCGGGAAGAACGCCACGAAGGCCACGCCCCACAGCGCAGTGTCGTGGCCGGCGCGGAGCCGGAACAGCCGGTAGAGGATCAGGGCGGCGGCGAACCCGGCGACGAGGGCGACGATCTGCGCCCAGGCCTGCCACGGCATCCCCGAGACGGCGCTGAGCGCGCGGACGACCAGGGGGTACACCGGGTAGAACGCCCAGGCGTTCTCCTTCACGGCGCCGGTGGGCGTGTGCGGGAGCGTGGACGGATAGCCGTTCTTGACGATCCGGCCGTACCACTCCGAGTCCCAGATCTGCACGAAGTGCCAGTAGTCGGGCTGCGCCGGGAACCAGGGGTTGTGGCCCTGCTGGAGCGCGGCGGCCGAGATGATGCAGAAGCTGACCACGCGGCTGACCGCGTAGACCGACACGACCTGGACCCACCACGGCAGCGCCAGGAAGCGGGCGGCGCCGGCCCGGGCGAACGCGGCCAGGGCCCGGTGCACGGTGCTCGTCCGGCCCGTGTCCCGGCTCTCCTCGACGCCAGCCACCGCGTCAGTCATCACCGCGGGACTCCTTCGCGGACTTGAGCTGCTCGCTGAGCGCGTGGATGAGCGCGGCCTGCACCCCGATGCGGTCACGCAGCCGGGCGAGCACCTCGTCGACCTGGTCCATGCGGTACCCGCGGAAGGCGAGCGCAAAGCGGACGGCGTCCACATCCTCGGGGTTGGGGTGCTCGGGCAGGTAGACCGGCGCCAGCCCGGTGGGGGGCTCCTCGAGGCCGCGGGGGGCCGGCGCCGCGGTGCCGCCGCGCCGCCCCGAGGCGGCGCGGCCGACGTCGACCGCGAACCACGCGAGGCCCCCGGCCAGGGCGATCGCGACGAAGACGAGGAAGAAGCTCACGCGCCCTCCGCTGTGCCCTCGATGTCCGGATCCTCGTCGAGGTCGGGATCTGCATTGCCGAACATGCCGCCGCGCCGCTCGACCGCGCCGAGGCCCCGGAGGACGTGGTCCACCGCGGTCTCCGGGTCGTCCACGACCGCGATGAGGTCCAGATCGGACTCGGAGATCATGCCCTCACCCACGAGGGTGGCGCGGATCCAGTCCACGAGCGGGTTCCAGAAGTCGGAGCCCACCAGGACGATCGGGAACTGCGTGACCTTGCCCGTCTGGACGAGCACCATGGCCTCGAAGAGCTCGTCGAGGGTGCCGAGGCCGCCGGGGAGGACGATGAACCCGTGGGCGTACTTGACGAACATCGTCTTGCGGGCGAAGAAGTAGCGGAAGTTGACCCCGAGGTCGACCCACGAGTTGAGCCCGGTCTCGAAGGGCAGCTCGATGCCGAGTCCCACGGACGTGCCCGAGCCCTCCACCGCCCCGCGGTTGGCGGCCTCCATCGACCCCGGGCCGCCGCCCGTGATGACGGCGACGCCCGACTCGGCGAGCAGGCGGCCGATCGCCACGCCGGTCTCGTAGTAGGCCGTGCCGGGCTTGGTCCGGGCGGAGCCGAATACGCTCACCGCGGGCCCGAGCTCCGCGAGGGCGCCGAATCCCTCCACGAACTCGCTCTGGATCCTCATGACGCGCCACGGGTCGGTGTGGACGAACCGTCCCGCCCCCTTCGTGTCGAGGAGGTGCTGGTCCGCGGTGCCCTGCTGCGTCTGGCGCCTGCGCAGCTCGATCGGGCCCTTCCGCCGCCACGGGACGTGGGCTCCGTTGCGTGCCGGGGTCTGCGGGGCGTCCGGCTCGCCGCCCGGCTGGGATTCGGTGCTCATGCACCCAAGGCTAGTCTCGCTTCAATCACGATTCAGGCATGCCCCCACGGGCCGTCGCGCCGCACCCGGCAAACTCCGCTAGATTTTCCCTATGACTACCGACACATCGGCGACCCCGCTCGTCTCTGTCAAGGGCGTGAACAAGCATTACGGCCAGCTCCATGTGCTCCAGGACATCAACCTGGACGTCAGCAAGGGCGAGGTCGTCGTGGTGATCGGCCCCTCCGGCTCGGGCAAGTCGACGCTGTGCCGGGCGATCAACCGTCTCGAGACGATCGAGGCCGGCGAGATCTCCATCGACGGCAAGAAGCTCCCCGAAGAGGGGAAGGAGCTCGCGCGGCTGCGGGCCGACGTCGGCATGGTGTTCCAGTCCTTCAACCTCTTCGCCCACAAGACGATCCTCGAGAACGTCACCCTCGGCCCGATGAAGGTCAAGGGCGTGGACAAGGCGACCGCCGAGCGGGAGGCCATGGCCCTCCTCGAGCGGGTCGGCGTGGGGCACCAGGCCCCGAAGCTGCCGGCCCAGCTCTCCGGCGGCCAGCAGCAGCGCGTGGCGATCGCGCGGGCCCTGGCGATGAAGCCCAAGGTCATGCTGTTCGACGAGCCCACCTCGGCGCTGGACCCGGAGATGATCAACGAGGTCCTCGACGTCATGGTGCAGCTCGCCAAGGAGGGCATGACCATGATCGTCGTGACCCACGAGATGGGGTTCGCGCGCAAGGCCGCGGACCGCGTCGTCTTCATGGCGGACGGCCAGATCGTCGAGCAGGCCAAGCCCGAGGAGTTCTTCACGAACCCGCAGAGCAGCCGCGCGAAGGACTTCCTCTCCAAGCTGCTCACCCACTGACCTTCCATCACCTTCCGCTTTGCACCCGGGCCAGGACGGCCCGTGAAGAAAGGAACGCCCTACCATGGCACTCTTCCGCACCAAGAAGGCCGTGCTGACCGCCGCAACGGCGGCCCTCGCACTCTCCCTGTCCGCCTGTGGCGGATCCGGTGGATCCGGCGGATCCGGCGGGGGCTCCTCCGAGTCGGCCGCCCCGTACACCGTCGCCTCGAACGTCTCCCTCACCGGCAGCCCGACGTTCGACAAGATCAAGTCGGCCGGCAAGGTGACGATCGGCGTCAAGCAGGACCAGCCCGGGCTCGGGTTCAAGGACGCGGCCACCGGCGAGTACAGCGGCTTCGACATCGAGATCGCCAAGTGGATGGCCGCCTCGCTCGGCTACGGCACCGACAAGATCGAGTTCAAGCCGATCCCGTCCGCCAACCGCGAGTCCGCCATCCAGAACGGCGACATCAACTTCTACGTCGGCACGTACTCCATCACGGACAAGCGCAAGCAGCTGGTCGACTTCGCCGGGCCGTACTTCATCACCGGCCAGGGCCTGCTCGTGAAGAAGGACAACACGACGATCAACAGCGAGAAGGACCTCGCCGGCAAGAACGTCTGCTCCGCGACCGGCTCGACGCCGATCCAGAACATCAAGGCGAACTTCCCCCAGACCAAGACCACCGAGTTCGACACGTACTCGCAGTGCGTCGAGGCCCTCAAGAACGGCCAGACGGACGCCGTCACGACCGACCAGGCCATCCTCCTCGGCTACGCCGCCCAGGAGCCGGACACCCTCAAGGTGGTCGGCCAGCCGTTCACGACCGAGAAGTACGGCATCGGCCTGCCGAAGGGTGACACCGCCCTGCGGAAGTTCTTCAACAACACGCTGACCAACGGCAAGGACACGTGGCAGAAGATCTACGACTCGACGCTCGGCAAGTCGGGCACGAAGGTCGAGCAGCCCGCCGTCGACAACTACTGACAGGCACGGTGGGCGGGGCGTTTCAACGCCCCGCCCACCGCCGTTTCGGCTAGAAAGCGAAGGCTGCCGTGAGCACCCTCCTCGACAATCTCGACCTCTTCACCACCGGGTTCAAGAACACGATCATCCTGTTCCTGGTCTCCGGCCTGTTCGCCCTGATCCTGGGGACGATCGTGGGCGCCATGCGCGTCTCCCCCGTGCCGGCCCTGCGGGCCTTCGGGACCCTCTACGTCAACGTGGTCCGCAATACGCCGCTGACCCTCGTGCTGTTCTTCTTCGCGCTCGGGTACCCGAAGCTCGGCCTCCCCGAGATCGACTTCATGACCGCCGCGACGATCGGCCTGAGCCTCTACACCGCGACCTACGTGGCCGAGGTGCTCCGCTCGGGCATCAACACCGTCCCCGTGGGTCAGGCCGAGGCCGCGCGCGCCATCGGCCTGCCGTTCACGCAGACCCTCACGCTCGTGATCCTGCCCCAGGCGTTCCGCTCGGTGCTGCCGCCGCTCTTCAGCGTGCTCATCGCGCTCCTGAAGAACACGACCGTGGCTGCCGGCTTCTCGGTCGCCGAGGCCGGCGCTATCCGCGCGAACCTCTCCGAGCGCGGGTACCCCGCCATGGAGGGCCTCCTCTGGGTCGCCCTGTTCTTCGTGATCCTCGTCCTGATCCTCGCCCAGCTCCAGCGCTACTTCGAGAAGAAGTGGAAGGTGGCCCGATGAGCTCCGTCCTCTACGACGCCCCCGGCCGCAAGGCCCGCACCCGCCACCGCGTGCTCGGGGTCGTGGGCACACTCGTGATCCTCGCGATCCTCGGCTTCATCGTGCTGCGGTTCTCGGAGACCGGCCAGTTCAGTGCGGCGAAGTGGAAGATCTTCACCTTCCCGCTCGTCCAGCAGACCCTCCTCAACGCCGTCGGCGCGACCCTTTCCGCGTTCGCGGTGGCCGCGGTGGGGAGCCTCGTGCTCGGCATGGTCCTGGCGATCGGCCGGCTCTCGGACCGTCCGTGGGTGTCCCGCCCGTTCCACTGGTTCACCGAGCTGTTCCGTGCCGTCCCCGTGCTGATCCTCATGATGATGATCTACTACGGGCTCCCGCCGCTCTTCGGCGTGAACTGGCCGCCGTTCGTGGCCGTGGTCGTAGCCCTGATCCTCTACAACGGCTCGGTCCTCGCGGAGGTGTTCCGCGCCGGGATCGAGGCCCTCCCCAAGGGCCAGCGCGAGGCCGGCTTCGCGATCGGCATGCGCAAGTCCCAGGTGATGCAGTCGATCCTGCTGCCGCAGGCCGTGCGCTCGATGCTGCCGGTGATCATCTCGCAGCTCGTCGTGACGCTGAAGGACACCGCCCTGGGCTTCATCGTCACCTACAACGAGATCCTGTTCCAGGCCAAGTACTTCGGTTCGCAGGCACAGTACGGCTCGCCGATCGTCCCCGCGGCGATCGTGGCAGGCGTGCTGTACGTGGGAATGTGCCTGATCCTCTCCGGCCTCGCGAAGCTGGCGGAGAGCCGCCTGCGGAGGAGCCCGCGCGTGTCCGGCGGCCGCAGGGGCGCCGCGATGGCCGCGGCCCAGGACGCCGCGGCCATCTGACCAGCTTCTCCCCTTCTGGGAGTCACCTCCTGGGAGTCACATCCTGCGGGCCACCCGCGGGAGGTGACTCCCAGGACGTGGCTCCCAGACGGCGTTAAGCGCGGAGCCAGGCCTCGAGCGACGCGAGGCACTCCCGGACGGCCGCCGCCTCGACCCGTTCGTCGTCCTTGTGGGCCAGGAGCGCGTCACCGGGGCCGAAGTTGACCGCCGGCACGCCCAGCTCGGAGAACCTCGCCACGTCCGTCCACCCGTACTTGGGCAGCGGGTCCCGGCCCACGACGGCGACGAACGCCGCGGCGGCGGGGTGGTTCAGGCCCGGCCTGGCACCGGGGGCACCGTCCGTGCGGACCACCTCGAAGCCCTCCAGGAGACGGCGCACCACAGCCTCCGCCTCCTCGAGCCCCTTGTCCGGCGCGAAGCGGTAGTTGATGGTGACGGTGCACCGGTCAGGGATGACGTTCCCGGCCGTCCCCCCGGAGATGCCCACCGCGTTGAGGCCCTCCCGGTAGTCGAGGCCGTCCACCGTCACGGTCTCCGGGGAGTAGCCGGCCAGGCGCGCCAGGATGGGCGCCGCGGCGTGGATGGCGTTGTGGCCCATCCAGGCCCTCGCCGAGTGGGCGGCCTCCCCGACGGTGGTCGCCTCGACCCGCAGCGTGCCGTTGCAGCCGCCCTCCACCGTCCCGTTGGTGGGCTCGAGCAGGATCGCGAAGTCGCCGGCCAGCAGGTCCGGGTGGTGGGCCGCGAGCCGTCCCAGGCCGCTCTTGGCCGCCTCGACCTCCTCGTGGTCGTAGAACACGAAGGTGACGTCCCGGGCCGGCGACGTCGCGGCGGCAGGCGAGGTGCCGGCGTCGTGCGCGCGGGCGGCGGGGAACAGGCGGGCGGCGAGGGCGAGCTGGACGGCGACACCGCCCTTCATGTCCGTCGCGCCGCGGCCCCACAGCGTCCCCTCCCCCGGCGCGCCGTCCCACGACGACGGAACAGTTCCCCGCGCGCCGTCCACGCTGGGGAGCGGGACGGTGTCGATGTGGCCGGCGAGGATGACACGCTCGGTCCGACCGAGCGCCGAACGGGCGACGATGGCATCACCGTCGCGCGTGACGGACAGCGACGTCTGCGCGCGCAGGGCACGCTCGATCGCGTCCGCGAGGGCCGTCTCCTCGCCGGAGACGCTCCTGACATCGAGGAGCGCGGCAGTGATGAGGGCGACGTCCTGCGTCAGGTCAAGGTCCGCGGGGGCTGGTGAAGTCACCCGCCCAGCATAGTTCTGGCGGCCTGCGCTGGTGCGGAGCGGCGGCGCGCCCGCCGATAGACTGGGAACCATGACTGAGACCCCTGCCGCCCCCCGCGCCGCCCACGGCTTCGGCCTCGCCACCATCCATGTGGCACCCTCTGCGACCGGAGCCGACGAGGCCACCGTGCTCGACGTGTGGTTCCCTGCCCCCGCCCTCGGCGAGGCCGCCGAGCACCTCGCGGACGACGCCGTGGTCGACTCCGCGCCGGCCGAGCTCGTGGCCGCTGCGGAGAACGGGTCCGACGCCGATCGGGGCACGCAGACCAAGGTGGTCTTCGTCCAGATCGACCTCGACCGGGCCCCGGCCGACACCGCGGACGCCTACCTCCGCCTGCACCTCCTCTCCCACCGGCTCGTGCGCCCGAACACCGTCAACCTCGACGGCCTGTTCGGCAAGCTGCCCAACGTCGTGTGGACCAACTTCGGCCCCTGCCACCCGACTGGCTTCGAGGCCACCCGCGCGCGGCTGCGGCGCCGGGGCGCGGTCACCGTCTTCGGCGTGGACAAGTTCCCGCGCATGGTCGACTACGTCGTGCCTTCCGGGGTGCGGATCGCCGACGCCGACCGCGTGCGCCTCGGCGCGCACCTCGCCGAGGGGACCACGGTCATGCACGAGGGCTTCGTCAACTTCAACGCCGGCACCCTCGGCACCTCCATGGTCGAGGGCCGCATCTCCGCCGGCGTCGTGGTGGGCGACGGCACGGACGTGGGCGGCGGCGCCTCCATCATGGGCACGCTCTCTGGCGGTGGCCGGGAGCGGATTGCGCTCGGCGAGCGGGTGCTCCTCGGCGCGAACTCGGGCGTGGGCATCTCGATCGGCGACGACTCCGTGGTCGAGGCCGGCCTCTACGTCACCGCCGGCACGCGCGTGCGCATCGGCGGGTTCAAGGACGCCTTCGGCGAGAACGCGGAGAAGGTCGTGAAGGCCGTCGAGCTCTCGGGCCAGTCGAACCTCCTGTTCCGCCGCAACTCGACGACCGGCCAGGTCGAGGCGCTCCCCCGCAACGGCCAGACGGTCGAGCTCAACGAGGCCCTGCACGCCAACTGACGCTCCCCGCGTCCCCGGGCGGCCCGCGCCTGTCGCCGGGCCGCCCTCTGCCCCCTCGCCCGAAGCAAGGAGTCCCAGGATGGCCAACGCCCGCAGAGTGCGGCGTGCTCTCACCGTCCTCGTGGCCCTCGCCCTGGCGGGCGTGGGAATCTACATCACCTCGCTCGTGCTGAACCGGAATGACAAGCCCATCGTCGAGGGCTGCACGGCGCCGCTCGGCGACGCCCAGCAGCAGCTGGCCACCGACCAGACGGCGAACGCGTCGCTCATCGCGGCGATCTCGATCCGGCGCGGCCTGCCGCCGCGGGCGGCCACGATCGCGATCGCGACGGCGCTGCAGGAGTCCAAGCTGCGCAACCTCAGCTACGGCGACAGCGCCGGCCCCGACTCCCGCGGGCTCTTCCAGCAGCGCCCCTCGCAGGGCTGGGGAACCGAGGCGCAGATCATGGACCCCGAGTACGCCACGAACGCGTTCTACGACGGGCTGGTCAAGATCAGCGGCTACCAGGACCTGTCCATCACGGAGGCCGCGCAGAAGGTGCAGCGTTCCGGCTTCCCCGAGGCCTACGCCCAGCACGAGGACACGGGCCGGGCCTTCGCCTCGGCCCTGACGGGCCAGTCGCAGGCCGCGCTGACCTGCACCCTGCGGAAGCCCGACGCCGCGGGCGACCCCTCCGCCGTCAAGTCGCAGCTCTCCCGGGCCTTCGGCGCCCTGCCCGCCACGGCCGGCGGCCGGGCCGTCACGGTGCGCGCCCAGGGCACCCAGGGCTGGGCCGTGGCCCAGTGGGCAGTCGCCAACGCCAAGCAGCTGGCGATCACCCAGGTCGACTACTCAGGACACAGCTGGATCCGCGACGGGAACAAGGGGTGGACCGACTCCGCCGCGCCCGACGGCACCGTGACCGTGACGGTCGCCGCCGCACCCTGACCGGCTCAGACGAGGATCTCGACGACGGGCGTGAGGTAGCTCCGGAACGCCTCGCGGTCTGCGAGGAGGCTCTGGCTCATGATGACCTTGTCCGCGTTGACCAGCCAGGCCCGGTCCTCGGAGAGCGGAAGCTCGATGATGGTGAGGGTGAAGTCCCTGGCCGACGGGCCGACCTCGAGCTGGCGCTCCTCGACGATCTCGCGCAGCACCGAGGTCGCATCGCTCGCCTCGCGCTCCTTCTCGAGCCGCTCGTACTCGGCCCTCCGCTCGCGCGCCCAAGTGAGCGCCGCGCCGAAGTGGGCCTGGAGGGAGCGCTGCAGGGCCGGGGCAGCACCGAAGGCGGGGAATCCGGGGGGCTCCACCGCCGGGCTCATCTCGGGGTGGTTCTCGATGAGGTGCTGCCACCAGGCCTCCCACTCACGCCGCAGGGCCGGGACGCCGCCCACGTGCTGCATGAGCTGATGGTGGTCCGCCTCGCGGACCCGGGGCTCCGCCGGGGCGACGGGAGGCATCCCGGCACCGGTGAGCCCTGCATGGTCCTTGAGGTAGAGCGCGAGGAGCATAGGGCCGGACGTGTCCATCGTGATCCGCCAGCCGGGTCCTCCGGAGTGGTGCATGGGTTATTCGCTTCCTTGCCGGTCTTCTCTCAGTGTATTCCCGCAGCGGCACCCGCGGCCCCTGCGCTGGCGAGTCCAATGCTGGCGACCTGCGCCCGGAGGACGTCCGTGCACAGGTCTGCGTCGAGCCACCTGCCGTGCAGCATCGCGTGCAGGCCGAGGCCCTCCACCGTGGCCAGGAGCCGCTCGGCCTCCCGCACGAGCTCGTCCCGGGACAGCCCGGGACGCAGGCCCACGAGGGCGCGGCCGAGCGCCGCCGCGAGGGCACGGTGACTCTGTTCCGCCGCCGCCTCCAGCTCGGGCCGCGTGCGGGCCGCGAGCTTGAACTCCGTCCACACGCACAGGTCGACGGCCCGCGCCTCATCGAGCGGGAGGAGCTGGCACAGCTGTGCCACGAGTCCCTCCGCACCCGGGATGCCCGGGTTGGCGCCGGCTGGCTCGAACCGCGAGAGCACGGCGCCGCTGACCGCCTCGAAGGCGTGGGCCGCGAGCTCCGCCGAAGAGCCGAAGTAGTGCCGCACGGAGCCCACGACAAGGCTTGCCTCGGTCGCGACCTCCCGCAGCGACACGCGCCCGAGGCCGTCGGCGACGACGATCCTCTTGACCGCCTCCACGATCTCCTGGCGGCGCAGGCCGGCATCCACGTTTCTGGGCACCCACTGTTCCTAGCACACTTGTGCCCCTGAGGCGGCAGGGCGCGGCGGCCATGGGCGCCGGGCGCCGCGGCCCGGCGACCGGGCCCGCGATCTCGATAGGATGGAGGCCATGCGCATCCTCGTCACCGGCGGCACCGGCTACATCGGCTCCCACACGGTCCTGACCCTCCTCGAGGCCGGTCACGATGTGGTGGCGGTCGACAACCTGTCCAACTCGAGCCCGGAGGCCCTCCGGCGCGTCGCGGAGCTGGCCGGCCGCGAGGCTGCGTTCGTCCAGGCGGACATCACCGACGAGGCCGCCCTCGACGCTGTCTTCGCCGAGCACGCCCCCGAGGCGGTGATCCACTTCGCGGGCCTCAAGGCCGTGGGCGAGTCGGCCCAGATCCCCCTCGAGTACTACTTCAACAACGTCGCCGGCACCATCGCGCTCCTGCGGGCCATGGAGCGCAGCGGCGTGCGCACCATCGTCTTCTCCTCCTCCGCCACGGTCTACGGCGACCGCAACCCCATCCCGTACGTGGAGTCGATGGAGATCGGCGCCATGAACCCGTACGGACGCACCAAGGAGCAGATCGAGGACATCCTCAGCGACCTCGGCGCCTCCGACCCGTCGTGGCGCATAGCACTGCTGCGCTACTTCAACCCGGTGGGGGCGCACTCCTCCGGCCGCATCGGCGAGGACCCGCAGGGCATCCCGAACAACCTGGTCCCGTTCATCGCGCAGGTCGCGGTGGGGCGGCGGGAGAAGCTCATGGTCTTCGGCGGCGACTACGACACCCCGGACGGGACGTGCCAGCGCGACTTCATCCACGTCGTCGACCTCGCCGAGGGCCATGCCGCCGCCCTGGACTACCTGGGCGACCACGACGGCGTGCACCGCTGGAACCTCGGCTCCGGCACAGGCACGAGCGTCCTCGAGATGCACCACGCCTTCGAGAAGGCAGTCGGCGAGCCCATCCCGTACGAGATCGCGCCCCGCCGCGCTGGCGACCTCCCAGCCTTCTGGGCCGATGCCTCCGCCGCCCACCGGGACCTCGGCTGGGCCACCACCCGCACCATCGAGCAGATGTGCGAGGACCACTGGCGCTGGCAGAAGAACAACCCGATGGGCTACCAGGCCCCCTGACCCGGCACCCAGCTGACCCGGCACCCAGGCGCGCTCCCCCACACCCGTTCCGGGGACGACGACGGCCGGTGCCTTCCGCGCGGAAGGCACCGGCCGTCGTCGTACCCGAAAGTCCTGAACCCCGGTCAGCGGGCGGGGTAGTCCCGCTGCGCCTCGCCCACGTAGAGCTGGCGCGGGCGCCCGATCTTGGTCTGCGGGTCCTTGATCATCTCGCGCCACTGGGCGATCCAGCCGGGCAGGCGGCCGATCGCGAAGAGCACCGTGAACATCTTCTCCGGGAAGCCCATCGCCTTGTAGATCAGACCCGTGTAGAAGTCCACGTTCGGGTAGAGCTTGCGCTGGATGAAGTAGTCGTCCGCGAGTGCCTTCTCCTCGAGCCGCATGGCGATGTCCAGGAGCTGGTCGTTCCCGCCGAGCTTGCCGAGGATCTCGTGTGCCGTGGCCTTGATGATCTTGGCGCGCGGGTCGTAGTTCTTGTAGACGCGGTGCCCGAAGCCCATGAGCCGGACGCCGTCCTCCTTGTTCTTGACCTTCTCCATGAAGTCCTCGGGCTTGATGCCGTCGGCCTGGATGCGGCGCAGCATGTTCAGCACGGCCTCGTTGGCGCCGCCGTGGAGCGGGCCGAAGAGCGCGTTGATGCCGGCCGAGACGGACGCGAACATGTTCGCGTTCGCCGAGCCGACGAGGCGCACGGTCGAGGTCGAGCAGTTCTGCTCGTGGTCCGCGTGCAGCACGAGCAGGAGGTCGAGGGCCTTGACCACGAGCGGGTCGAGCTCGTACGGCTCGGCGGGCAGCCCGAAGGAGAGGCGCAGGAAGTTCTCCACGAGGTTCATGGAGTTGTCCGGGTACAGCAGCGGCTGCCCGACGGACTTCTTGTGCGCGTAGGCCGCGATGACCGGCAGCTTCGCCATGAGGCGGATGGTGGAGAGCTCCACCTGCTCCTCGTTGAACGGGTCCAGCGAGTCCTGGTAGAACGTGGACAGCGCCGACACGGCGGAGGAGAGCACGGGCATCGGGTGCGCGTCCCGCGGGAACCCGGCGAAGAAGCTCTTGAGCTCCTCGTGCAGCAGGGTATGCCGGCGGATGCGCTGGTCGAACGCGTCGAGCTCGGTCGGGGTCGGGAGGTTCCCGTAGATGAGGAGGTAGGAGACCTCCAGGAAGCTCGAGTGCTGAGCCAGCTGCTCGATCGGGTAGCCACGGTAGCGGAGGATGCCCTCATCGCCGTCGATGAACGTGATCGCGGAAGTCGTGGCTGCGGTGTTCATGAAGCCCGGGTCGAAGGTGACGGCGCCCGTCTCCTTCAGCAGCTTCGAGACGTCATAGCCGTCATTTCCCTCGACGGCGGCGATGCGGGGAAGCGGTAGCTCTCCCCCTTCGTGGCGCAGGACAGCGCCATTCATCTCAGTCATGGTTCCCCTTCATGGGTAGCTCGCAACCCTCTAAAGCTACTCCCAGATTGTTCTCGGGACTAATTGATACCGGCGGTCCTGCGGTGCCCGGCCGGCACCGGGGACCGCGCCGCGCCGGGCGCCGCTAGCGTTCGGTGAGCCTCTCCACGGCGGCGTCGATGCGCTCGTCGCTGCCCGTGAGCGCCACCCTGACGAACCCCTGGCCGGCCTCGCCGTAGAACACCCCGGGGCCGACGACGATGCCGAGCCCCGCGAGCCGGCCCACGGTCGCCCACGTGTCCTCGCCCGCGGTGCACCACAGGTAGAGGCCCGCCTCCGAGTGCGAGAGCGCGAGGCCGAACGCCTCGAGGGCGGGCAGGAGCCGCTCGCGCCGGGACCGGTAGAGGTCCTTCTGGGCGAGGACGTGCGCCTCGTCGCCGAGGGCCACGCGCATGGCCTCCTGCACGGGGTACGGCATGATCATGCCGGCGTGCTTGCGGCTGTTGACGAGGTTGGGCATGAGCTCCGGGGCGCCGGCGACGAACGCGGCGCGGTATCCCGCGAGATTGGACTGCTTGCTCAGCGAGTACACGCTGAGGAGGCCGGTCAGGTCCCCGCCGCTCACCCGGGGGTCCAGCACGGACGGGACCGGTTCGCCGCCGCGCTGGGCGTCCCACGCGCCCCACCCGAGCTCGGCGTAGCACTCGTCCGAGGCCACCACGGCACCGAGCTCGCGCGCACCGTCGACGACGTCGCGCAGCTGGGCGGCATCGCGCACCGCGCCGGTGGGGTTGCCGGGCGAGTTGACCCAGACGAGGCGGACCCTGGCCCGCGTGGCGTCGTCGAGCTCCTCGAGGCTGTCCGCGGCAACCGCCGTCGCCCCGGCGAGGCGCGCCCCGATGTCGTAGGTCGGGTAGGCCACGGTGGGCCTGACGACGACGTCGCCCTGGCCGAGCCCCAGCAGGAACGGCAGCCAGGCGACGAGCTCCTTCGAGCCGACGGTGGGCATGACGGCCTGCTCGTCCAGCCCGGTCACGCCGCGGCGGCGGCCGAACCACTCCACGACGGCCTCGCGCAGCGCGGTAGTGCCGTGCACGGTCGGGTAGCCGGGGGCGTCGGCGGCCGCGCGGAGCGCCTCCTGGACCACGTCCGGGGTGGGATCGACCGGCGTGCCGATCGAGAGGTTGACCACGCCGCCAGGGTGCTCGGCCGCCGTGGCCCGGTAGGGCGCCATGGCCTCCCACGGGTAGTCGGGCAGGTCGAGCCCGAACCGCCGCGTGGGGCTGGGTCCGTTCCGCACGCTCAGCTGTCGGCGCTCTGCGGCGGGAGCGCCGCCACAAGGGGATGGTCCTTGTGGGTGTTGCCGAGCTTGGCGGCGCCGCCGGGCGAGCCGAGGTCGTCGAAGAACTCGACGTTGGCCTTGTAGTAGTCGCTCCACTCGTCCGGGACGTCGTCCTCGTAGTAGATGGCCTCAACGGGGCAGACCGGCTCGCACGCGCCGCAGTCGACGCACTCGTCCGGGTGGATGTACAGGGACCGCTCGCCCTCGTAGATGCAGTCGACGGGACACTCCTCGACGCAGGCCTTGTCCTTCACATCCACGCACGGCTGTGCGATCACGTATGTCACGGTGCCACCCTCTCTTCCACCACTACTACCGGGCCGATCGAGCCTATTATCTAACGCCCGGCCCCCGCCACTCCAACGTCACACGGGGCCGCCGCCACGCGCCTACGATGGAGCATGCCCTCCACCCCGGCGGACCTGCTCCGCTCCCTCCCGCTCGGCACGCGCGTGGTGGTGCGGGCGAGGGTGCCGGGAGGGTTCACCGACGCGCTCGGGGACCTGGTGGCGTGCGACGGCGAGACGGTCACCGTCCGCACGAGGCGGGGCACCGCCGTCGTGCGCCTCGGGGACGTGGCCGCGGCGAAGCCGGTGCCTCCCCCGCCGGAACGCCGCGGCCGGCGACGGCAGGAAGGCTAGGGCTGCACCATCCGCTGGTCGGTGTTCGTGTAGCTGATCGAATCCGCCGTGGCGCCGACCAGGCCCATGGTGACCCTGAGGAGGCCGGGCGCCACGTCGTCGAGCGGCGGAGGGGTGTCGGTGCCGAGGGCCAGGCTGCGCCCGTTGGAGGTGGTGCCGGTGACCGATCCCAGGTAGACGGTGACGTGCCCGCTGAGCACCATCTTGTCCGCGGACGTGACGAGGCCCGGGCCGTGGGGCTGCCGCACGGTGAGCGTGAACCCGGTGATGGTGATCGAGTCGGCGGTGATCTTCAGGGCGCGCTGGCCGCTGCCGTCGGCGGTCGGCACCGTCACGATGCTGACCGAGCTGAGGCCCGTGAAGGACAGGCTCTTGGAGCCCATCGAGGCCGGGGTCTTGGTGAAGACCGTGGTCCCGCTGTCGCGGGAGGCCGGCACGGGGGCGCTGGACGTGGGATCCGGACTCGCGGTGGGGGCCGGGCTCGCCGTCGATCCCGCGCCCGGGACCGCCGGGACGCTGGGGCCGGACCCGACGCCCGGCAGCAGGGTGCCGGGGACGCTGGGGAGCGGCCCGGGGGCGGCCGGATCCTGCGTGGGGGTGCCCGCCCCGGGCGCCGAGGGGGTCGGCGTCGGGCTGGGGCAGGCGACCAGCAGCGGCACGCACAGCGCCGTGGGGACGCTGTCGGGGGCCCGTGCGGCTCCGAGGGTGAAGGGCAGCGCGAGGACCGAGCCCGTCAGGACGGCGGCGACCGCGCGGGTGCGGCGTGCGTTCACTCCGTCCTCGTTCCCCGCGTGGCTCCTGGCGGGCCCATCCACGCGACGACCAGGACTCCGCCGGCTCCGGAGAGGAGCATGCCGATGATGAAGCCGCCCATGTTCACGCCGACGAGGGAGTAGATCGCGACCACGAGCGTGAGGATCCCGTAGAACACGTGGTGCGCCGGCATGGTGACGGACAGGACTCCCAGCAGCACGAGAGCGATCGGGATGACGGTGGCCTGGAGGCCTTCGATCCCGAGCTGGATGTGCAGGTGGCCGAGGTCGAGCTGCCCGGAGAAGAACATCTCCACCCCGCCGAGCGCGGCCAGCAGGCCGCCGACGAGCGGCCGCCCGCGGCGCCAGTCGCGGAACCCGGCCGCGCGGCCGGGCGCCGTGGCGCTCCGGGACTGCACGGGCATGCCGTCCTCAGTGGTCGTCGATGCGCGGCTCCTCAGAAGCATCCCTTGGACCCATCAGTCAGCTGCATGCTCATCCCGGTCAGGGTGAAGACCGAGGCCTGCGTGCTCCAGGCGGTCTGCTGCAGGTTCGTGATCGAGATGCTGCCGGAGTCCTGCGCGAAGTCGCCGGCCGAGCCCTTCGCGGCGGTGTTGACCGTCGAGGCGTCCACGCCGATCCGGATGTTGCCGAAGGCCGCATCGCCCTTCAGCCCCGTCATACCGATCTGGAGGTCGGAGGCCGAGGCGGGGTTGCCGCCGCCGCCGGCCTTGATGAGCACGCCCACCTTGCCCAGCGGGGTCTCCGTGACCACGGCCTGGCACAGGTCGGAGAGGGTGGCGCTCTTGATGTTGGCGATCGCGACGGGGTGCTCCTTGCCTTCGGTGTCCTTGGCGACGCCGGCGTACTGGGAGAACCCGGTCCCGCTGAGCTTGGAGGCGCCGATCTGGAACTGGCTGCCGGAGACGGCGAAGGAGACCGGGACGGCACCCTCGGCGACGCCGCCCATCAGGACTGAGGCGGCGAGGGCCGCGGGCACGGCGACGAGCATGATGCGGCCTGCGTGGGACGCGCGCATCCGGCGGACGCGCTGCGAGACGGGGAACTTCATTGATCCTCCTGGAACAGGGCCCGCCCCGAGCGGCGGGAACTCGGTCGAAGATACCGAGCCTGTTGACCGCTAGTCAATAGTGGTCCGGTGTGGCGGTCCGCCGATCAGTAGACTTTCTGCTGTGTCCGAACCGCAGCGCGCCCGCCTCAGCCCCCAGGACCGCCGGGCACAGCTCATTGCGGTCGGCGTGAACTTCCTGACCGACCACACGCTGGACGAGCTGACCATGGACGAGCTCGCCCGCCGGGCCGGCGTCTCGCGTCCGCTGGTGTTCCACTACTTCGAGACCCGGCAGGGCATGCACCTCGCCGTGATCACCACAGCGCGGGACAGCCTGCTCGTCGCCAGCGTTCCCCGTCAGGACCTCGCACCGCGCGAACGGATCCGGGACACGCTGCTGAGGATCACCGTGTTCGTGCAGGAGCACCGCGGTACCTTCTACTCGTTGGTCAGGGGCACTGCCAGCGGCGACCCCGCGGTGCGCAGGATCGTGGACGAGTCGCGGGAGCTCAATGCCGAGCGCCTGTCCGATTCGTTCATCGAGCTGGGCCTGGCGGACACCGCGCTGCTGCGCATTGCCCTGCGGTCCTGGGTCGCGTTCGCCGAGGAGACCCTGATCAGCCTGGCGATCGAGCGGGAGACGGGCGCCGACGACGTGGTGCGGTTCCTGGAGGCGTCCCTGCACGGCATGGTCAACGCCATCCGCGACCAGAGGCTCTGAGGGCGGGGACGCGCGCGGCTGCTTACCCCTCGACGGCGTCCGGCAGCGTCCGGAGCCGGAAGAAGGGGCCGACCGCGACGGGAAGCACCGCCAGGAGCTGGCCCACAATCCCGATCCACAGCGTCGGGACGAGCCCCCACCGCTCCCCGAGCCAGCCGCCGAGCAGCGAGCCGATCGGCATGACCCCCCAGACCACGCAGCGGATCGAGGCGTTCATGCGCCCGAGGAGCCGCGGCGGGCACACGCGCTGGCGCATGCTCACCTGCATGACGTTGTAGACGATCACGCCGAAGCTCATCCCGAACTCCCCCGCGCTGAGGAGGACCAGCGCGAGGGGCCCGGGACCGGCAGCCAGGGCGAGCGGGAACAGGACCACCGCGGCGCCGCCCACCATGAGCCCGAGCGGCAGGAGCGGCCCCTCGCCGGTGCGGGCGGCGAGCCGCGGTGTCGCGAGGGCGCCGAGCAGGCCGCCCACGGACCCGATCGAGAGCATGACCCCGAGCCCCGCCGGGCCGAGGCCGAGTTCCCGGAGGATCACGAGCGGCATCAGCACGTAGGCGATCGAGGAGAAGAGGTTGCTGGTCGCCGTGCTGGCGACGATGCGCCGGATCAGGCGGTGGCCGGCCACGAACGCGGCGCCTTCGCGGATCTCGGCGCCCAGGCTGCTGCCCTCGCGGGCGGCGGGGGCCTCCTCGGCGTCGCGGACCCTCGTCAGGCACAGTGCCGAGGCGAGGTAGCCGCCTGCCTCCGCGGCGAACAGGACGGGCGCGCTCACGAGGGTCAGGAGGAATCCGCCGAGCGCGGGACCGCCCATGCGCGCGACCTGCGCCGTGGCCTCGAGCTTGCCGTTGGCCTCGGCGACCTGCGCCCGGTGCACGAGGAGGGGGATGTAGCTCTGGTAGGCCACGTCGAAGAACACGGTGGCCACCCCCACGACGGCCGCGACGACGTAGAGGTGCCACATCTGCAGCGCGCCCGCCCACCACAGGACGGGGACGGCCGCCATCGCGGCCAAGCGGACGAGATCGGCCCGGATCATGGTGCGCCGCTTGAGCCAGCGGTCCACCCAGGCGCCGGCGGGAAGCCCCACCACGAGGAAGGCGGCCATCGCGGCGGCGTTGAGCACGCCGAGGTCCATCTCGCCGGCCCCGAGCAGGCTCACCGCGAGCACCGGGAGCGCGAGCTGGCCCAGCTGGACGCCGAGCTGGCTGATGCCCTGCCCCGTCCAGAAGGCAAGGAACGAGCGGCTGCGAATGAGGGCGGCGGGAGCCACGTCGCCGGGGGTGCGGGGGGCCATGGCGCCAGTGTGGGCCCAGTGATTGGGAACTGTCAATCACTCGCGGCTACAGTGGTCCCATGACCCCGTCGGATGAGGCGGCCAAGGGCCGCGCGCTCAGCTCCCCGCTGCGGCTGCGCATCCTGCGCATGTGCCTCCACCATCCGCGCACCAACAAGGAGATCGCCGATCTCCTCGGCATCAATCCCGCCTCCTGCCTCCACCACGTGCGCACCCTCGTGGCCACCGGGTTCCTCGAGGCGCTCCCGGAGCGGCGCGGCAACCGGGGGGCCAAGGAGGTCCCGTACCTCGCGACGCGGGCCTCCTGGAGCCAGAAGGTGGACGACGTCTCGCCCGTGCTCATCGAGACGTTCGTGCAGGAGACGGCGGCCCTCTCCCCCGAGGACATCGAGGTGTGGCGGCTCGGGCTCAGGCTCAACGAGCAGCACCGGTCCGAGCTCATGGCCAGGCTGCGGGAGATCGTCGACGAGTACGTGGCCATGCCGAGCGACCCGGACGGCGAGGCCACGTCCCTCATGATCGCCCACCATCGGGACCCCACGGCGGACTGACCCCCGCCAGCCCCCCGCCCACCCCACCCTGTGCGTTTCGGGTACGCATCTCGTCGCCTTTCCCACATTCCGGGTACGCGAACGACGCCGGCCGGCACCTTCCGCGGGGAAGGCACCGGCCGGCGTCGTACCCGAGACGCCGAAAGGGCGACGGGATGCGTACCCGAAACGGGTGGTGGGGTCAGGCGCGGGCGCGGCTGCGCGCGGCCTTGAGGCGCTCGTTCGCGTCGAGGATGACCTTGCGGATCCGGATCGCCTCCGGCGTGATCTCCACGCACTCGTCCTCGCGGGCGAACTCGAGGGACTCCTCGAGCGTGAGGGTCCTCGGCGGGGTCAGGCCCTCGAAGTTGTCCGCGGTGGAGGAGCGCATGTTGGTGAGCTTCTTCTCCTTGGTGATGTTCACGTCCATGTCGTCGGCGCGGGAGTTCTCGCCGACGATCATGCCCTCGTACACCTCGGCCGTGGGCTGGATGAAGAACGTGCCGCGCTCCTGGAGGTTGATCATGGCGAACGGGGTCGCCACGCCGGCGCGGTCCGCGATGAGCGAGCCGTTGGTGCGGTACTCGATCTCGCCCTGCCACGGCTCGTAGCCCTCCGAGATGGAGGAGGCGATGCCGGCGCCGCGGGTGTCCGTGAGGAACTTGGTGCGGAAGCCGATCAGGCCGCGGGAGGGGACCATGAACTCCATGCGGACCCAGCCGGTGCCGTGGTTGGCCATGTTGGTCATGCGGCCCTTGCGCGCGGCGAGCAGCTGCGTGACGGCGCCGAGGTACTCCTCGGGCACGTCGATCGTCATGTGCTCCATCGGCTCGAGCACCTGGCCGTCGACCTTCTTCGTCACGACCTGCGGCTTGCCGACCGTGAGCTCGAAGCCCTCGCGGCGCATCTGCTCGACCAGGATGGCCAGGGCAAGCTCACCGCGGCCCTGGACCTCCCAGGCGTCCGGGCGCTGCGTCGGCAGGACGCGGATCGAGACGTTGCCGATCAGCTCCTTGTCGAGGCGGTCCTTGACCTGGCGCGCGGTGACCTTGGCGCCCTTGACGCGGCCGGCCAGCGGGGAGGTGTTGATGCCGACCGTCATCGAGATCGCGGGGTCGTCGACGGTGATGAGCGGCAGCGGCCGCGGGTCGTCGACGTCGGTGAGCGTCTCGCCGATCGTGATGTCCTCGATGCCCGCGACCGCGACGATGTCGCCGGGGCCGGCGGACTCGGCCGGGACGCGCTCGAGCGCCTTCGTGGCGAGCAGCTCGGTGACCTTGACGGTCTTGAGCGTGCCGTCGTGGCGGGCCCACGCGACCTGCTGGCCCTTGCGGAGCGTGCCGTTGTAGATGCGCAGGAGGGCGAGGCGGCCGAGGAACGGGGACGCGTCGAGGTTGGTCACGTGGGCCTGGAGCACGCCCTCGGGATCGTACGTCGGGGCCGGGATGTGCTCAAGGATCGTGGCGAAGAGCGGCTCGAGGTCGGTGTTGCCGGGAGCCTGCCCGTTGGCGGGCTGCTCGAGGGAGGCGGCGCCGACCTTGGCGGCGGCGTACACGACCGGCACGTCGAGCACCTTGTCCAGGTCGAGGTCGGGGACCTCGTCCGCGAGGTCGGAGGCGAGGCCGAGCAGGAGGTCCATGCTCTCGTGGACGACCTCGTCGATGCGCGCATCCGGGCGGTCGGTCTTGTTGACCACGAGGATCACGGGCTTGTGGGCCGCGAGGGCCTTGCGGAGCACGAAGCGGGTCTGCGGGAGAGGGCCCTCGGAGGCGTCGACGAGGAGCACCACGCCGTCCACCATGGACAGGCCGCGCTCGACCTCGCCGCCGAAGTCGGCGTGGCCCGGGGTGTCGATGACGTTGATGGTGATGCCCTCGGGCTCCCCGGCCTTGGCCGCGGACGGGCCGGCGTAGCGCACGGCCGTGTTCTTCGCGAGGATGGTGATGCCCTTCTCGCGCTCGAGGTCGCCGGAGTCCATCACGCGCTCTTCGACCTCGCCGTGGGAGGCGAAGGAGTTCGTCTGTCGCAGCATGGCGTCGACCAGGGTGGTCTTGCCGTGGTCGACGTGCGCGACGATGGCAACGTTGCGGAGGTCGGTGCGGGAAGCGGTGGACACAGTTTCAGTCATACGCGTGAGGCTCGATTCGGGTGGTTCGCGACTTTGTCCGGCGCCCGACGCGGGACCCGTCAGGTCGGGCCGGAGGCACAGCGGAACAGACCCCGTAGAGGGCCAGCACTGACAATTTTACTCTCTCCTCGGCTCCTGCCCGTTCGCCGGGTCCTTGGGCATTGGCGCGACGGGCCCTGAGCGCCCCATGATAGTGACGATCGACTCTCACAAAGGACAGGCATGGACCGAGCCCCACGTCGCGCGAGCCGCTCGGCCACGGCCCTGCTGGTGGCGCTGGCCGTGCTCCTCACCGGCTGCGAGGCCTCGCAGGTCCTCCCGGCGCCGTCTGCCGCCCCGCAGCTCCCCGCCGCCGCCCCGCAGCCCCCGGCTCCGGCGCGGTACGTGGGGAATCCGGGACCGGTCCTCTTCGGCACGGCGCCGCTCGTCCTCTACCCGCGCACGACGACGCCGCGGCGGCTCACGCCCGCACGGTACCTCCCGCTCGGCTCGCTCTGGGTGGACCCGCTCACCCAGCGCGTCGAGCCGGTCCTCGGGGACCTCTCCCGCACGGCCGTGCTCATCGGTGACTCGCAGTCCGCCCCCCAGGACAGCTGGGTGCGCGGCGGCCTCCGGGGCGCCGGATACTCGGTGTACTTCGCGGGCGCCGGCGGCACGGGCTACTCGGTGGGCAACCGGCGGGCGCATGCCTACGTGGAGGCGCTGCGGCGCGGGGACTGGCGGCTGCCGGCGGGGAGCCCCCGCCTCGTGGTCGTCGAGGGCGGCGGGAACGACGCCTCCCGCGGGTCGGGCAACGCGGCCATCGCCGCCGGCGCCAAGAGCCTCGTCGCCGAGCTGCGCCGCACCTACCCCGGGTCGCGGATCGTCATGGTGGGCACGCTCGCGAAGGCGGCCGCCGACGGCGGCGGGCGCCGCACCCGCGTCGACACCCTGCTGCGGCGCACGGCCGACGGGCTCGGCGTCCCGTTCATCAGCTGCGGCGACTGGATCTCCCGCTACCACCTCAAGAGCCAGCTCGCGGACGGCGTCCACCTCAAGCCGGCCGGCCGCGCCCGGCTCGCCCCGGTGCTCACGGCGGCGCTGCGGAAGCTGGGCATGGCCATCACGTAGCGGGCCGGCTGCGGACGCCCTCCCCTCGGGGGAGCGGTGGCGGCGGCGGACGACGACGGAGGGGAGCCTGCCAGCGGTCGGCTCCCCTCCGTCGTCGTGGGCGTCCCGGGCGGGACGGCCGCGTCAGTCGATGCCGCTCGTGGCGAGCAGCTCGCGCAGTTCGCGCCGCTCGCGCTGCTTCTCCGGGTCTGGCAGCGGGACCGCGGCGAGCAGGCGCTGCGTGTACGCCTCCTGCGGGTTGCGCAGGATCGCATCGCGCAGGCCCTGCTCGACGATCCGGCCGCGCTGCATGACGCAGATGTAGTCGGCGAGCACATCGATCACGGCGAGGTCATGGGTGACGAAGAGGCACGCGAACCCGAGCTCCTTCTGAAGCCCCTGGAACAGCTCCAGCACCTTCGCCTGGACCGACACGTCGAGGGCCGAGGTGGGCTCGTCGGCCACCATGAGCTTGGGCTTGAGGGAGAGCGCACGGGCGATGCCCACACGCTGCTTCTGACCGCCCGAGAGCTCGTGCGGGTACCGGTTGCGGTACCCCCGCGGGAGCTCGACCTGGTCGAGGAGCACCTCGACCCTCTTCTGGAGCTCGGCACCCTTCGCCACGCCGGCAAGGAACATCGGCTCACCGATGGACTCGCCGATCGGCAGGCGGGGGTTGAGCGAGGACGACGGGTCCTGGAACACCATGCCCACCGAGCGCCGGATCTCGTGGAGCTCCTTCGAGTTCTTCTTCAGGTTCGAGATCTCGCGCCCCGTGACCTTGAGCGAGCCCTCCGCGACCGGGAGCAGCCCGACGGCGGCCCGGCCGATCGTCGTCTTGCCCGAGCCCGACTCCCCCACGAGTCCCACGACCTGGCCGGGATAGACGGTCAGGTTCGCGCCCTCGACGGCGCGGAAGGCCGCGACCCGACCCTGCTTGGGGTACTCGATTGCGACGTTCTCGAGGAACAGGACCGGTTCCCCGCGCTCCGCTGCGGCGGCGGCGTGGGCCGCCAGCGCGCGCTCGTTCTCCCGTTCGCGGGCGGCGAGCTCGGCCGCGTCGACCGCCTCGAGCTCGGCGCCGGTGGCCGCGGCGAGCGCCGCCGTGATGTCGACGTCGTCCGCGGTGCCCTCCCCGCCTTGCCCGAGGTGCGGGACCGCGGCGAGCAGCGCCTGGGTGTAGGGGTGCTGCGGGCGGTGGAAGATCTCCTCGGCCGAGCCCGTCTCGACAATCAGGCCGCGCCGCATCACAGCGATCCGGTCGGCGAGGTCGGCGACCACGCCCATGTCGTGCGTGATCAGGATCACGGCACTGTTGAGCTTGTCCTTGAGGTGGCGCATGAGGTCGAGGATCTCGGCCTGCACCGTCACATCGAGGGCCGTGGTCGGCTCGTCGGCGATGAGCAGCTTCGGGTCGCAGGAGAGCGACTGGGCGATCATGGCGCGCTGGCGCTGTCCGCCGGAAAGCTGGTGCGGGTAGGACTTGAAGGCCTTCACCGGATCGGGCAGCTCGACGAGCTCGAGCATCTTGATCGCCTTGGCCTTGGCCTCGTCCGGGGACACCGCGCTGTGGAGCCGGATGGTCTCCACGATCTGGTTGCCGATCGTGTACACGGGGTTGAGCGCGGTCATCGGCTCCTGGAAGATCACCGCGACGTCGTTGCCGCGCACGCTGCGCGTCGCCGACACGCGGTCCTTGCCCATGAGCTCCTTGCCCATGAGCTTGACGCTGCCCGAGACCCTGCTGTTGGAGGGCAGCAGGCCGAGGAGCGCCATCGAGCTGGCCGACTTGCCCGAGCCCGATTCGCCGACGATGGCGAGGACCTCGCCGGCCTTGACCTCGTAGTTGAGGCCGATCGCGGCGGGGACCCACTCCTTCTCGACCCCGAAGTCGACGCTCAGGTCGCTGACCTCGAGGACCTTCTGGCCCTTCACGAGGTCTGCAGCGACCTTCTCTCCCCTGGTCCTGGACCTGCGGGGCGCGCCCGCGGTGCCGAGGTTCTCAGCCATGGTTGTGGTTCCTTCCGTCCGCCGCCCCGCCCGAGCGCCTCGGCTCGGGGAGCGGAATCCTGCATTCGATCCGACGTCCTGCATCATGGGGGGCATGAGCACGATGCACCATGCCGGCCAGACCGACGTCTACCGGGCCCGCAGCAACAGGCTGCTGGCCCTCCTGCTGTGGGCGCTCGCCGCGCTGGGGCTCGTGGTCACGCTCGCCCAGGCTGGATGGCCCGGCCTGCGCTTCGTGGCCCCGCTCGCCCTCATGGCGTACGCGGGCTGGGCGCTGTTCTGGCGCCCCGCCGTCGTGGTGAGCGACGCCGGCGTCGAGCTCGTCAACCCGGCCCGGCGCATCGGGGTGCCATGGGAGGCGCTGGCCTACGTCGACACGAAGTACGCCCTCACGCTCGGCACGGCCCGGGGCCGCTTCGCCGCGTGGGCCGCACCGGCGCCCGGAGCGCTCGGCGCCCGCCGGGCCCAGCCGGAGCACCTGACCGGACTGCCCGAGAGCAGCTACGGCCCTGAGCACACGGTCCGTCCCGGCGACCTGGGCAACACGGTCTCCGGCCAGGCGGCCATCCTCGTCCGCCGCCGCTGGGCCGAGCTCATGGAGCGCGGGGCGGTGGCCGCCGGCCGCGCGGACGAGACCCCGGTGTCCCACCGGGTGGAGTGGGCGATCCTGGCGCTGGGCATGGTCCTCGCGGCAGCCGCTGCGGTGACGCTCCTGGCCTGAGCCCGGGGGCGGGCTCAGGGCCGTCAGGGCGCGCACGTCAGCCGTTCCTGCCGCTCGGGTCCTCGGTCCGCCGCTCGGGGGCGCCGCCGAAGGCCTCGCTGTCGGGGACGTAGCCGGAGACGGAGCTCACGCCCTCCCCGACGTCCAGGCCCGCGGCCGGGGCGACCTCGGTGCCCGCGCTGGCGTGGGTGCTGCGCGCCTTGGCCTTCTTGGCGTTGAACTTCTTCTGGCGCGGGTCGAACGCGTCGCGCAGGCCGTCGCCGATGAAGTTGATGCACAGGCAGATGAGCACGATGAACAGGCCCGGCCACCAGAACAGCCACGGCCTCGTCGAGAACGCCTCCTGGTTCTGGGAGATGAGCAGGCCGAGCGAGGTGTCCGGCGCCTTGACGCCGACGCCCAGGTAGGACAGCGCGGTCTCGAGGAGGATCGCGGAGGACATGATGAGCGTGCCGTTGACGATCACGACGCCCACCGCGTTGGGCAGGATGTGCTTGAAGATGATCCGCGCGTTCGAGGCACCCGAGATCCGCGCCGCGTCGACGAACTCGCGCTCGCGCAGCGACAGGAACTCACCGCGCACGAGGCGGGCGAGGCCCACCCACACGACGAGGCCGAGGAAGATGCCGAGCACCACGACGCCGTTGCTCGCTGCGAACTGGGCGAACCAGCTGCCCGAGTCGCGGCGGCCTGCCGTCTGGGACATGACGGCCGCGAGGAGCAGGACCGGGATGATGATGATGATGTCGGTGAGGCGCATCAGGACCGCCTCGGCCCAGCCGCGGAAGTAGCCGGCGAGGGCACCGACCACGACCCCGATGATCCCGGCGACGACGCCGATGATGATCATGATGATGATCGACTGCTGGGCGCCGCGCATCGTCATCGCGAACAGGTCGCGGCCGATCCTGTCCTGGCCGAACGGGTGGTCGCCGAAGCTGAACGGCGCGAGTGTCCACGTGGGGGTGCCGTCGTTGACGAGCGGGGTGACCTGGTCGTGCTGGAACTTCCACCAGCCCGGAATGGGCCCCCAGCCTTCGGAGGAGAAGGCGAGGATGAAGATGACCGCGAACACGATCAGGCCGATGAGCGCGCCGGTGTGGCCGAAGAAGCGCTTGCGGACGATCTGGCCGAGGCTGAGGCCCTTGGCCTCGATGACGGGCTCGACGCCCGCAGCCGGCTCGCTCTGCCGGATGGGGGCCGGGGTGCCGGCCACGGTCTCCTGCTGCTGAGACTGCTGGCTCATGTCACTTCACCCTAACGCGAGGATCGAGCGCGGAGTACACGAGGTCCGCGATGAGATTGAAGACGAGGGCGGTGATGGCCACGCACAGGAACACGCCCATGACGGGGTTCGGGTCCACGTGCGAGATGCCGTCCAGGAACATGAAGCCCATCCCCCGCACCGAGAAGACCGTCTCGGTGATCACGGCGCCGCCGATCAGCTGGCCGATGTCCAGCGCGACCACGGTGGCGATCGGGATGAGGGCGTTGCGGAAGGCGTGGCGCATGACGACGCTGCGCTCGCTCACACCCTTGGCGCGGGCGGTGCGGATGTAGTCCATATTCATGACTTCGAGCATCGAGGAGCGCGTGTAGCGCGTGTAGCTCGCGAGGGAGACCAGGATGAGGGCCACCGTGGGGAGAATGAGGTGCGTGAACGAGTCGATCCCCGAGGTCCAGAAGTCGCCCTGGAGGTTCGGCGTGGAGGCACCGATCGTGGCGACCGGGCGGCCGCGGATCTTGCTGCTGTCGAAGTAGGCGGGCCACGACTGCATGAAGCGGTCGAGCATGATCAGCCCGGCCACGATGAACGCCGTGATCGCCCCGACCCGCATCCCCTGGCCGCGGTCGTAGCCGCCCCAGAAGGAGCCCGCGGCGAGGCCGACGGCCACGGTGATGACCGCGAGGATGATGACCATCAGCGGCGTGGCGACGTCCAGCAGCGGCTGGATGGGGAAGTAGAGGATCGCGCCGACGACCACCGTGGTCAGCCCCGCGTAGAGGGCGCGGCGGTTCTGCAGGCCGGCCGCGAGGACCGTCACGCCGAACGCGATGCCGACGCCCGCGATGAGGATCACGCCGAGGCCCAGGCCCGGGAACCGGAACCACTGGGTGAGGTCAGCGATCACGAGGACGAGGGTGATGAACGCGAACACGATGGCCCCGACGATCGCCCGCCGCCGTGCAGCGCCGCCGGCTGCGATCGCGGTGACGATCCCGAAGACGAGCCCGATGCCGAGCGCCACCGGGAGCGGGATGGTGGGGTGCGCCAGGAAGTTGTTGAACCCGATGGCGCCGTACTCCTTGAGCAGGACGGCGACCCAGAAGATGGGCAGGGAGAAGAAGAGGAAGGCCATGAACGTCACGCCGTAGTCGAGCGCGCTGTACTGCCGCAGGGCGGTGATGATGCCGAGCGCGACACCGATGAGGATGGCGAGGATCGTGGCACCCGTGACGAGGGTCAGGGTCTGGACGAGGGCCTGGCCGAGCGCCTGCGTGACCGGCTGGCCCGCGAGGTTCTTGCCGAGGTCGCACTGGCCGACGAGACAGCCCGCGGCGCCGCCGAGCCACTTGAAGTAGCGGATGGGCGCGGGCGTGTCCAGATCCAGGAGCTGGGAGCGCGACTGCATGAGCTGCGCGGCGTTGGGGGCAGAGCTGGCGCGGAACTCCGCTAGCGGATCCCCGGAGAGCGCGGTGAGGATGTACACCAGGAAGGACGCTCCGAGAAGGATCAGTGCTGCGGTGATGAGGCGCCGGACGACGTAAGTCACCATGTTGTCTTGTACCTCTAATATGGTCCGCCCCGGAAGGATGCGGGGCGACGCTGGGGGGCCGTCGGCTTCGCCACGCGTTCGGCGCGGCGCCCGACGGCAGGTGGCGGGATCTGCCGGGGGCGCTGCGAAGCGCCGGGACCCACGAGCTCGGTCCCGGCGCTCCGCTGCGCATCAGAACTCGGAAGGGGCTACTTGGTAGCCCACTCCCAGAAGTTCCACCAGACACCGGTCTGGTTCGGCATGTACTTCACGCCGGTGACCTTGTCGCTGTAGGCGTCCACCCCCACGGACTGGAACAGCGGCAGGCCGTACGAGGAGGCCCAGATCTTCTGGTCGATCTGCTTCTCGAGGTCGACCTGCTTGCTCTGGTCCGTGGTCTGGATGAGCTGGTCCATGAGCTGGTCGGCCGCCGGATCGGAGAACCCGTTGAAGTTCGAGCCGTTGCCGGTCTTGAAGATCTGCGGGACGCCGGAGACGCCGACGCCAGGGTTGATCCAGCCGAAGATCGTGGCGTCGTAGCCGCCCTTGCCGAGGGCCTTGCCCCAGTCGGAGGCGCCCAGGCCGCCGTCGACGATCTTGAACCCGGCCTTCGTCGCGCTGGCGGCGATGAGGGTGTAGGCGTCGACGCGGTTCGGGTTGTCCTTGTTGTACATGATGCGGATCGTCGGGGTCTTGCCGGCAAGGAGCTGCTTGGCCTTGTCGATGTTGACCTGCTGGAAGTCAGCCGAGCCGTTGCTCTTCACGCTGTCCGCGTAGGCCGCCTGCTGCGGGACGAAGATCTGCGAGTCGAGCGGCTTGGCGTTCGGATCGAGCTTCTTGATGATCTTGTCGACGATGTCCTGGCGCGGGACCGTCAGCATGAACGCGGTGCGCACATCCTTGTCGGCCAGCGGGCCCGAGTAGTTCAGGTCGATGTGGTCGTAGGAGAGCTGGTTGCCCTGGTCGACCGTGACGCCCGGGATCGCCTTGAGCTGCTCGACCGTGTCGGCCGAGGCCTGCGGGGCGATGATGTCCGCCTCGCCGTTCTTGAGGGCCTGGACCTGGGCGGGAGCCGAGCCGATGTACCGGACGACGATCGAGTCGACGTTCGGGGTCGGGCCCCAGTTGTAGTCCTTGTTCCGGACGAGCGTCATCGACTGGTCCGGCACGATGTCCTTGACGATGAACGGGCCGTTCGAGAGGAACAGGCTCGTGTCGCTCGGGAGCGTCTTGGTGTCGAAGCCCGTGTTGTAGAAGTCGGCGGCCTTCTTGAGCGTCTCGTTCGCCGGCTGCGGCTTCGCGGGGTCGCCCTTCTGCATGCCCTTCATGAGGTCGTAGAGCGCCTTGCCGTCGGACAGGCCAGCGTGCTTCGCGACCACGTTCGAGGGGATGTCCACGACCGAGCCGAGCGCGATCTCCCAGTCGGCGAACGGCTTGGTGTACTTGAGGGTCATCGACTTGCCGTCGGAGGACACCTCCGGGAACTCCGTGTTGTTCAGGCCCGTGGTGTCACCGGCCGTCGAGAAGTAGGACGTTCCGGTCTTGGCCTTGGGGTTGGCATCGTCGTACCAGCCCGAGGCCGCCGCCCACTGGAGCGCGACGTCGTACGCGGTGACGGGCGTGCCGTCGGACCACTTCACACCGTCGTTGATCGTGTACTTGACGGTGAGCGGGCTGTCCGAGACCTTCTCGAGCTTGCCGAACTTGTCGTTGTGGACGACGTTCAGCTTGTTGTCGATGTAGTAGAACCCCGAGTGCGTCGGGTAGCTGATCTTCGAGTTGATGTCGGTGTTGCCGTCAGCCGTGTTCGAGTTGAACGTGTTGAACGCGTTCACCTCGACGACCGTGACGGTACCCCCCTGCTTGGCGCCGGCCGATGCGGTGCTGGTGTTCGAACCGCCGCCCTGGGTCGCGCAGGCGCTGAGCGCGACCGCAGCAACCGCGGTGACACCCACCGCCTTGGAAATACGCCCGAAACGCATTCCGCCTCCTCTAGTGCTTCTGTAGACGTGTGCCGGAAGCCCGGCCGCAGGCGGGCCCGCCTTCCCCAGCGGATGGCGTGGCGCGCCTCACATGACCGACAGACTAGCCCGCCGCCGAGCGGGGTGGCTACGAAAGTTCCGTTTCAGATCAGCCTCGTTATCAAGATGCAACATATCTTTCAGGTTCTGGGGGCGCGGGTCTCGTATGCTGCCCGCGATTGGCGTTTCCCAATCGGTCGCGGGCTGCCGGGGGAAGCGTTGCGTCGCCGCGCCGGGCCGCTGTCAATCACTCGGCGCCGGCGCCGCCGAGGGCCCAGTCGCGGATCGGCGCGGGATCGTCGCCGAACTCACGCGTGTACGCCCGGGCCCGGGCGAGCTCGTCCTGGTACCGCTGGCGCAGGCCCGCGCAGCGCTCGGCGAGGCCGGGCACCCGGTCGAGGACGTCGATCGCCAGATGGAACCGGTCGATCCGGTTCAGCATCGCCATGTCGAACGGGGTCGTCGTCGTGCCCTCCTCGACGTAGCCGCGCACGTGCAGGTTGCGGTGGTTCGTGCGGCGGTAGGTGAGGCGGTGGATGAGCCACGGGTAGCCGTGGTAGGCGAAGACGACGGGCCGGTCGGTCGTGAACAGGGCGTCGAACTCCCGGTCAGGCAGGCCGTGCGGGTGCTCGCGCTCGTCCTGCAGGCGCATGAGGTCCACGGCGTTGACCACCCGGACCTTCAGGTCCGGCAGATCGCGGCGCAGCATCTGCGCCGCGGCCACCGCCTCGGCTGTCGGGACGTCTCCGGCGCACCCGAGCACCACGTCCGGCTCCTGGCCGGGGACCTCGTTCCCGGCGAAGTCCAGGATCCCGATCCCCCGTGCGCAGTGCAGCCGGGCCTCCTCCGGCCCGAACCACTGCAGCGCCGGCGCCTTCCCGGCCACGACCACGTTGACGTAGTCGCGGCTGCGCAGGCAGTGGTCCATCGTCGACACGAGCGTGTTCGCGTCCACCGGGAGGTACACGCGCACCACCTCGGCCTTCTTGTTGACCACGTGGTCGATGAAGCCCGGGTCCTGGTGCGAGAAGCCGTTGTGGTCCTGCTGCCACACGTGGCTCGAGAGCAGGTACGTCAGCGAGGCCACGGGCATGCGCCAGGGCAGCTCGCGATGGACCTTGAGCCACTTTGCGTGCTGGTTGAACATCGAGTCGACAATGTGCACGAACGCCTCGTAGGAGGTGAAGACGCCGTGCCGGCCGGTCAGCAGGTAGCCCTCGAGCCACCCCTGGCACAGGTGCTCGCTGAGGACCTCCATGACCCGGCCGGCGCGCGCCAGGTGCTCGTCCACGTCCTCGATCCGCTCCTGCCACACCTTGTCCGTGGCCCCGTAGACGTCCTGCAGCCGGTTCGAGGCCGTCTCGTCCGGGCCGAACAGCCGGAAGTCCGTGGGGTTCGCGCGGATCACCTCCCGCAGCCACCCGCCGAGGTTGCCCATCGCCCCCGCTCGGACGACGCCGGGCGCCTCCACCGGGATCATGTGCGCCTCCTGCTCGGGCAGGCGCAGGTCCCGCAGCAGCCGGCCGCCGTTGGCGTGGGGCGTGGCGCTCATGCGGCGGTCCCCGCGCGGGGCGAGCCTGCCCAGCTCGGGCGAGCGGGCGCCGTCGTGCGTGAAGAGCTCCTCCGGGCGGTAGGAGCGCATCCACGCCTCGAGCTGGGCCAGGTGCTCGGGGTTCTCATGGACTGCGCTCAGCGGCACCTGGTGGGCGCGCCATGTGCCCTCGACCGGCTTCCCGTCCACGACGGCCGGCCCCGTCCAGCCCTTCGGGGAGCGGAAGACGATCATGGGCCAGGGCTCCGGCGTGGAGTCGGCCTGGCGCTCCCCCGCCTCGCGCGCGCGGCGCTGGATCGCGGCGATCTCCTCGAGGCAGTCGTCGAGAGCGGCCGCGAAGTCCCGGTGCGCCTGGGCCTGCGCCGAGGGGTCGGCGACCGTCACGAAGCGCGGGGCGTAGCCGAGCCCCTCGAAGTACTTGCGCACCTGCTCCTCGGGGCGCCGGGCCAGGACGGTGGGGTTGGCGATCTTGAACCCGTTCAGGTGCAGGATCGGCAGGACCGCGCCGTCCCGGACCGGGTCGAGGAAGGCGGTCGACTGCCAGCTCGTGGCCAGCGGCCCCGTCTCGGCCTCGCCGTCGCCGACCACGCAGGCGACCACGAGGTCGGGGTTGTCGAACGCGGCACCGAACGCGTGCGCGAGCGAGTAGCCCAGCTCGCCGCCCTCGCTGATCGAGCCCGGTGTCTCCGGTGCCGCGTGGCTCGGGATGCCCCCGGGGTAGGAGAACTGCCGGAAGAGCTCCCGGAGGGACTCCTCGTCGTCGCCGAAGCGCGTGTAGATCTCCGAGTAGCTGCCCTCGAGGTAGGCGTTAGCGACGTTGGCCGGGCCGCCATGGCCCGGGCCGGTGACGAACAGCATCGACTGGTCGCGCTCGATGATGGCCCGGTTCAGGTGGGCGTAGATGAAGTTCAGCCCGGTGGTGGTCCCCCAGTGGCCCAGCAGGCGCGCCTTGACGTGGGCGGATTCGAGCGGCTCCCGCAGGAGCGGGTTGTCCCGGAGGTAGATCTGGCCCACCGAGAGGTAGTTCGCCGCGCGCCACCAGCGGTGGAGGTCCTCGAGGCGCTCGTCGGTGAGGGTCGTTGCTGCGTCGGTGGCTGTCATGGCTCGGGCTCGCCTTCGGCGTCGGCTTCCGCGGGACGCCTGGCGCCCGCGGCCGGTCCCTGCCAGCCTAGCGAGCTTGGCTGCCCGTGTCCGGGGTCGGGGCCGCCGGTTTGCCCGCTCCGCCTTCCGGGAACGGTGACACCATGAGCGATGCTCCGGACTACCGCGCTGCCCTGTCCCTGCTCTGTCCGCTCTCGGACCCCGAGACGGGGACGCTGCTGCGGTTCGACGGGACCTTCTGGCCGACTGACGAGCCCACCTCGATGACTGCGCTCGGCCTCCTCCCCGACGCGGCGGTCCACCTGCTGGTGGCGGACTTCCCCCAGGCAGCGCGGGCCGCCCGGCACCACCTCGGCACTGCGGTGGAGACGCTCGCCGCCGCGGTCGAGGACTACCGGGACATCCGCGGACGGGACTGGGCGGCCCTCCGGTCCGCCTGCGCCGCCCTGAAGGCAGACGTTGCCAACGCCCTTGCCTACCGGGAGGTACTCGATGCCGTCAGCGGGACCGAGGACGGCCTCGGGCTGCGGGAGAGGACGCTGCCGATCGCGCTCACCGCCTTCGAGACCGGCGAGGCGCCAGCCGATCTGGGCGACGAGTTGGGCGAGGACGGAACCGCGCCCCTCGTCACGACCGACTACCTGACCGCGGATCGGGACCTGCGTGAGCGGGCCGGCGCATTCCTCATGGCCTTCTCGCTCGCCGCGGGATGCCCCGACGCGCCGCAGCGGCTGGCCAGCGCCGGCGAGCCCGGCGACCCCGTGACCGGGTTCGCCCGCGAGCACCTCCACCAGCCACGCCTCTACGCCGAGGCCGTCCGGGCGCAGCGGACCCTGGATCCGCAGGCGCTCGCACCGGTCATCGCGCAGCGGGCACCGGTTCCGGCTGCCCTGCCGTGGGGAGCATGAGGCTGCGCCCCGCTGGCCAGGGCCGCCGGGAGGAATCGGTGCGTTCACGCTGGCGCCGTCTGGGTAAGGGCCAGACGGCGGTGGCAGGCCGGACCGATGTCACAAGACACCGGGGCGCAGCCGGCACTGCCACCGCCGCTTCGCGCGGCAGCAGCCCGTCCAGGGGCTAGACGTTGAAGCGGAACTCCACCACGTCGCCGTCGGCCATCACGTAGTCCTTGCCCTCGATCCGGACCTTGCCGCGGGCCTTCGCCTCGCCCATCGAGCCGGCGCTGACGAGGTCCTCGAAGTGCACCACCTCGGCCTTGATGAAGCCGCGCTGGAAGTCGGAGTGGATCACACCGGCGGCCTGCGGGGCGGTGTCGCCCCGGCGGATGGTCCAGGCGCGGGCCTCCTTCGGGCCGGCGGTGAGGTAGGTCTGCAGTCCGAGGGTGTGGAAGCCGACGCGGGCGAGCTGGTCCAGGCCGGACTCGTCCTGCCCGTTCATCTCGAGCATCTCGCGGGCTTCCTCCTCGGAGAGCTCGACGAGGTCCGCCTCGAGCTTGGCGTCGAGGAAGATCGCGTCGGCCGGGGCGACGAGCGCGCGCAGCTCGGCCTGCTTCTCCGGGCTGCCCAGGATGCCCTCGTCCGCGTTGAAGACGTAGATGAAGGGCTTGGCGGTCAGGAGGTTGAGCTCCTTGAGGTGCTCCATGTCGAGCTTGTCGGAGGCGATGGCGGAGAAGATCGTGTCGCCGCGCTCGAGGACCTTCTTCGCGGCCTCGATGGCGGCGAGCTCGGCGGCCTCGCGCTTCTTGATCTTGACTTCCTTCTCGACGCGCGGAAGGGCCTTCTCGATGGTCTGGAGGTCGGCGAGGATGAGCTCGGTGTTGATGGTCTCCATGTCGGAGCGCGGGTCCACCTTGCCGTCCACGTGGACCACGTCGGGGTCGTCGAAGACGCGGATGACCTGGGCGATCGCCTGCGCCTCGCGGATGTTCGCGAGGAACTGGTTGCCGAGGCCCTCGCCCTCGGAGGCGCCCTTGACGATGCCGGCGATGTCGACGAAGGAGACCGTCGCGGGGAGGATGCGGGCGCTGCCGAAGATCTCGGCGAGCTTGTCCAGGCGCGGGTCCGGGAGGCTCACCACACCCACGTTCGGCTCGATCGTGGCGAACGGGTAGTTCGCCGCGAGGACCTGGTTGCGGGTGAGGGCGTTGAAGAGCGTCGACTTGCCGACGTTGGGGAGACCGACGATTCCGATAGTGAGAGCCACGGTCATCCATCATACCGGCGCGGGGTGCCGGCACCCGGCGGGGAGCCGCCGCCGAGGATTGTCGGTGGCCCGTGCAACAGTGGGGCCATGGACGGAACGCAGATTCTCGTGATGGTGCTCGTGGCGCTGCTCGCCTTCGTGCTCGGGGCGCTGGCCGGGGCCGCGCGGCAGCGGCGGCAGTCCGCGCACGACGGCGGCGACCTCCCCGCGCTGCAGTCGCGGCTCGCGTCGGCGGAAGCGGCGCTCGCGGCGGCCGGAGCGGAGCGGGACCTCCTCGCGCGGCAGAACGCCGCCCTGACCTCCATCGACGAGCAGGAGAACACGGTCCTCCACGCCCTCGCCCCCGTGGCAGAGAAGCTCAGTGCCGTGCAGCGCGCCGTCGCGGTGCTCGAGCGGGACCGGGTGGAGCAGTTCGGCCAGCTCTCCCAGCAGCTGCAGGATGCCCGTGTCTCGGATGCGGCGCTGCTGCAGTCGGCGCACGCCCTGACGGCGGCCCTCGCGAACAACTCCTCCCGCGGCACGTGGGGGGAGATCCAGCTGCGCCGCGTGGTCGAGGCCGCGGGGATGCTCGACCGCGTGGACTTCGCGGAGCAGGTCTCCACCTCGGGCGAGGCCGGGGCGGTCCGGCCCGACCTCGTGGTGCAGCTGCCGGGCGGGAAGCAGATTGTCGTCGACTCCAAGGTCCCGCTCGGGGCGTACCTCAAGGCCCAGGAGCACGCGCAGGACCAGAGCCCGGCGGGCATCGCGCAGCGGGACCGGCACCTCGCAGAGCACGCCAAGGCCCTGCGGGCGCATGTGGATGCGCTCGGGAGCAAGAAGTACTGGGAGGCCGTCGGGTCCAGCCCCGAGCTGGTGGTCTGCTTCCTCCCCGCGGAGTCCTTCCTGGCCGAAGCGCTCCGGGCCGACGCAGGGCTCCTCGACTACGCCTTCGGGCGCAACGTGGCGCTCGCGTCCCCCGCAACGCTCATGGCCCTCCTCAAGGGCGTCGCCTTCGGCTGGCGGCAGGAGCTCCTCACCGAGAATGCGCGGGAGCTGTTCGACCTCTCCCAGCAGCTCTACGGGCGGCTGAGCACGATGGGCGGCCACGTGGCCCGCCTCGGATCCTCCCTCAAGGGGTCCGTGGAACGGTACAACGCGTTCATCGGCGCACTCGAGTCGAGGGTCCTCCCGACCGCCCGGCGGATCAGCGCCCTCGACCTCGGCTCGCCGGAGACCCTGCCGGAGCTGCCCCCCGTCGAGACCACTCCGCGCGTCCTGAGTGCGAGCGAGCTCCTCGATGAGCAGCTGTGGAAGGACAACGGGATCACGGCCCTGCCGGGCACGCTCGGAGGCTCCTCGGCGGGGAACGACGGCGGCGACGATGCCGGTCGCGGCATCGCGGACGGCGAGGACGGCTCCCGGCTACATTCGGCCTGAGCCGGTTGGCCGCGAGCCGCCGCAGAGGCGCGGGCTTCCTCGGCTTCAACGGCCGAGCGTACGCACCACGCCGAGCTCGGGAGCTGGGGGCTCGGGGGTTCGCGAACCCCAAAACCGGGCCGGCTGGACGCCGCTCCCCCATCTGGCACCTGGAAAAGTGCCGTTCTCGCCGGGAAGTCCGCGTCTCGGGGACTTTTCGCACAGAACGGCACTTCCGCCGCTATCGGCTGGTCCCGGCAACCTCAGAGTGCAGGTTGGGCCGAGGCGACGTCATGTGGGACCAGACAGAGCTCCCACGGGGCGACCTCGCCGCCCCACCGGATGACCTCGGCTCCCTGCAGGGTGACCTCGGCGTCAGCTCTGGGGACGTCGCCCTCGGCCGCCGAGGCCTCGGCTCGCGTCGCCGGCGTCGCGCAGGGTCGCGCGCAGTTCCTTGGGGAGCGAGAACAGGATGTCCTCCTCAGCGGTCACGACCTCCTCGACCGTGCCGTACCCGTACTCGGCAGCAAGCCGCAGGACGTCCTGCACGAGCACGTCCGGGACAGAGGCTCCGGAGGTCAGGCCGATCGTCTCGACTCCCTCGAACCAGGACTCGTCCACCTCGTTGGCGAAGTCGACCCGGTGGGCGGCCTTCGCGCCGTACTCGAGGGCCACCTCCATGAGCCTGACGGAGTTCGACGAATTGGCCGATCCGACCACGATCACGAGGTCAGCCTGCGGGGCGATCTTCTTGATCGCCGCCTGGCGGTTCGACGTCGCGTAGCAGATGTCGTCGCTGGGCGGGTCCTGCAGATTGGGGAAGCGCTCGCGCAGCCGGCGGACGGTCTCCATCGTCTCGTCAACGGAGAGCGTGGTCTGGGAGAGCCAGATGAGCTTGTCCGGGTCCTTGACCTGGATGGTGTCGGCCTCCTCGGGAGAGTTCACCACCTGCGTGTTCTCCGGGGCCTCGCCGTACGTTCCCTCGACCTCCTCGTGGCCCTCGTGGCCGATGAGCAGGATCTCGTAGTCGTCCCGGGCGAACCGGACGGCCTCACGGTGCACCTTGGTCACGAGCGGGCACGTGGCGTCGATGGTCCTCAGCCCGCGCTCCTCGGCCGAGCGCACGACGGCGGGGCTCACCCCGTGCGCGGAGAAGACGACCAGGGCGCCCTCGGGCACCTCGTCGGTCTCCTCGACGAAGACGGCCCCGCGCTCCTCGAGGGTCTCGACCACATGCCGGTTGTGGACGATCTGCTTGCGCACGTACACCGGCGCGCCGTAGTGCTCGAGCGCCTTCTCGACGGCGATGACGGCCCGGTCGACCCCCGCGCAGTACCCCCGCGGGGCGGCGAGCAGGACCTTCTTCTCGCCGGCGACGGGAACCGCGGCGGCCACGTCCTCAGGCGCGCGGCGCCGCCGCGGAACCGTGGGCATGGACAGGGGAACCGAGGTGACACTCATGCTTTCCATGCTACCGGCGCCCGCGGACCGCACGCCCACGGAGGCCGAGCGCGGCCGCCAGAACGAGGCAGGCCGCGCCCACGAGGGCCACGACCCCTGCCCACGGCAGGAACGAGTCGGCGAAGAGCTTCCCCGCCCGGGTCGCGAAGACGGTGGCGACACTCCCCGACCCGCCCTGGGCCGAGGCGACGCCCGAGGCCAGGAAGGCCCCCGCCGCGAGCACCGCGGCGACCAGGAGCAGGCCCAGACCGGACCACCCGAGGGCGACCCTCCGGCGTCGTGCGAAGAGGAGCCCGAGCGCGAAGGCGAGCACGGCGCCCACCGTGAGGGGCCAGGCGTACGAGGCGGCCTCCTGGGCGGCGGTGAGCCAGGAGCGCTGCTGCGCCGTGCCCACCGGAACCTGGATGCTCGGCGACTCCCCGGCCTGCACGCCGAGGCTCGAGCCGAGCCTCTTGAGCAGCACATCGACGAAGGGACGCAGCTCGAGCGTGAACGCCGAGGTCGACGCAGCGGCCTGGGTGAAGTTGAGCCGGTGGCTCTCGCGCAGCGTCTCGTCCCAGGCCGCGGGGAAGCCGGGGTCCGTGGTCAGGCCGTTGGTGATCTCGTTCGCCAGGCGCGTCGCCGCCGGCTGGAACGCCTGGGGAACGCCGGAGGCAGAGGCAACGGTGGTCGCGAGCGAGGTCGCGAGCGCGGACTGGAACGCGGAATCGCTCCGCAGTGGTTCGAGCAGGCGGACGAACCCGCCCTCGTCCACGACGTTGCGCTCGATCCACAGCGACGGGACTGCGGCCGCGGTGAGGACGACGGCGAGCAGGATGGACAGGGCGGAGAAAACGGAGCGCATGGATTTCCCGGGGTCGGCAACGCCACCATCCTATCGACGCCGGTGCCGCCGCCGGGGACGCCGGACCACCGCGGCCAGCCACCCGCAGGCCGCGGGAGTGTCGGAGGGGCGTGATAGTCGTGAACTATGGTGGCAGAGATGGAAGCATCCCCAGATTCCATGAGCCCTGACGCCATGAACAGCACCGCCCGCCCCGACCCGGCCGGCGCGGCCGGCGACGAGGCCCAGGACGCGGCGGGCGAAGGCTCGGCGTCCACGCTGCCCGCGCGCGCCTCGGACACCAGCCCCGAGAACCCCTGGCCGCTCCATGTCCTCTCCCGCAAGCTCAAGGAGCACATCGAGCGCTCGCCCCACGTGTGGATCGAGGGGCAGGTCATCGAGATGACGCGGCGCGGCCAGACCGCGTACATGACGCTCCGGGACGTCGACGCCGAGATCTCCCTGCCGGCCTCCGCCTGGGGCACCGTCATGGCCCGGCTCCGCGAGCCGGTCCAGCGCGGCTCCCGCGTCGTGGCCCTCGTCAAGCCCGAGATGTGGCTCAAGACCGGCAGGCTCAGCATGGCCGTGCGGGACATGCGCCCGGTGGGGCTCGGCGACCTGCTGGCCCGCATCGAGAACCTGCGCCAGGCCCTCGGGGCCGAGGGGCTCTTCGCCGAGGAGCGCAAGAAGCGCCTGCCGCTCCTCCCCCACCGGATCGGCCTCATCACCGGCCGCGACTCCGACGCCAAGAAGGACGTCATGCGCAACGCCGCCCTGCGCTGGCCCGCCGTCGCCTTCGAGGTGCGCGAGGTCGCCGTCCAGGGCACGAACGCGGTCGCCGAGGTCCTCGGGGCGCTCAAGGAGCTCGATGCCCGGCCCGAGGTCGACGTGATCGTGATCGCCCGCGGCGGCGGATCGCTCGAGGACCTGCTCGCCTTCAGCAACGAGGCGCTCGTCAGGGCGGTGGCCGATGCCATGACCCCCGTGGTCAGCGCGATCGGGCACGAGGCGGACCGGCCCATCCTCGACGACGTCGCCGACCTGCGCGCCTCGACCCCGACCGACGCGGCGAAGCGGATCGTTCCGGACGTGGCCGAGGAGCTCCTGCGCGTGCGCCAGTGCCGCGACCGGATCGACCGGCAGGTGCGCCTCTTCGTCGAGCGTGAATCGGACCGGCTCGCCTCGATCCGGAGCCGGCCCGTCCTGGCCGCGCCCGAGACCATGGTGGACACCCGGCACGAGGAGCTCGAGCGCCTGAGGGTGCGCTCGCGCTCGGCGGTGGGCGGCGCCGTCGCCCGCGCGGCCGACGCCGTAGCGCACCTTCGCGCCCAGGTCCGCGCCCTCTCGCCGCAGCAGACCCTCGACCGCGGCTACTCGGTCGTGCAGATCCTCGACGGCCCGGCCGCCGCGGTGGTGCGCGCCCCGGAGGATGCCCCCACGGGGACCGCGCTCAGGGTCAGGCTCGCCCGCGGGACCATCGCCGCCCGCAGCGAGGGCCAGCTCGCAGACATCACCCACCCCGAACCCCAGACCGCCGCGCCCCAGGGTGCGGCATCGCAGACCACAGCCCCGCAGGAAGGACCGACCGATGAGTGAGGACACCAAGGAGACCTTCGAGGACCTCTCCTACGAGCAGGCGCGCGAGCAGCTCGTGGCGGTCGTCTCACGGCTCGAGGCCGGTGGCGTGAGCCTGGAGGATTCGCTCGCGCTGTGGGAGCGGGGCGAGGCCCTCGCCAACCGCTGCGAGGAATGGCTCGAGGGCGCACGACGCCGTCTGGACGCCGCGCGCGGCGACGGCACCTCTGCGGGGCCGGCCACGGAAGCCTAGAGCGCGGTCAGCTCTGCGCCAGCAGCTCCTTCTGCTCCTCGATGTCGAACGCCGGCGCGGGCCACTGCGGGTCCATGCGCTCGAGCGCCGCGACGAGGAGCTCCTGGACCACCATGCGCGCGTACCACTTGTTGTCCGCGGGCACGACGTACCAGGGCGCATAGGGGGTGCTCGTGCGCTCGATCGCGATCTGGTAGGCGTCCATGTAGGAGCCCCAGAGCTTGCGCTCGCTCAGGTCCGAAGGGTTGTACTTCCAGTACTTGGTGGGATCGTCGAGCCGGGCGGCGAGCCGGCGGCCCTGCTCCTCCCGGCTGATGTGCAGCATGACCTTGACGATCTCGGTGCCGGAGGCGTGCAGGTGCGCCTCGAAGTCCTGGATGGCGGAGTAGCGCCGCTCGAGCTCGGTGGCGTCGGCCCAGTTGTGCACGCGGTGGATGAGGACGTCCTCGTAGTGGGACCTGTCGAAGCAGCCCAGCATGCCCGGGGCCGGGAGCTGCTTCTCGACCCGCCAGAGGAAGTCGTGCTTCTTCTCCTCGTCGGTCGGCGCCCTGAACGCGGCGAGCTGGACCCCCTGGACGTCGACGGCGCCCACCACGTGGCTGATCATGCCGCCCTTCCCGGCGGTGTCCATGGCCTGCAGGATCAGCAGGAGCGAGCGGGTGCCGCCGCCCCTGCCCTCGGCGAACAGCCGCTCCTGCAGGTCGGCGAGGTGGGGGTCCCGCTCCGCGAGGATCGTCTCGCCGTCGGACTTGCCCCCTGTGAACCCGGGGGTCGACGCCGGGTCGACGTGGTCGAGCCGGAAGTCCGGCCCGACCACGAGGAATTCCTCGGGGGCCTCGGTGAAGCCGTGCCCCGCCTTGCGCTTGCCCATGCGGCCCCCTCGCGCTCAGACCCGGCGGTGCCGGGTCAGTTGCCCCTGTACCTGCTCAGGAAGTCTGCCATACGGGTGATGGCCTCTTCGATGTCCGCCACGGCCGGGAGCGTGACCATGCGGAAGTGGTCCGGCGCGTGCCAGTTGAAGGCCCGGCCGTGGGAGAGCAGGATCTTCTGCTCGCGCAGGAGGTCGAGGACGAACTTCTCGTCGTCGCGGATCCGGTAGACCTCGGGGTCGAGCCGCGGGAACAGGTACAGGGCGCCCCGGGCCTGCTTCGTCGAGACGCCGGGGATGGCGTTGAGCATGTCGTAGGCCTTGTTGCGCTGCTCGAGCAGCCGGCCGCCGGGCAGGATGAGGTCTTTGATGCTCTGGTAGCCCCCGAGCGCGGTCTGGATCGCGTGCTGGGCCGGGACGTTGGCGCACAGACGCATGTTGGCCAGGAGGTTGATGCCCTCGAGGTAGTCCGCGGCCTCCTTCTTCGGGCCGGAGATGGCCATCCACCCCGCCCGGTACCCGCAGACCCGGTACGCCTTCGACAGGCCCGAGAAGGTCAGGCACAGCACGTCCTCGCCCGTGAACGCGGCGAGGTTGGTGTGCGTGGTGTCCTCGTAGAGGATCTTCTCGTAGATCTCGTCGGCGAAGATGATCAGGCCGTGCTTCCCGGCCAGCTCGACGATCCGCCGCAGCGTGGCGTCCGAGTAGACGGCCCCGGTGGGGTTGTTCGGGTTGATGACCACGATGCCCTTGGTCCGCGAGGTGATCTTCGACTCGAGGTCGTCGAGGTCGGGCTCCCAGTCGAGGTCCTCGTCGCACAGGTAGTGGACGGCGCGGCCACCGGCCAGGGACACGGAGGCCGTCCACAGCGGGTAGTCGGGCATCGGGACGAGGATCTCGTCGCCCTGCTCGAGCAGCGCCATGAGCGACATCGTGATCAGCTCTGAGACGCCGTTGCCGAGGTAGATGTCGTCGACGTGGATGTTCTGGATGCCGCGGGTCTGGTAGTACTGCGAGACCGCGGTGCGGGCCGAGAAGATGCCGCGCGAGTCGCTGTAGCCCTGCGCATGCGGCAGGTGACGGATCATGTCCACAAGGATCGCGTCCGGCGCCTCGAAGCCGAACGGCGCCGGGTTGCCGATGTTCAGCTTGAGGATGCGGTGGCCCTCGGCCTCCATCTGCTGGGCAGCCTCCAGGATCGGGCCCCTGATGTCGTACAGGACGTTGTGGAGCTTGGAGGACTGCGTGAACTGGGCCATTTCCCTAATATGCCACAGGGCGTGGGCAGCACCTGTGCGATGCTGCTCACACCCTGTGGCGTGCCCCGGGAGGGGTCAGGAGGCGAGGCCCTTCTCCTTCAGCCAGGCCTTCGCGGCGTCGGCCGGGGACTGCTTCTGGTTCCCGCTGACGGCCCGGTTGAGGTTCACGAGGTCGTCGGTGGTCAGCTGCTTGGAGACGGCGTTGAGCACTGATTTCGCCTTGTCGTTGACGGTGTCAGTGCGCACGAGCGGGACCACCTGCTGCGCGATGAAGTTGTTCTTCGGGTCGTCGAGCACCACGAGTCCGTTGTCCGCGATGGACGGCGTGGTGGTGAAGATGTCGGCGACCTGGATGTCGTTGGACAGGAGCGCCTTGAGCGTGACGGGCCCTCCGCCGTCGCTCATCGGCTGGAACTGCTTCGGGACGCAGTTGTACTTGTCCTTGAGCCCGGGCAGCCCGTAGGCGCGCTTCTCGAAGGTCGCAGGCGCGCCGATCACGAGGTCGGCGCACACCTTGGCCATGTCCTCGAGGCTCTTGAGCTGGTACTTCGCGGCAGTGGCCTTGGTGACCACCATGGCGTCCTTGTCCTCGGCCTTCGCCGGGTCCAGGATCCCGAGGCCCTGCGGGAGCTTGCCCGGGAGCGCCCCCGCGATGTCGGCGGCCGAGACCTGGGTGGCCTTCGGGTCCACGTAGAGCAGGAGGTTGCCGGTGTAGTCGGGGACCACATCGATGGAGCCGTCCTGCACCGCCTTGTAGTAGACCTCGCGGGCCCCGATGTTGGGCTTGGTCGTAGCCTGCACGCCCGCGGCGTTGAGGGCACCGGCGTACAGCTCGGCGATGATCTGGCTCTCGGTGAAGTCCGCCGAGCCGATGACCAGGGCCTTGCCGGCGCCGCCGCTCGCGGGCGCGGCGCTGCCGGAGCTGAGCGGGTTGGAGGAGCCGCCGCAGGCGCTCAGGGCCAGGGTCAGCCCGAGGCCCGCTGCCGCGGCGGCCAGCGCCTTGCGGCGGGTGAGGGGGTGCTGGGTCATGGCATTCCTTCCGTAACGGCCGCGGCGGGGGCTGCTGCCTCCCTCGCGGAGGGCGTGCGTGGGACGAGGACACGCAGGAGCGTGCCCAGGACGAGGTCGGTCACGACGGCGAGGGCGGCCACGAGGACCGAGCCGCCGAGCATCTGGGGGTAGTCGGAGAGGGCGAGCCCGTCGAAGATGTACCGGCCGAGGCCGCCGAGGTTGGTGTAGGCGACGACGGTCGCCGTCGCGATCACCTGCAGGATCGCGGCGCGGGCCCCGCCGAAGATGACGGGGACGGCATTGGGCAGCTCGACCTGCAGCAGCACCTGGTACTCGCGCATCCCCTGCGCCCGCGCCGCGTCGACCACCACCGGGTCCACCGCCGCGATGCCCGAGTAGGTTCCCGCCAGCAGCGGCGGAATGGTGAGGATGACGAGGGCCCAGATCGGCGGCATGAGGCCGATCCCGGCGAGCAGCACGAACAGCACGAGCAGCCCGAGGGTGGGGATGGCGCGCAGGGCGCCCGCGGCGGCGACCACGAACACGCGTCCGCGGCCGGTGTGGCCCACGTACGCGCCGATCGGCAGGGCGATGGCCGCGGCGATGGCGAGGGTGAGCACGGTGTAGAAGACGTGCTCGCCGAGGCGGCCCGGGATGCTGGAGTACCCGCTCCAGTTCATCGGGTCGACGAGCCACGCCCACGTCTGCGCGAGGAGGTTCATGAGCGGGCCGCCTTCCGCTGCCCCGCGCTGTCCACGAGCCGCGCCCACGGCGAGAGCAGCCGCCCCGCCAGCACGAGCGCGAGGTCCATGACGAGGGCCAGGACGAGGATCGCCACGAGTCCTACGACGATCTCCGTGATGAAGCCCCGCTGGAGGCCCTCGGTGAAGAGGACCCCGAGGTTGGGCATGCCGACGAGGGCAGCGACGCTCACGAGGGAGATGTTGCTCACCGACACCGCACGCAGCCCCGCGACGAGCACGGGCAGCGAGAGCGGCAGGTCCACCCGGAAGTAGCGGGTCGCCGCGGTGTGGCCCAGGGCCTCGGCGGCAAGGCTCAGCTCGCCGTCCACCGAATCGAGGGCGTCGAGGGAGGACCGGACGAGGAGCGCCACGGCGTAGACGGTGAGGGCGACGATCACGTTCACGGGGTCGAGGATCCGCGTCCCGAGGAGCACCGGGAGGATGATGAACAGGGCGAGCGAGGGAACGGTGTAGAGGACCGAGCTGAGGGTCAGCAGCCCGGTGCGCCAGGCGCGGCGGTGGCGGACCGCCTGGGCGAGCGGGAGGCTGATGAGCAGCCCGAGGAGGAGCGGGACCAGGGCCAGGACGAGGTGCTTGCCGGTGAGGGAGAGGATCCGGCCCAGGTTGGCCACCGCCCACTCCATCAGGCGCCGCCCTCCGGGACGGCGGCGGCGCGGGCGCGCTGGGACTCGGTCCGCCGCCGGTCGGCGTGGGCGATGACCTCTGCCGCGCCGACGGTTCCGAGGAGACGCCCGGCGTCGTCCACCACGACGCCGCGGCCGGAGGGCGAGGACAGCGCCGCGTCGAGGGCGGAGCGCAGGGTGCTGCCGGCGCGGTGCAGGGAGCCGCCGCTGACCAGCGTGCCGGGGAACGCCGGCCCGGCCCAGCCCACGGGGCGGCCGTCGGCGTCGATCGCCACCGCCCACTCGTCGGACCGGCCCGAGGGGACGTCCGCGGAACGGACCGTCTCGGCGGGCTCGACCGCGAGCCCGGAGTCGTCGTAGAAGCCAAGGTGGCGGAATCCGCGGTCCCGTCCCACGAAGCCCGAGACGAACTCGTCGGCCGGCGCGCGCAGGAGCTCCTCCGGGGCGGCGACCTGGGCGAGCCGGCCCCCGACGGCGAACACGGCGATCCTGTCGCCCAGGAGCACGGCTTCGTCGATGTCGTGCGTGACGAACACGATCGTTTTGCCGAGGTCGCGCTGCAGCCGCACAAGCTCCTGCTGGAGCTCGTGCCGCACCACCGGGTCCACCGCGCTGAACGGCTCGTCCATGAGCAGCACGGGCGGGTCGGCGGCGAGGGCCCGGGCCACCCCGACGCGCTGCTGCTGGCCGCCGGAGAGCTGCGCGGGATACCGGCCGCCGAGGTCCTGCGGAAGCCCGACGACGTCGAGCAGCTCGCGCGCGCGGGAACGTGCGGCGCCCCGGGAGACCCCGTTGAGCCGCGGGACGGTCGCAATGTTGTCCGCCACCGTGCGGTGGGGCATGAGCCCGGCGGCCTGCATGACGTAGCCCATGGAGCGGCGCAGGAGCGGGGCGGGCTTCGAGGTGATGTCGCGGCCGTCCACGGTGATGGTCCCGGCGGTGGGCTCGACCATGCGGTTGACCATGCGCAGCGACGTCGTCTTCCCGCACCCGGAGGGCCCCACGAACACCGTGATCTGGCCCCGGGGCACGCTCAGGCTCAGGCGGTCGACGGCCCGCAGGCCGCCGTAGACCTTGCTCACCTCGTGGAACTCGATCATGGGATCGGACACGTACACCTCAATGGTCGCTGACAGTCGGTCTCGGCGTGCTGAGGGGAGCCTATCAGCGCAGCACGCCGCGGGACCGGGCCTTTCCGAGGTCCGCTGCGTCCGCCCCGGCGATCAGGCTCCGGGGCCGCGGTCTGTCCCGCCGGTGCCGCCGGCGAGCTCGATCGTGCCGAAGATGGGGTCCCGGTCCAGCACCCTCACGTCCGTGATGCCCTGTTCGGCGAGCGCGGCCCGGAACCCCTCCTGCAGCCGCGGCACGTTCATCCCGAGCCCGCTGCCGAGGATGACGGGGCCGTCGATCCCGAGCTGGCGGGCCACCTGGGCCGCCATCCGGGCGAGGTCGTGGGCGGCCTGGTCGACGAGGAAGCCGGCGCCTGCGTGGCCGGCGTCGGCGGCCTCCGTGACGACGCGGGACTGCTGCGCCCAGTAGCGCCTGCCGGTCTGGGGTGAGTGGAAGTGGGCGATGAGCTCGCCGGGCTGGGCGAGGTCCGTGGCTGCCAGCAGGGACTGGGTGAGCGCGTCCGGGTCGTGGCCGAGGTCCATGCGGTGGAGGCTGTAGCGGACAGCCTCGCGGCCGAGCCAGTACCCGCTGCCCTCGTCCCCGAGGAGGTAGCCCCAGCCTCCGGCGCGGGCCTCCTCGCCGTCGGCGTTCGTGCCCCAGGCCGCCGAGCCGGTCCCCGCGATCACGGCCACCCCGGTCCGGGCACCACCGGCGGCGAGCAGGAGGCGCGAGTCGTGGACGACCTCGACCCTCGCGGCGGGCGCGTGCGGGCGGATCAGGGAGGCGAGGGCCTCGGCGTCGGCGGCCGTGTCGATTCCGCCGGCGCCGGCGAAGACGAGGGCGGCGTCCGGGGCCTCGAGGCGGGCGAAGAGTTCGGCGAGGTTCGCGGCGGCCGTCTCGCGGCTCACGTTCTGGACGTTGGCACTGCCGACCTCGAGATCGGCGACGACCCTGCCGTCGACCACCTTGATGCCGCGGGTCTTGGTGCCGCCGATGTCGAGGCCGACCATGGGTCCGGGGGGCAGGCTCTGGATGCTCACCCGCACAGCCTACTGACCGCGTAGGGTGGGCGCATGGACGCGACGCTGCCGGTGGACCTGTTCGGAGGCGGCGTGGTCGCCGCGCCCATGGCGGGCGGCCCGAGCCGGCCCGATCTGGTCCGGGCGGTCGGCGCCGCCGGCGGGTTCGGGTTCCTCGCGGGCGGCTACAAGGCGCCCGCGGCGCTCGCTGCGGATCTCGACGCGATGGACGGAGCGCTCGCGTTCGGCGTCAACCTCTTCGTCCCGGCGCCCGCGGAGGCGGACCGGGACGCCGTGCTCGCCTACCGGGAGCGGCTCCTGCCCGAGGCCGCCGCCGTCGGAGCGGACGTCCCGGAGCCGCGCTGGACGGACGACGACGGGTACCCGGCCAAGCTCGAGCTCCTCCTCGGGCGGGTCCCGGCGGCAGTCTCCTTCACATTCGCGCTGCCGGGCCGCGACGCCGTGGGCGCGCTCAGGACAGCCGGAGCGTTCGTCCTCCAGACCGTCACGTGCCCCGACGAGGCGCTGGCCGCGGCCGCGCTCGGCGTGGACGCCCTCGTCGTCCAGCACCCGGATGCGGGCGGCCATTCGGGATCCTTCCTCGGCCTGCCGCCGTTCACGGGCACGCTCCCCGAGCTCGTGGCCGCCGTGCGCTCCGCCCTCTCCGCGGCGGGGGCCCGTCTGCCGGTCGTCGCCGCGGGCGGGATCGGCACGCCGGACTCCGCCGCGGCCGCCCGGGACGCCGGGGCCGCCGCCGTCCAGCTCGGGACCGCTTTCCTGCGCACGCCGGAGGCGGGGACCAACCCCGTGCACCGGGCCGCCCTCACGGACCCCGGATCGGGGCGCACGGCCCCCACGCGCGCCTTCTCCGGCAAGTGGGCCCGCGGACTCGAGAACGGCTTCATGCGCAGGTTCCCCGACGCGCCCGCGGCCTACCCGGTGCTCCACCACCTCACGGCGCCGATGAAGGCCGCCTCGGTGCGGGCCGGCAGCCCCGAGCGCACGAGCCTGTGGGCGGGGACCGGCTGGCGCGGGGCGCGGGACGAGGGCGCCGCCGCCGTGGTGGCGCGCTTCACCCGCTGACCGGTCGGGCCCACCTCCCGAGCGGGCCCTGCCCACAGCCGGAACGGGGCCATAGGCTGGGGCCATGGCTACGGCACCGTTCATCACGCTTCCGTCCGGACACTCCATCCCGCAGATCGGCCTCGGCACGTGGCCCCTCGACGACGCCCAGGCCGCCGACGTCGTGGCGGCCGCCCTCGAGCTCGGCTACCGGCACGTCGACACGGCGGAGAACTACGGCAACGAGGCCGGCGTCGGCGAGGGCATCCGCCGCTCCGGGCTCGACCGGGGGGACGTGTTCATCACCACGAAGTTCAACCGCGCCTGGCACAGCGCCGACGGCGTCCGCACGGCCTGGGAGAACGCGGCCCGCAAGCTGGGCGTCGAGTACCTGGACCTGTTCCTCATCCACTGGCCCAATCCGGACCAGGACACCTACGTGCAGGCGTGGGAGGGGCTGATCAGGCTGCGGGCGGAGGGCAAGGTCCGCTCGATCGGGGCGTCCAACTTCTTCCCCTCGCACCTGCAGCGGCTCATCGATGCGACTGGGGTCGCGCCGGACGTCGACCAGCTCCAGGTCAGCCCGTACTGGGTCAAGCACGAGGCGCGCGCCTTCAACCTCGGCCACGGCACCGTCACCGAGGCCTACACGCCGATCGGGCGCGGGCAGGAGCTGCTCGCCGAGGAGGCCGTCCTCTCCGCCGCCAGGGCGCACGGCGTCACCCCGGCCCAGGCGGTGCTGCGCTGGCACACCCAGCAGGGGCTCGTGGCGATCCCGAAGTCGGCCCACCCCGACCGGCTCGCGGCGAACCTCGACGTGTTCGGCTTCGACCTCACGCACGAGGAGCTCGCGGCGCTGGACGCGCTGGACGGACGGGGCCCCGAGGCCGCGGATCCGGAGACCTTCGGCCACTGAGCGCCCCGCGCACCCTTGCCCCCCGGGCCGGGGCCGGGGAGGGCCCTACCGGCCGAACGCGTCGGCGAGCAGGTCGGCGTCGAGCGCCAGCACATGGTCGCGGAAGAGGCGCACCTGCGGAGGCTCGCCGACGATCCGCGGCCACACGAGGCCGATCTCGCGGAACGCCCCCTCGTCCTCGAGGGCGAGCTCGGCCCAGCCGAGCGCCTCGCCGTGGCGCGTCGAGCCGTACACGGCGCCGTGCCCCGCGCTCGAGGGCGGCACGAGAGCCACCCCGAGGCCCGCCGAGACGAGCCCGAGCAGCGTGCGCGAGTCCTGGCCCGAGAACGCGATGTCCGGCCGGAAGCCGGCGTCCCTGCCGAGCCGGTCGAGGATGCTGCGCATCCCGAAGCCCCGCTCGAGCGCCACGAACGGCTCGTCCGCAACCTCGGCCAGCCGCACGGACTCCCTCCCTGCGAGCCGGTGCCCGGCCGGGACCGCCAGCCGCACGCGCTGGACGTAGAGGGTGGCGCTGTCGAGGTCCCGGGTCGGCTCGGGCCGCGGGGAGACGATGGCGAGGTCCGCCCGGCCGTCCGCGAGGGTGTCCAGGCAGTGCTGGCGCGAGCCCTGGATGAGCTCGAACCGGACGTCGGGGTGGTCGGCCCGGAACCCGCTGACGAACACCGGCACGGCGGACTCGCCGAAGGTCATCTGGAAGCTGAGCCGCACGAGCCCGCGGGCCTGGTGGGCGCGCTCGTGGAGCGCATCGAGTCCGCGCTGGAGCTCCTCGAGGGCTGTGCGGACGGCGGGCAGGAGCTGTTCGGCCGCCGCGGTGAGCCGGATGCCGCGGCCCTCCTTCCGCACGAGCTCGGCACCCACGACGCCGGCCGCGCGGGCGAGCGCACGGCTCACCGTCGGCTGGGGCACCCCCAGGAGCTCCGCGGCGGCGGTGACGTGCCGGGTCTGGCCGACCGCGTCGAGGACGGGGAGGAGGGGCAGGAGCCTCGCGAGCTCGCCGTGGAGGGGGGCCGGCGGCCTGGCCGGGGTCATCGGGCACCACCTATGCATTGTCGGCATGTGTTTCATCGACGAGTGTATTGGACGCATGCATTGACGGGTTCCTAGGGTGGAGGCCATGAGCGCAGGCCCTGGGACAGCACCAGCAGCGGCCCGTTGGCAGGGCCATCCGAAGGGCAGCCGGGGGTACCGGCGGCTCATCCTGGCCCTCGCGTTCGCCGGAGTGGCGACCTTCGCCCAGCTCTACTCGCCCCAGGCGCTCCTCCCCCGCCTCGCCGCCGAGCTCGGCATCGACCCGGCCCGGGCGGCCCTCACGGTCTCGCTCGCGACGCTGGGCCTGGCGGTCGCGGTCCTGCCGTGGTCCTTCGTCGCCGACAGGATCGGCCGCGTCGGGGCCATGCGGTGGGGCATCCTCGCCGCGACGGTGCTCGGGCTCGCCGGGCCGCTCGCCCCGAGCTTCGAGGCCCTCCTCGCCCTCCGCTTCCTCGAGGGCGTCGCCCTCGGCTCCGTCCCCGCGATCGCGATCGCCTACCTGAGCGAAGAGGTCAGCAGGGCCCACGCCGCGGTGGCAGCGGGCACGTACATCGCCGGCACCACCGTGGGCGGCCTCGCCGGGCGCCTCGTCGCCGGCCCGCTCGCGGACCTCATCGGGTGGCGGCTGGGCATCATCGCGGTCTCGGTCCTGGGGGCGGGGGCGGCGGTGGCGTTCATCGTCCTCGCCCCGCGGTCCCGGGGCTTCTCCCCCGCACCGCGGACGCCGGGCGGGATCGGCGCCGCCGCGGCCGCGGTGGTCCGCAAGCTTGCCGCGCAGCTGCGCAGCGTGCGCCTGCTCATGCTCTACGCGCAGGCGTTCGTGCTCATGGGCTCCTTCGTGGCGGTGTACAACTACTTGGGCTTCCGCCTCGAGGCGGCGCCGTTCTGGCTGCCGGCGAGCCTGGCGAGCCTCGTGTTCGTCGCCTACCTCTCGGGGACCTTCAGCTCGGGCTTCGCCGCCCGCCTCAGCGAGCGCTACGGGCGCCGCACCGTCCTCGTGGTGAGCACCGTGGCCATGGCGGCGGGCGCCGTCGTGCTGGCCGCGGAATGGCTGCCGGCAGTCCTCGCCGGCCTGCTCGTGTTCACGGCGGGATTCTTCGCCGCCCACGGGATCGCCTCGGGCTGGACCGGGGCCCTCGCCCCGGCTGGCCGGGCCCAGGCCGCCTCCCTGTACAACCTCGGCTACTACGGCGGCTCGAGCCTGCTGGGTTGGGCCGGCGGGCTCGTCTTCCACGCCGGGGGCTGGGCCGCGCTCGTGCTGGGTGTCGCCGGGGTGGCGCTAGCGACGGCGCTCGCCTCCTGGGCGGTGCACCCCTCCGAGCGATGAGCTCCGCTCGCATATCATGGGCAGGCCGCAACCGAGGAGGAAACCCGTGACCACGCCGAGCCCCGCCCGCCCGCAGCCCGCGGCCGGCCACCACCCTCCGGGCGGCGAGCCCATCGACGAGGTGGACCGCAGAATCCTGGCGGCACTGGTCGAGGACGCCCGGATCACGAACAAGCAGCTCGCCGAGATCGTCGGGATCGCTCCCTCGACCGCCCTCATGCGCACCCGCTCGCTCTCCGAGCGGGGCATCATCACCGGGTACGAGGCCAAGGTGGACCTCTCGGCGGTGGGACGCAGCGTGCAGGCACTCATCTCGGTGCGCCTGCGCGCCCACGACCGCGACCAGATCGACGCCTTCACCTCCCGGGTGCCCCAGCTTCCCGGGGTGCTGGCGACGTTCCACACCTCCGGCGCCGTCGACTACCTGCTGCACATCGCCGTCGGCAGCACCGAGGAACTGCGCGACTGGGTGCTGGACCACCTGACGACCGATCCGGTGGTGGGGCACACCGAGACGACGCTCGTGTTCGAGCAGATCCCAGGCCGGGGGCCGCTGCCGGACTGAGTCCTCCGGGCCCGCTGGCTCTAGCGCAGCCAGTGGTGGAGGCCGAGCGGCTCGGCGAAGCGGGCGTCGGCGCGCCGGTCCTCCGCCTGGGCCAGGCGCTCGACGTCGATCCCGCGCCCCCGGGGCCGCTCGGCCCAGGCGACGAGGGCCTCGCCGAGCCGCAGCGCGAGCTCCTCGGCGGCGGTGCGGTGGGCGGTGCGGGCGGCCGGACGGCCGATGGCGGCGGTGCTCATGGCTTCTCCTGAGGGGGGTGCGGGGCCGCGGCGGCGGGCCTGCCGACGGCCAGGGGGAAGGCGTTGATGTGGATCTGGACGGGGCGGAGGCCCTCGGCATCTCCCTGTCCGCGGTACGGCGCGAGGAGCTCCTCGGCGTAGGCCTCGAGCCGGGCCGAGACATCGGCGAGCTGCGCGGCCGTGAGCCGGACGTTGGTGGTGCTGACCATGGCCGAGTCCGACCAGTCGGAGGGTTCCTCGAGCCAGCCGCGCTCCATGAAGTCCGCGAGGGCGGCCGCCCGGTGGTGCTCGAACTCGCGGCTCACCAGATGCGCGGCCTCGCTGGTCGCGGGGTTGTCGGCGAGTTCGCGCGTGACGATCTGGAGGCTGCCCTTCGGGCGGTCCCACCACCGCTCGCGGGCGGAGCCCCGGCCCTCGACCTCGCGCAGGAAGTCATGCCTGGCGAGCTGGCGGAGGTGGTAGCTCGTGGCGCCGGTGGACTCCCCGAGGATCTCCGCGAGGGTCCCGGAGGTCTGCGGACCGAGCCGCGAGATGGTGTCGAGGATCTGCACCCTCAGCGGGTGGGCGAGGGCCTTGAGCGAGGCGACGTCGACGGTGCGCTTGGGCTCCGGTGCGTCGCGTCCTGGGGTTGTCTCCACCCTTGAAGGATAGGTTCGCAAAGAATTCTTTGCAAGTAGTTCTTTGCAGCGATTTGTTTGCAGAAGGTTCTCTGCCAGCGACTCGTGGGCTCCCGGATCAGCGCCGGCGGGCCCCCAGCACCAGGGCGGCCGCGGCGAGCGCGGCCGCGGCTCCGGCGCACGCGCCGAGGAACCCGACCGCCGCGGCAGTCAGGCCCACCGCCCCGACGGCCGCACCGAGGCCCACCACCGGGACGGCGCTCCCGAGATAGGTCACGACATAGAGCAGGCTCACCGTGCGGGCGTGCGCTGCGGCCGGCACGGACGCGGCCACCGCGTCGAACCCCGCCCGGAACGCGGTCCCCTGCCCCAGCCCCGCGGCAGCGCTGGCCGCGATGAGGACCGCAGGGTTCTCCGCGGCGGTGCCCCAGGCCAGGGCCGCGAGGGAGGCGGCGAGCACGGCGAGGCCCCGGGCACCGTCGGTCCGCCCACGACGCCGTCCGGCCGGCGCGAGGACTTGGCTCACCGCGGAGGAGGCGAGGGACAGCCCGGCGAGCGCCCCGAGCAGCGGCGGTGACCCTAGCCCGAGGGCGCGGGCAAAGACGCCCGGGGAGAGGGCGAGCTGGTAGCCGAAGACGGCGAAGCTGAGAAAGCCCGTGGCCGCCGCGACCCAGAACGAGGCCCGCGCCGGCGGAGCCGGGACGGCGCCGCGGAGGCTGCGCGGGGCCAGCACCCGTCCCTGCCGGGCGCCCGCGGGGAGCTGCGGGGCGGGCCTGGCCCGCACGAGCACGAGCGGCACGAGCAGCACCCCGAGCGCGGCCGTGTGGAGGAGGAACGGGACCGCCGGGCCGCCTGGGCCGAGGGCCAGGGCGCCGCCGAGGAGCGGCCCCACCGCCACGCCGCCGGAGGAGGCGAGCAGCGTGAACCGCGAGGCCCACTCGGGCCGGTGCGGGAGGAGCTCGCGCAGCGCAGCCGCGCAGGCCCCCGTGGCCAGGCCCACGGCCATGCCCTGGAGCGCCCGGCCGGCGCAGAGCTGGAGGAGCGATCCCGCGCACGCGAACACGGCGCTGCCGGCCATCCCGACCAGGACGGCCAGGACCATGGCGGCGCGGCGGCCTACATGGTCGGACCAGTGGCCGGCGCTGACGAGGACCCCGACGAGGGCCAGGACATAGCTCGCGAACGCCACCGCGGTGCCCAGACTCCCGTAGCCGAGTCGCTGCTGCAGGCCCGCGTACAGCGGGGTGGCGAGGTTCGCGCCGATCAGGAGCAGGAAGAGGACGGAGCCGGACAGCACGAGCCGCACGGTGCGCGTGGCATCCCAGCCGGTCCGGGCCGCGGGCGCGCGCATGCGCAGCTCGGCAATCAGGGTCATGCCCTCAGAGTCGGGCAGAATGGCCGTGAAGATCATCTGGAGCCCCTCGCATTGACCTCCGTGATCAAAAGATGTTCTGGCACTGACCTTGGAGTGATCAATGAGCGCACTGGACGCCACCGACCTGCGGCTCGTGCTGGCCCTCGTCGAGGAGCCGCGGGCCCAGATCGCCGAGCTCGCCGCGCGCGTCGGGGTGGCCCGGAACACCGTGCAGAGCCGGCTGCGCCGGCTCGAGCGCGCCGAGGTGCTGCGCAGCAGCGGCCGGGACGTGGACCTCGAGGCGCTGGGCTATGACGTGGTCGCCTTCATCACGCTCGAGGTGGTGCACCGCGAGCTCGACTCGGTGGTGGCGGGGCTGCGGCGCATCCCCACCGTCCTCGAGGCCTACGAGATCTCGGGCCGCGGCGACATCTGGTGCCGCCTCGTCGCCGGGGACACCCATGAGCTCCAGGCTTCCCTGAGGCAGGTGCTGCGCATCAAGGGGGTCATCCGCTCGGAGACCGTCCTCGCGCTCCACGCCCACATCGGCTACCGCGCCGACTCGCTCCTGCGCCGCGCCGCGGAGGCCGCGGCAGCACCGGCGTCGGACGCCGGGCCGCCGATAATGGGCCAGTGACGATCATCGACAACGCCGTCTACGTTGACGGCCGCAGGGCAGCCCACCCCGAGTCGCTCGAGCAGACCTTCGAGACGCTCGAGGCGACCGGCGGCAGCATGGCGTGGATCGGCCTCTACCGCCCCTCCCCCGAGGAGATGGCCGAGGTCGCCCACGAGTTCCACCTGCACGACCTGGCCGTCGAGGACGCGATCAACGCCCACCAGCGGCCCAAGATGGAGCGCTACGACGAGATGCTGTTCACAGTGCTGCGCCCTGCGCGGTACATCGATGCGACAGAGACGGTCGAGTTCGGCGAGCTGCACGTCTTCACCGGCCCGAACTACGTCGTCACGGTCCGGCACGCCGAGACCGCCGGCGTGGGACTGGTCAGGAAGCGCCTCGAGGCGGACCCGGGCCTCCTGCGCCACGGGCCCGAGGCGGTGCTGTACGCCCTGCTCGACCGGGTCGTGGACGACTACAAGCCGGTCGTCGCCGGGCTCGAGAACGACATCGACGAGATCGAGGACCAGCTCTTCGCCAACGACCCCGGCGTCTCGCGCCGCATCTACGAGCTCACCCGCGAGGTCATCCAGTTCCAGCGCGCGGTCCACCCCCTCAAGCGCATGGTGGAGGGCCTGGAGGGAGGCTTCGGGAAGTACAGGGTCGAGATCGAGCTCCAGCGCAGCCTGCGGGACGTGCATGACCACCTCGAGCAGATCGTCTCCCGCGCCGACGCGTTCCGCGACCTCCTGCAGAACGCGCTGGTACTCGACGGCACCCTCACGGCCAACCGGCAGAACGAGACCAGCCTGGCCCAGAACGAGCAGGTCAAGCGGATCTCCTCGTGGGCGGCCATCTTCTTCGCCCCGGCCCTGGTCACCGGCATCTACGGCATGAACTTCAAGACGATGCCCGAGCTCGAGTGGGACCTCGGGTACCCGTACGCGCTCGTGCTCATGGTCGTGGCCGGCTTCGCCCTGTGGCTGGTGTTCAAGTGGAAGCAGTGGCTCTGAGCCGTGCCCGGCCCGGGGGCAGCTAGGCTGGCGGCATGACCGCCCAGCAGCCCGTCACCGTCACTGTCACCGGAGCCGCGGGCCAGATCGGCTATGCGCTCCTCTTCCGGATCGCGAGCGGCTCCATGCTCGGTACGGACACGTCGGTGCGGATCAAGCTCCTCGAGGTCCCCGCCGCGGTCCGCGCCGCGGAGGGCACGGCCCTCGAGCTCGCCGACTGCGCGTTCGGTCCCCTCGTCTCGGTCGACGTCACGGACAGCCCGGCGGAGGCGTTCGACGGCGCGGACGTCGCCCTGCTCGTGGGGTCCCGTCCGCGGACGGCGGGCATGGAGCGCTCGGACCTCCTCGAGGCCAACGCCGGCATCTTCGGGCCCCAGGGCAGGGCCATCAACGACCACGCGGCCAGCGGCGTGCGCGTCCTCGTCGTCGGCAACCCGGCCAACACCAATGCGCTGATCGCGGCGACGAACGCCCCGGACGTGCCGCGCGAGCGCTTCACCGCCATGACCAGGCTCGACCACAACCGTGCCGTGGCGCAGCTCGCGGCCAAGCTCGGCTGCCGGACCCCGGACGTGGACGGAGTGGTCATCTGGGGCAACCACTCCGCCACCCAGTACCCGGACGTCACCCACGCGACGGCCGGCGGCCAGCCCGTGCCCTCGCTCGTGGACCAGGCCTGGCTCGAGACCGAGTTCATCCCGCGTGTGGCCCGGCGCGGGGCCGAGATCATCGAGGCGCGGGGGGCGTCCTCCGCCGCGTCCGCGGCGAGCGCGGCGATCGACCACGTGCGGGACTGGGTGCACGGGACACCCGGGCGGTGGACCTCCTCCGGTGTGGTCTCAGACGGCTCCTACGGGGTGCCGGAGGGGCTCGTGAGCTCGTTCCCCGTGCGCAGCGAAGGCGGCCGGTTCTCGATCGTGCAGGGCCTCGACATCCCGGAGTTCTCCCGCACCCGCATCGACGCGTCCGTCGCCGAACTCGAGGCGGAGCGGGAGGCCGTGCGCGGGCTGGGCCTGCTCGGCTGACTCCCCGGGCCTTCGTACCCTTCCCCGGCCCGTCGGGGCGTTCCTAGCATGATGGCATCGCCTTCCATCCGGCAAAAGGAACGTCTCCGATGACCATCCAGCAGCCTCCCTACGCGGCCGGCGGTGCAGTCCCCCCGCTCGAACTCCCCTACTACGGCGCTCCCCCGATCGAGGCGGTCAAGCGCGTCTTCCAGAAGTACGCGGTCTTCACCGGCCGCGCGAGCCGCAGCGAGTACTGGTGGTGGGCGCTCGCCTCGGCGATCGCGTCCGGGATCCTCAACTCGATCGGCCCCACCGTCATCAACGGCCAGTCCACTGGCACCAGCCCCCTCGGCGGGCTGTGGTTCTTCGCCACGGTGGTGCCCGGCCTCGCGGTGGCGGCGCGTCGGCTCCACGACGCGAACCTCAGCGCGTGGTTCCTCCTGCTCGTCCTGATCCCCGTGCTCGGCTGGATTGCGCTGATCGTGATGCTTGTGCAGCGTGAGAACCCCCAGGGCCAGCGCTTCGACAGGTATCCCGGCACCGGCTATCTCCAGCGCCGCTCCGGCGCACAGCAGCCGCCGTACGCATCCCAGCAGCAGCCCCAGTACCCCCCGCAGCAGCAGCCCTACGGGTCCCAGCAGCCGCCGTACGGGTCCCAGCAGGAGCCCCAGTACCCGGACCAGCAGCCGCCCTACCCGCCGGCACCCGGCAGCGGCCCGGACCCCGCCCCCGGGACCAGCCCCGGCCCTGGCCCTGGCGATGGGCGGCCCTAGCCGGGGCTCGCCCTAGCCGGAGCTCGAATCGGGGCAGCCCCGACCACGGCCGCCCCGAACACAGACAGGGTCCCAGCCTGAATGGCTGGGACCCTGAAAGTTCCCCCTGACGAGGGACAACGTGGAGCCTAGGGGATTTGAACCCCTGACCTCTTCGATGCGAACGAAGCGCTCTACCAACTGAGCTAAGACCCCTCGGTGCGGGAACTACGTTACTGGTGCGGCCGCCAAAATCCAAATCGGAACTGGCCTCGGAGCGGTCGCCTGCCGGCCCTCGGAGACGCTAGGCGCGGCGCCGCTGGAGGACCTCGTCGAGGTTCCCCAGGGCTCCGCCGCGGGCAGCCGCCTTGGCCGTGCCGAGGGCGGGCACGTCCGGCGCCGAACCGGGTTCGGGCGCCTCTGCAGCGGGCTTGAGGGGGCGCCCCTCGGGGGTGGGCGCGGCGGCCGTCGGGATCGGCTCGGGATCGGGCCGCTCGGCCTTCGCCGCGTCGAGGTAGGCGGGCCTGGGGACCTCCGTGGGGGCCCACTCGGGGTCCTGCTCGCCGCTGGCCCGTGCCGCCGCCTCCGCGCTGGCCTGGGAGGCCTTGGCGACTTCGAGGGCGATGGACCTCAGTTCTTCCTTGCTCACGGTGCGCGGGGCGGGCGCCGGCTCTCGGCCAGCGTCGAACACCTCGCTCTGCGTCCGCGCCGGCGGTCCGGGCTGGGGAGCGGGGGTGGCCATGGCGGCGCTGAAGGCCGTGGTCAGCCGCCGCTTCCGGTCGCGCACGGCGAGGGAGCGGAGCACCGCCACGGAGCCCACTGCCGTGGCCAGGCAGGCGAGCGGGACCCAGGCGGGGACGCCCACGATCATGAGGACGAGGGTGACGACGGCGGCCACGAGGGCGCCGAGCCCCATCAGGGCAACAGCGAGCCGGCCCCACCGGATGCGCAGCCGCGGCGTCCCGGGCACGCGGGCCGCCGGAGCGGGTGTGCCGCCCCCCGCCGAGGAGGACATGGCGGGTGCTGCATCGCGCCGACCGGGCTCCAGGGACTCCATGAGCAGGGCGGCCTCGCCGGCTGGCTGCTCGGCACGCCGACGCAGGAAGTAAGGGGCAACCCACAGCAGCCACACGATCACGGCGGCGCCGAGCACCGTCGAGCTGCTGAGGGCGAGATCCATACTCAGAACCGTAGGAGGATCGCCGGGGCGCCGCCCGTATTAGCGCCGGTGTGTCGCGAGAACCTCGGCGGAAGGAGGGACTGCCGGCAGCGGCGCGGCGCGGCGTCGTCCGTTGCCTCAGCGGCGGGAGGCGAGCCAGCGGCCCAGCAGGCCTCCCTCGGGGACTTCCTCGGCGGTGAGGGCGAAGGACTCATGGTCCGCCCACGCCCCGTTGATGTGCAGGTAGCGGGGGCGGAGGCCCTCGTGCCGGAAGCCGAGCTTCTCGACGACCCGCAGGCTCGGGGCGTTCTCCGGGCGGATGTTGATCTCCATCCGGTGCAGGCCCATCTCGCGGAAGCAGTGGTCCGTCACGAGGGCGACCGCCGTCGGCGCGATCCCCCGGCCCGCGTACTCGCGGTCCACCCAGTAGCCGAGCGTGGCCATGAGCGCCGAGCCCCACACGATGGAGGACACCGTGAGCTGTCCGACGATCGGGGCCTTGCGGGCGCGGGGGTCATCGAGGGTGATGACGAACGGGAGCGACGACCCCTCCCGGGCCTGCCGGGTGAGGGAGCGGACCATGTCCCGGAAGGTGGGCAGGGAGCCGCCGGGCTGGGGGTTGGAGGCCTCCCACGGGGCGAGCCAGGCCCGATTGCGGGATCGCACGGCCATCCACTCCGCGCGGTCCCCCATCCGCAGCGGCCGGAGAGCCAGGTCCCCGGCGCGCAGCGTGACGGGCCAGAGGCCCGATGCCGACATGCTCCGCGTCAGCCGCGGGCCGACGCCGCGTCCGCGCCCTCGGCCACGAAGTCCGCGAGCCACGAGCGCAGGTCGGCGCCGAACTCGTCGCGGTCGCACGCGAGGGTCACGACGGCCTTGAGGTAGGAGAGCTTGTCCCCGGTGTCGTAGCGGCGGCCCCGGAAGACCACGCCGTACACCCCGCCGCCCTCGCCCTCGCGCCGGGCGAGGGTCTGCAGGGCGTCGGTGAGCTGGATCTCGTCGCCGCGTCCCGGCTCGGTGCTGCGCAGCACGTCGAAGACGGCAGGGTGGAGCACGTAGCGGCCGATGATCGCGAGGTTCGACGGGGCGTCCTCGGGGGCCGGCTTCTCGACGAGCCCGTGGACCTGCACGTAGCTCTCGCCCTCGACCTTGGTGACGTCGGCGCAGCCGTAGGAGGAGATCGTCTCGCGCGGGACCTCCATGAGCGCCACGACCGAGCCGCCGGTGGCCTGCTGCACCCGGATCATCTCGCCGAGGAGCTCGTCCCGCTCGTCAATGAGGTCGTCGCCGAGGAGCACGGCGAAGGGCTCGTTGCCCACGTGGCGCTCGGCGCACAGGACGGCGTGCCCGAGTCCCTTCGGGTCGCCCTGGCGGACGTAGTGGATGTCACCGAGGTTGTTGGACTCCTGGATGGCGGCGAGCTTCTTGCGGTCACCCTTGGCCTCGAGCGCGGACTCGAGCGAGGGGACGCGGTCGAAGTGGTCCTCGAGCGCGCGCTTGTTGCGGCCCGTGATCATCAGGATGTCCTCGAGGCCCACCGACACCGCTTCCTCGACCACGTACTGGATCGCGGGCTTGTCGACGACGGGGAGCATCTCCTTGGGCATGGCCTTGGTCACCGGCAGGAACCGAGTCCCGAGACCGGCGACAGGGATGACGGCTTTCCTGACAGCTCTGGAGGTAGACACGAGGCACACTCTATACGAGTACGGGACATGCACGGATAGAGTCACGCCATGGAGACCGCCGAGCTCAAGTCCTCCCTGCGCGCCCGAATCTGGTCGGCGCGCCGCGCCCTCGCACCCGCCGACGTGGCGGCCGCCGCGCCCCTCATTGCCGCGCACGGTCTGGCGTGGGCGCGCCGGACCCTGCCTGCCGGGTCCGTGGTGACCGCCTATCTGGGTGTGGGGATGGAGCCCCCCACGGCGGACCTCCTCGAGAGCCTGCACGCCGACGGGTTCCGGGTCATGCTCCCGATCTGCCTGCCCGCGAGGCAGCTCGGCTGGGTCGAGTGGCGCCCGGGGATCGAGTTCGCGCGGAGCCGCTATGCCCCGGTGCAGGAGCCGGTGGGCACCGTGGCGGCCGCCGACGAGGTCCTCGCCGGCGGCCCCGCCCGTTCCCCGGTCTCGGGGATCCTCCTCCCGGCCACGGCCCTGGACACCGACGGCCGCCGCCTCGGCCAGGGCGGCGGGTACTACGACCGCTTCCTCGCCCTCGCGGCGGCGCTCGGGGCGCGCCTTCCCACCGCGGCCGTGGTGTACGACGGCGAGGTGCTCGCCTCGGGCGCCGTCCCGGCGGATGCGCTGGACCGCCGCGTGGACGCCGCCGTCACCCCCGGCGGGATCATCGGCCTTGGCGGCGCGGGGGCCCGAACGGAATAGCCGCGCGCGCGGGCCTGTTAGCATTAGCACTCGAGGCCCGTGACTGCCAACCGGACCGACGCTCCCGGACTGGGGACGCCGCGCCGGGCGGTGCCGCGGCCTCTGCCCTGTTCAGAAGGAGTTCCTGTGCCTACCTACGCCTACGCCTGCAAAGACTGCGACCACGCCTTTGAGACGGTCCAGTCGTTCAGCGACGCCTCGCTCACGGTCTGCCCCGAGTGCGGCGGCACGCTGCGCAAGAAGTTCAACACCGTGGGCGTCGTCTTCAAGGGCTCTGGCTTCTACCGCACGGATTCGCGTGGGGGCAGCTCCAGCAGCACCCCGGCCGCCTCCCCGGCCAAGGAGTCCGGGTCGAAGGACGCCAAGCCGGCCACTGCGGCCGCTGCCAACTGACCTTCTTCCCCTCCACAGGCGGCGCAGTCGGCGTGCCGTGCACATAGGCGACCTCGCCTGACGCAGGGGCGGCACCGCCGCCCTAGCGTGGCGGCATGACCCGCAGCCCCGCGCCGAAGCGCCCGCCCGCCTCAGCCCGTCCCTGGGCATCCGTTCCGCGCAGCCCGCTTCGACGCTTCCTCGACCGGCGTCGCCGCACTCTGGCGGCGGCGCTGTTGTGCGTGGCCGCCGGCGCCGCCGTGCACGAGCTGACGCCGCCCACGGCCGCCATGGCGCCCGTGGCCGTCGCCGCGCGGGACCTCGCCGGCGGGGCCACCCTCTCCGGAGGCGAGCTGCGCGTGGCCCGGGTTCCGGCCGACGCGGTGCCGCAGGGCGCCTCCTCGGATCCCTCGCGGCTCGTGGGGCAGCGGCTTGCGGGCCCGGTGCGCAGCGGGGAGGCCGTCACGGACGCAGGCCTCGTCGGTCCGGGGCTCCTCGCGGGGACCGCCGCGGATACCGCAGCAGTCCCGGTCCGGGTCGCGGACCCGCCCTCGCTCCAGCTCCTGCGCCCGGGCCAGCTCGTCGACGTGATGCTGAGCACCGACGCCGGCGGCGGGGCGGGCGCGGGCACCGTCCTCGCGGCCCGGGTGCCCGTCCTGTGGGCCGGAGCCCCGGGCGGCGCCGGTGCTGCCGGGCCGTGGTTGGGATCCCAGGACGCCGAGGGCCTCCTCGTGGTCGCGGCCCGGCCGGATCAGGCGGCCAAGGTTGCCGGCGCGTCCGCGCGCGGGAAGGTGTTCTTCACGCTCGTCGACGCCGGGCCCCGCTGATGCGGGCCGCCCCGACCGTCCGCTCAGCCCCAGTGCGGCGGCCGCTGCTCCTTGAGCCACCGCTCGCGTGCACGCTCGGCGCTGCGGCGCGTCACCGGCTCGTAGGGCCTCGGGGCCGCCGGCTGTTCCGGCTCGTCTGCCTCCGCGGGGCCGGTCCCGGGCACCGTCACGCGGCGGGCCCCGCGCGGACGCCGGAGCTCTCCGGTATTCGCGGGGTCGCCGGTCTCGGTGGGGTCGCCGGGCTCCGAGGCATGGGTGGTATCCGCGGCATCGGTGGTCTCCCCGGCGGGCGGGGCCGCGTCCGCCGGGCCGTCCTCCTCGCCGGGAGCGCCGCCATCCTGGCGCCCCGCCTCGTGGGCGGCGCGGGTGGGCACCGTGTCGCCATGCGGTCGCTCGTGCGAGTCCGTGGCTCCGCCCTCGGGGAGCCATCCGCCGACGGTCTCGGGATGCGCGGCCTCCGGAAGCGTGGGCTCAGGGTCGGACGTGTACGGGGCGGCTGCGGACGGGATCGCGGTCCCGTCGCCGCCCGCGGTCTCCCGACGGTCTCCGCGCTCGGAGCCGTGAGCCCCGTCATACTCCGTCATAGCGGCACTCCCCTCGTTCTCCCTCTGGCTGCGGCTCCCGCCGGCGGCCGCGCTCCAGGCGGTCCCGGACCCGGAGGCCGCGGGGCCGTGGCGTCCCTCGCGTCCGCCCGCCCAGGCATCGTCGAGGAACCCGGCCGTGCCGTTCTCGTCCGCGTCGGTCGCGAGGCCGAGCTCACCGGCGATCATCTCGGCGCAGCCGCTCGGGTCGGTGAAGACCTCGATGGTCCAGAGCGTGAAGTGCTTCCAGCCGAGGCGCCCCAGCAGCTCGGGCCGCTGACGCGTCCGCTCGCGCACGCTCATCGAGCGGTAGCGGTCGGTGCCGTCGGACTCGACGGCCACGGGGATGCTCGTCTCGTGGTCCTCACGGCCGATTGTCAGCACCGGGTCGATCGCGGCGGCCATGTCCACCGCACCGTCGTAGTGGTGCCAGACGCGGGCCCCGCGCGAGCTCAGGCGGTCCCCCAGGTCCGTGACGAGGGGGTCGGCCCCCAGCGCCTCGGCACTGGCCGCGGCACGGGTGGCCGGGGTCCCGAGCTGGGTGTTGCCGCCGAGCTCGCGGTCGAGGAGCTCGTAGAAGTCCGAGGCGCCCTCGCTCAGGCGCGTCACGTCGAGCTCGGACGGCTGGAAGCAGCTGAGCACATGCAGGCTGTGCCGCGCGCGGCTCATGGCCAGGGCGAAGCGCCGCCGACCGCCGGGCTCGCTCAGCGGCCCGAAGTGGTGCATGGCGCGCCCGTGGGGTGTCCTGCCGAAGCCCAGGGAGAAGATGACGTGGTCCCGGACAAGGCCTCCGGCCCGGTCGATGTGGACCACCCGGAACGGCTCGGTCCCGCCGCTGAAGAAGGCCACGAGGTCGGGATGGTTCGCCATCTGGAGCCTGATCGCCTCGCCGACGCGCGCGGCATGGTGGGCGCTGGCGGTCACGACGGCCAAGGACACGCCGGGCCGGTGCCGGGCGTGGTCGAAGACGAGGTCGACCACCCTGTTGACCTCGGCGGCGACGGACTCGACGCCGCCGTCCTCCCCGCTCGGAAGCCCCGTGCCGTCCGGCAGGTACTCGAGCAGGAACGGCCGGTCCAGTCCGGTCACGCTCGGTCCGTCGGGCAGGCGCCGGAGGCGGCCGGAGTAGAAGCGGCGGCTCAGCTGGAGGTCCAGGTCCTCGTCCACGGACCTGTAGGCGGTGCGCAGGCGCACGGAGGGCAGGACGCGGGACAACGCCGTCAGCGCGCTGTCGACCGAAAGGGCGAGCGGCTGCCCGGCCTGCTGCTCGACCGAGACCGAGAAGGGCCGGGGGTTGGCGACCTGCGGATCGCCGAACGCGAGGATCTGCCGCCCGCGGCCGATGCCGGGCAGGGCGGCCCGCAGCGGCATCGAGTCGGCGTCGAGCAGCAGGACGGCGTCGAACCGGCGGTCCCGCGGCAGGGCCGCAGCAAGGGCGTAGGGGCTGCACATCCACACCGGGACGAGCGGCCGGATGAGCCGGGGCGACTGGCGCTCGAGCGCGGCCAGGCTGATCCGGCCGTCCTTGAGGATCGCGCGCAGCGACTCCGCCTCCCGGGGGTGGCGCTCGATCGCCTCGGCCCACTCGCGGGCCAGGCGCCAGCGCAGCCGCGCGGCACCGCTGGCGATGTGCGCCCGGTCCGCCCGGACGAACTCCGACTCGGCCCGGCGCAGCTGCTCGCCGTCGGACATCGCGAGGTAGTCGTCGCCGCTGATCATGGCCTCGAGCACCGACTGCCACCACGCGAGCTCGAGCTCGGCGGCGACGACGACGGGCGCGACCTCGCGCTCGGTGAGGTCGGCCAGGAGGTCCGTGAGCCCGTGCTCGCGGAGCTCGTCCTCGAGCAGTGTCCGCTCCGGGAGGGAGCGCAGGATCGGAGAGTCCTCTGCCAGCTCGTCCAGCCGGGCGCGCAGCTCGGCGATGTCCGTCTCGAGCAGGCGTCCGCCCAGCCTGGTGGGCGCCACGATGGCCCCGAGCCGCCGCAGCCCGCGCTCCGCGTCCACGTAGGCCTCACGGAGGTCCGCGAGCCCGGACGGGACCGAGGGGTGCCGCTGCGAGGCGGCGCAGGCGGACCAGGCCTCGCGCTGGGACTGGACCAGCACCAGGGAGCTGTGGAGGTCCGCCAGGTGCACCCCGGGGCGCACGTACTCCTTGGCGACCCTGCGCAGGCGGGAACGCTGCAGTGCGGTGATCTCGATCCCGCGCTCACGCCGCCACGCGGCGGGCGCCGTGGCGGCGATGAGGTCCATGACGGGGCGGTCGAAGATGTCCGGGGTGAACTTGTCCAGGCTCTCGCGGACGGCAACGAGGAGCTCGAGCTGGCGGCCCCATCCGCCCACGGTCCGCTCGAGGCGGATCTCGGCGTGCGCGGCCACGGCGTCCATGCGCTCCTCGAGCGCGGGGACCTCGGTGGCCAGTCTGGCCGCCAGTTCGCGGGCCTCTTCGGTCTCGCGTCGGGTGACGAGCCGGGCCCCGTGCCAGGGGCTCTCGGCCGCCGCGCGGCTGAAGCTGCCCAGCTCGGCCGCCCGGCGGAGCCGCTCGCTGAGGCCCGCCCGGTCCCTGATGCTGTCCAGCACACTGCGCTTGAGCCGCACGGTGGTGGCGGGGGCCGGGTGGAGCGAGGTGAGCGCGGCAAGGGACTGCATCGCCTCGTACGGGGAGCAGCCCCAGCGCTCGCGCACGTTGTGGAGGGAGGCCACGTGGTCCATGAGCTGGTGGCGGCGCTCCCGCAGGACCCGGTAGACGCCTTGGAGGCGGGGCTCCTGGGACTTCTCATTGCGGACGATCGAGCGCACGACCTGCTGGCGCAGCTGGCCCGGGGTGACGGTGGCGCCCAGCTGCAGGGCGAGGGAGCCGAGTCCGAGTTCCTCGCAGCGGCGGTGCAGCTCGGCGAGGCTGGCGCGCCGCTCGGCGATGACCAGGACGGAACGGCCAGCGTCGACGAGCGTCGCGAGCGCGTTGAGGGCGGTCTGGGTCTGGCCGGTGCCCGGCGGGGCCTCGACCACGAGCGAGTCGCCGGCGCGCACGGCGTCAACGACGAGCTGCTGGTCCGCGTCGGCATCGAGGACGAGGAACTCCTCCTCGGGGTCGCGCTCGTCGAGGGGCTTGAAGCGCGAGTCGTCGAGCGGCTCGGGGGCGGGGTGCACCGATCCGGAGGTGGAGGCCAGGGCCGCGAGGACGGGGTGCGCGGCGGTGATCGACGGATCCTCGAGGGACTCCTCCAGGTCCGCGAATGTCGAGACGAGGAGCCGGGACTCCACCTGCGCGCCCGCGATGGGAGCGATGAGGGTGCGGACGCGGTCGAGGACCGGCTGGGGGTCGAGGCGGGCCGTGCTGTACGCGAGCTTCTCGATGGCGGCGGCATCGACGTCGATACGGTGGATCGAGCGCAGGTGCCGCACGAGGGCCGGGTTGATCCGGGCCTGCTCCGTGAGCTTGAGTTCGAAGTCGTCCTGCTCGGGCCGGACGGTGAGGGCCACCGCCGCGAGCAGCACCGGTGCGCTTACGCGCCGCGGCTTGCCGCCGACGGCCGAGGTCCAGGTGGCGAGCCCGGCGGCGAGGTGGCCGGCATCGACGCCGCGCTCGTTCGCGAGCTCGTGGGACTTCGCCCTCAGGTTGCGGGCCGCCCGCGCGGCCCGGGTGTAGTCGTGCCGCTCCCGCAGGAGCGTCGAGAGGCGCGTCCGGCGGCCAGCGAGGAGCTGCGCGAGCCCGGAGGCGTGGGCGCGGGTGAGGTCGATGCTGCCGTCGGTCCCCGGGTAGTACCCGAGCATCGTGTCCGGTCCGGTGACGCCGGGCAGCGCGGAGAGCCACGCCTCAAGACGCGCTTCCTCCTCGGGGGACGTCGTCTCGGGCACGTCTTCGCTCTCTTCGCGCTCGTCGGCAGCAGCTGCAAGTGCGCTGGCTCGTTTGCCTGTGGACCATCTCGGCATAGCTTCGAGGTTAGCCTGTCAACCCGTCCACCCATGGGTGCAACGCTGTCGGAGCCCAAATAGGCACCGGCCGGCACCCCTCAGGGGTACCGGCCGGCGACGTGCTGGAGTAGGCGGCGCCGCCTACTCCCACTCGATCGTGCCCGGCGGCTTGCTGGTGACGTCGAGGACCACGCGGTTGACGCCGTCGACCTCGTTGGTGATGCGGTTGGAGATCTTGGCGAGCAGCTCGAACGGCAGGCGCGACCAGTCGGCCGTCATGGCGTCCTCGCTCGAGACCGGCCGCAGCACGATCGGGTGCCCGTAGGTGCGGCCGTCGCCTTGGACGCCGACGCTGCGGACGTCGGCGAGGAGCACCACAGGCATCTGCCACACCTCGTCGTCGAGGCCGGCGGCGGTCAGCTCCGCGCGGCCGATCGCGTCGGCCTTGCGGAGGAGCTCGAGGCGTTCCGCGGTGACCTCGCCGACGATGCGGATGCCGAGGCCGGGTCCGGGGAACGGCTGGCGGCCGACGATCTCCTCGGGGAGTCCGAGCTGGCGCCCGACCGCGCGGACCTCGTCCTTGAACAGGGTCCGCAGCGGCTCGACGAGCTCGAAGCGGAGGTCCTCGGGGAGGCCGCCCACGTTGTGGTGGCTCTTGATGTTCGCCGCGCCCTCGCCGCCGCCGGACTCGACGACGTCCGGGTAGAGGGTGCCCTGGACGAGGAACTTGATCTGCTCGCCGGCGGCGTGTGCCTCGTTGATGATGGCGCGCTCGGCCTCCTCGAACGCGCGGATGAACTCGCGGCCGATGATCTTGCGCTTCTGCTCGGGGTCGGTGACGCCGGCGAGCGCGCTGAGGAACCGCTCCTGCTCGTTGGCGACGTAGAGCTTGACTCCGGTCGCCGCGACGAAGTCGCGCTCGACCTGCTCGGCCTCGCCCTCGCGGAGCAGGCCGTGGTCCACGAACACGCACGTGAGCTGGTCGCCGACGGCGCGCTGGACGAGGGCGGCGGCAACGGCGGAGTCGACCCCTCCGGAGAGGCCGCAGATGACGCGGGCGTCGCCGACCTGGGCGCGGATCCGCTCGACCTGCTCCTCGACGATGTTGCCCGTGGTCCAGTTCGGCTCGAGTCCGGCGACCTCGAACAGGAAGTTCTCGAGGACCTTCTGGCCGAAGTCGGAGTGCTTGACCTCCGGGTGCCACTGGACGCCGCCGAGCGCCTTCTCAGGGTTGACGAACGCCGCGACGGGGGCGCCGGCCGTGGTCGCGAGCACCTCGAAGCCCTCCGGTGCACTCTGGACGGAGTCGCCGTGGCTCATCCAGGTGTTCTGCGTGGCGGGCACCCCGCTGAGGAGGGAGTGCGGCTCGCCGACCGCGGTGGTCACCGTGGCCCCGTACTCGCGCAGACCGGTGCGGGCCACGACCCCGCCCAGGGCGTTGGCCATGGCCTGGAAACCGTAGCAGATGCCGAACGCCGGAACCCCGGCCTCGAACAGGTCTGCTCCGACGCTCGGCGCCCCCTCGGCGTACACGCTCGAGGGGCCGCCCGAGAGGATGATGGCGGCGGGGTTCTTGGCCAGGATCTGCTCGGTGGTGAAGGTGTGCGGGACGATCTCCGAGTACACGTTCGCCTCGCGGACGCGGCGCGCGATCAGCTGCGCGTACTGTGCCCCGTAGTCCACCACCAGCACCGGCCTGTGGGCGGTCTGGGCGCCGTGCTCCTCCGCCGAGGTCTGGGAAGCTGTAGTCACCCGTCAAGGGTACCGGACCACAGGCTCCGGTCCCGGAGCCCTGTGGCCCCCGCCTCACTCCCGCAGCAACGCCACCGGACGCTGCCCAGCCGCGCGGGACCAGCCGCCCGGGGCCAGCACCTCGCGGTGGTCCGCTGCGCCGGGTCAGCGCCGGGTCAGTAGCGCTGGCCGGCGTCGGGGTGCGATTCGAGGTCGCGCTCGGCCTCGGCGTGCATGCGGCGCTCGACGATGAAGCTCAGGAACGGCACCACACCGCCGAGGGCCATGAGGATGAACCGCGGGAAGGGCCACCGCATGAGCGACCACAGGCGGAAGTTCGAGATGAGGTAGATCACGTACATCCAGCCGTGCACGATCAGGATGGTGATCGAGAGGTTCACCCCGCCGACGACCCCTGCGGGCTCGGCATCGGCGAAGCCGAAACCGAACGGCTTCCCCGTGAACGCGTCGGAGCCGCCGGCGTAGAGGAACTGGCCGAAGGCGTAGCGGGCGATCATCTCGGCGCACAGCAGCAGGAGCATCGTGCCGGTGATGTACGCCGCGACCCGGTAGAACTTCAGGGCAGAGCGGATCTGCGCGACGGTGCCTCCGAACCTCCGCTGCCCGGCAGCGCGGCCCAGAGCGGGCTTGGGGTCAATCACGGTTTCCTCCGGTCTCGGAGGGCGCCTTCTCGGCGCCCGGGGTGGGCTTCTCGTCAGGGGCCGCGCCATCACCGGCGGCGGCCTCGGCGGCCGCTGCGTCGGCGAGGGCGTCCTGGGTGCGCTCGTAGTCGTCCCGCACGAGCCTCCACCACAGGAAGATGGAGAACCCGGCGAAGACGACCCACTCGACGGCGTAGAAGATGTTCAGCCAGTTCACGGGCTGCTCCACCGGCTGCGCCGTGATGCTCAGCGGTTCGAGCCCGGGGGTCGCGGCAGCGGAGGCGCCCGACGGCGTGGCCTCCTTGGTCACGCCGACGAACCCGGTGTAGCTGGGCACGTCCCAGATGTTGATGAGCTGGGCCACCGAGAGGGTGGCGATCTGGCCCGCCGCGACGTCCTGCGCGGCCTGCGGGGCCTCGGACGGCTCGAGGCGGCCGGTGAGGGTGAGCGGGCCCGGGGGCGGCGGGGCCGCGTCCTGCGGCGAGGCGATCCAGCCGCGGGCCACCGGGATCACGGCGCCGTGCTCCCCGCCCACTGCGGGCGCGCCGTCGACTGTGAAGGCGGTGACCACCCACCAGCCCTTCTGTCCGTTCTGCAACCGGTCCCGCACGAGCACCTGCCGGCGCGCGTCGTAGGCGCCGCGGAGGGTGACCATCTGGTCGGCGGCAGGGGCCGGGAAGACCTCGCCGGGGCGCAGGACGCCCGTGAGCGGCTTGACGTCCTCGATGGTGCGCGGCGCGGGGGGCGCCTCGGAGACTGAACGGGAGAACTGCCACTGGCTCAGGAGCACGAAGACCCAGGACACGACGAGCGCTCCCACGAGCGCCGCGATCCACTGGGGCTTGAGGGCAGTTCGGAGCACCCGTTAACGGTACTCCGACAAGCTGTAGAAAACGTAAACGCCCTCCGGCGCCGCCGAGCGGGGCCGAAGGGCTCAGGGATCGGCGAAGAGGAGCGCGGAGTTGACGAGCTCGGCGATGATGTCGGGATCGTTCGCGCGGCGCAGGGAGTCGCGGAAGCCCTCCTTGGACAGCGAGCGGGCCATCGTCGCGAGGACCTCGAGGTGCTCGGAGAAGGAGGCCGCCGGCGTCGCGATCAGCAGGACCACGTACGCGGGCCCGTCCAACGCGCCGAAGTCGAGGGCGTGCCCGTACTTGGTGATGCCCACCGCGATCGAGGGCTGGCGGACGTGCTCGCTGCGCGCGTGCGGCAGCCCGATGCCGCCGGGCAGGCCGGTGGCGAGCTGGTGCTCGCGGGCGGCCACGTCGGCGAGGAAGCCCTCGAGGTCGTCGATCCGGTCCTCGGCCGCGAGGCGGCCGGCGAGCTGGCGGGTGGCGTCGGCCCGGCCGTCGGCGACCATCTCCAGGATCACCAGGCCCGGGGTGGTCAGCTGGGCGTCGTAGCGGTCGAACGAACCGGGCAGGGGCATGCGCGCTACTTTACCGGGACGATGTCCTCGGCACCCATCCTCGCGGCCTCCGCGGACTCGTCGTCCGGCTGCTGCTGGCTCAGCCGCTCGGCCTCGACGCGGGCGAGGTAGTGCGCCACCTCGTTGTCCCGCTGGGTCGGGCTCCAGCCGAGGATCGGGGCCATGAGGTCCGCGACGACGGGCGCCGCGGACACGCCGCGGTCCCACGCCTCGATGGAGATGCGGGTGCGGCGCGTCAGGACGTCCTCGACGTGCCTGGCCCCCTCATGGGTGGTCGCGTACACGGCCTCGGCGCGCAGGTAGTCGTCGGCGCCCGGCATGGGCTCGGCGAGCTCGGGGCGCTCCTTGACGAGGGCCAGGACCTCCTCGGTGAGCGAGCCGAAGCGGCGCAGCAGGTGCTCGACCCGGGCCACGTGGACGCCGGACCTGTCGGCGAGGCGGTGGCGCCGGTTCCAGACCGCCCGGTACCCCTCGGCCCCCACGAGCGGGACCCGGTCGGTGCACGAGGGGGCGATCCGCTCGTCCATCGCGCGGGTCGCCTCGTCCACGGCGTCCTTGGCCATGATCCGGTACGTCGTGTACTTCCCGCCCGCCACGACCACCAGCCCGGGCACGGGATGGGCGACGACGTGTTCCCGGCTGAGCTTGGTGGTGGACTCGCTCTCCCCCGCCAGCAGCGGCCGGAGCCCGGCGTAGACCCCCTCGACGTCCTCCCGCGTGAGGGGCCGCTTCAGGACCCGGTTCACGTGCTCGAGAATGTAGTCGATGTCGGTGCTGGACGCGGCCGGATGGGCCTTCTCGAGCTTCCAGTCGGTGTCCGTGGTGCCGATGATCCAGTGCCGCCCCCACGGGATGACGAACAGGACCGACTTCTCGGTGCGCAGGATGAGCCCGACCGTGGACTGGAACCGGTCCCGGGGCACCACGAGATGGACGCCCTTGGACGCGCGCACCTTGAGCTGGCCCCTATCGGTGACCATGCCCTGGGTCTCGTCGGTCCACACCCCGGTGGCGTTGATGACCTGCTTGGCGCGCGCCTCGAACTCGGTGCCGGTCTCCTGGTCCCGCATGCGCGCCCCGACGACCCGCTCGCCCTCCCGCACGAAGTCCACCACGGCCACGCGGTTGGCCGCGTGGGCCCCGTACTGCGCCGCGGTCCGCACGAGGCCGGCCACCATGCGGGCGTCGTCGACCTGCGCGTCGTAATAGCGGACGGAGCCGACCATGGCGTCCTCGCGCAGGCTCGGGGCGGCCCGGAGCGTGCCGCGCCGGAACAGGTGCTTGTGGATGGGGAGCCCGGTGCCGTGCCGTGTGAGCCCCAGCGTGTCGTAGAGGACCATGCCCGTGCCCACGTACGGCCGCTCCCAGAAGCGCCGGGTGAGCGGGTAGAGGAACGGGACGGGGTGCACGAGGTGGGGCGCGATCCGCTGGAGCAGGAGGCCCCGCTCCTGCAGGGCCTCCTGGACGAGGCGGAAGTCCAGCATCTCGAGGTACCGCAGGCCGCCGTGGATGAGCTTCGAGGACCGGGAGGAGGTCCCGGAGGCCCAGTCCCGGGTCTCGACGATCCCGACCTCGAGCCCGCGGGTCGCCGCGTCGAGCGCCGAGCCCGCGCCGACCACTCCGCCGCCGACCACCAGGATGTCGAGCTCGCGCCCCGGCTGGGCCGACTCCTTGAGCCGGGAGAGGGAGGCCTCCCGGAATTCCGGGCTGAGCTGTGCGGTCATCTTCGTGCCCCTTTGCCTCGGCGAGGCCGCCCTGCCGCCAGGACGCCTCTGCGGAACCTGCCTGGTTCCGAGTCTAGGCGCGCCCGCCAAGGATCGTCAGGGGCCGAGCAGGCCCCTCTCGGGACCCAGGACGCCCCTCAGCGCTGGGGTGCGACCACCACGTCGACGCGCTGGAACTCCTTCAGGTCCGAGTAGCCGGATGTGGCCATCGAGCGGCGCAGCATGCCGATGAGGTTGCTCGTGCCGTCAGCGTGGTGGCCCGGGCCGAAGAGGACCTCCGCCATGGGCCCTACAGTGCCGACGTTGACCCGCTCGCCGCGCGGCGTCTCGGGGTGGTGGGCCTCGGCGCCCCAGTGCCAGCCGCGGCCGGGGGCCTCCTCGGCGCGGGCGAGGGCGGAGCCGAGCATGACGGCGTCCGCGCCCATGGCGATGGCCTTGACGATGTCGCCCGAGGTGCCCATGCCGCCGTCGGCGATGACGTGCACGTAGCGGCCGCCGGACTCGTCCATGTAGTCGCGGCGCGCGGCGGCGACATCGCTGATCGCGGAGGCGAGCGGGGAGTGGATGCCCAGCGCGCGGCGGGTGGTCGTCGTCGCCCCTCCCCCGAAGCCCACGAGGACGCCGGCCGCGCCGGTGCGCATGAGATGCAGCGCGGGCGTGTAGCCGGCGGCGCCGCCGACGATCACGGGCACGTCGAGCTCGTAGATGAACTTCTTGAGGTTGAGCGGCTCCTGGTTCTTGGAGACGTGCTCGGCGGAGACCGTGGTGCCGCGGATCACGAAGAGGTCGACGCCGGCGGCGAGGACCGTCTTGTAGTGCTCGAGGGTGCCCGAGGGCGTGAGGGATCCGGCCACCGTCACCCCGGACTCACGGATCTGCGCGAGCCGGGCCGTGATCAGGTCGGGCTGGACGGGGACGGCGTAGAGTTCCTGCAGCCTGCGGGTGACGGCGGGACTGGAGGGCTCGCCCTCGAGGCCGGCGATCTCTTCCAGGACCGGCTGCGGGTCCTCGTACCGGGTCCACAGGCCCTCGAGGTCCAGGACACCGAGGCCGCCGAGCCTGCCCAGGGTGATGGCCGAGGACGGCGACATCACCGAGTCCATCGGGGCGGCGATGACGGGCATCTCGAACTGGTAGGCGTCGATCTGCCACGAGACCGAGACGTCCTCGGGGTCACGGGTCCGGCGGTTCGCCACGATGGCGATGTCATCGAGGGAGTAGGCGCGCCGCCCGCGCTTGCCACGGCCGATTTCGATCTCGTAAGTCACGGCTCCAAGCCTACTGGACCGCGGCGGGCGGTCCCCCGGCCCCCTACAGCGGGCCGAACGGCCAGCGCGGATCGGCCCACTCGGCCGCCATCTGCTCGAGGCTGGTCCGCAGGTCCGCCCGGCGCGCCAGGAGCGCCCGGAACTCCTCGCGGGCATGCTCGTTCCGGTACGCGGGGATGAACAGGACGGCGGCGAGCACCGCGAGCGGGACGATGACTGCCGCGGCAAGCCCCGCCACGGGGCCGGCGGTGGGCTCGAGGCCGGGCTGCCGCAGGACGGCCACGAGCACGAGCACCGCGATCAGTGCACCGGCGCCTCCCCACAGGGCCCAGGCCGCCGCCATGGTCTGCGGAGCACGGGTCACCGCGGGCAGCTTGGTGCGCAGCGGGTGTCGGGCCCAGCGCGCCCGGAGCCCGCCGGCCAGCGCGGCGAGGGCCAGGCCGGCGACGAGGACGCCGGAGCCGCCCGCCGTGGCGCCCGCGGCGAGGAGCACGGCGCCGCCGAGGACGCCCGCCGCGGCCAGGACCCACAGGACGCCGAGCGTGCCCTGCCGCTGGCCGTGGTTCGCGGCCATGATGCGCAGCGCCGTCGGCGACTCGGGGTTCGCGGACCCGAGCTGCGGGTCGAGCCAGTAGTCGAGCGGCTGGCGGCCGCGGTCCACGGAGCTCACGCGCCGAGGGCCGCGGCGAACTCGTCGAAGCACCCGGGGGCGGCGACGGTGCGGGCGGGCGGCCGCTCCTGGCGGCCGACGGCGAGCTCGAACGTGCCGTCCCCCGCGGCCTTGAGGTGCGCAGCCCGCGGCTCGGCACCGGCCACGTGGCGGGTGACCGAGACGGCGGCGGGAAGCCCGTCCGGGGCCGCCTGGAGGTAGTCCCTGGCGACGGCGAGCGCGCCGCGGAGCAGGCCTCCGCCCGGCTCTGCCGGGTAGAACCGCTGGGTGCCGCGCCGGTCCAGATTGACCATCAGCGCCCCGCCGGGGGCGCCGACGCCGAACACCACGCTCTCGGCGCTGGGGGTCACGAGCGCGATCTCGAGCCATTCGTCGGCCGCCAGCAGGATCGCGCCGATGGTCGCGACGGGCTCCTTGAGGACGAGGTCCTCGCCGTCGACCTCGGCCAGCCCGCGCACCACGAGCGTCGTGGTGCCGGCCTGGGTCAGGAGCGCGTTGTCCGCGAAGGCTTCCAGGCGGAAGATCCGCCGGGACATGGCCGTGCCCGGCCCGTTCCCGAAGGAGAGGAGCGCGAGGATCTCGTGGTCGGTCAGCAGCACCGAGGCGTCCTGCCCCGCCGTGCCGGACGCGGGCGCCCGGCCCGCGGTCGTCGTCTCGTTCATGATGCGTCCCCTTGCCTCGTCCATGCTCCCCACCGCAGCCTATCCGCCCCGCCGGCGGCGGCTATCCGCCGAGCCATCCCCAGACCTTCTTCGCCCCGTCCGCGACGGCGTCCACGGCCTTGGAGCCGGCGTCCACGACGCCCTCCACGGCGTCCTTGCCGACGTTGTAGACCGCCTTGCCGGCGTCCGTGAACATCGCGGAGGTGCTCGAGTAGCCCAGGTAGCTCGCGAGCAGCCCCGACCCGGCCCAGACGAGCCCCGCCGCGGCGAACGCCGGCGCCGCGGGGCCGCCCACGAGGGCGCCGGTCGAGAGGACCGCGGTGATCCCGCCGTCGACCGCCTCGTAGGTGTTGTGGTTCGTGATGCCCTCGTAGAGCTGGGCGCCGCCGCCGATGATGCCGAGCACGCTCGCGCCCTGGCCGGCGAGGCGGACCCCGTTCACCGCCTGCATGCCCTTGATGTAGCCGACCTCGGCGAGCTGGCCGCCCTTGGAGGTGACCAGGCCGGCGTCGGCCATCCTCGACACGAGCAGGTCGCCGGCGAACCCGGCGCCCGAGACGGCCGTCGAGACCGCCCCGTAGGGCGGCCAGGCCTGCGCGGCGGCAGCGTCTGCGATGGCCCCGTCGGCCCAGGTGCGGCCGTCGGGGCCCGTACCCGGCCCCGTACCGGACCCCCCGGGCATGCCTGCTCCGGTGCCCTGGGCGTGCATCGACCCGGTGCCGGCCTCGCTCGTGGACTCCTGCGCGGCGGCGTTCTCCCGCAGCGTCCGCGCCGCCTCCTCGAGCAGCCGGCCCACCGCGGTGAGCTGCGGCCTGGTGGCGCGGTTCCACGCGGTCCGGAACCCGTCGGCGTCGCTGCCCTTCCAGGCCTCGGTCCGGGACAGCCCCTGCACCGCGTTCCCGATCCCGGCCAGCTGCTGGCCGGCCCTGCTGAAGCGCTGTGCCAGCGTGCGCAGCTGCTCGGGGTTCGCCCCCTGTGTGATCGCCACCCGCGTTCCCCCTCCCGCCGGCGGCCGTGCGGCCCCCGCCCGCCCCACACTAGCGCCGCGCGGCCCCGCCCTCGATGGGGACAACTCCCCTGCGCGCCCCGCGGCGCCGCGACGCACGACGGCGGCCCTCCCCGCGGGTGGGGAGGGCCGCCGTCGTCTGCGGTCGGCTCGGGCGCCCTGCGGGCTACCGCCGGTAGTTGGGCGCCTCGACGGTCATCATGATGTCGTGCGGGTGGCTCTCCTTGAGGCCCGCCGAGGTGATGCGGACGAACTTCCCCTTGGCCTTGAGCTCTTCGACGGTGTGCGCGCCGACGTAGAACATGGTCTGGCGCAGGCCGCCGATGAGCTGGTGGGCCACCGCCGAGAGCGGGCCGCGGTACGGGACCTGGCCCTCGATGCCCTCCGGGATGAGCTTCTCGTCGCTGGGGACGTCGGCCTGGAAGTAGCGGTCCTTCGAGTAGGAGGTGTTCTTCCCGCGCGTCTGCATCGCACCGAGGGAGCCCATGCCGCGGTAGGCCTTGAACTGCTTGCCGTTCATGAACACGAGGTCCCCGGGGGCCTCGGCGGTACCGGCCAGGAGGGAGCCGAGCATGACCGAGTCGGCGCCCGCGACGATGGCCTTGCCGATGTCGCCCGAGTGCTGGAGGCCGCCGTCGGCGATGAGCGGCACCCCGGCGGGGATGGCGGCCTTCGAGGACTCGTAGATGGCGGTGATCTGGGGCACGCCGACGCCGGCGACCACGCGGGTGGTGCAGATGGAGCCGGGGCCGACGCCGACCTTGATCGCGTCCGCGCCCGCGTCGATGAGCGCCTGGGCGCCCTCGCGGGTGGCGGCCTGGCCGCCGATCACGTCCACGTGGGCGGCGGCCGGGTCCTTCTTGAGGCGGGAGATCATGTCGAGCACGCCCTGCGAGTGGCCGTTGGCCGTGTCCACCACGAGGACGTCCACGCCCGCCTCGACGAGGGCCATGGCGCGCTCGTAGCCGTCCCCGAAGAAGCCCACGGCCGCGCCGACGCGGAGGCGGCCGGCGTCGTCCTTGGTGGCGTTCGGGTACTGGTCCGCCTTCTCGAAGTCCTTGACGGTGATGAGGCCCTGCAGGATGCCCATCTCGTCCACGAGCGGGAGCTTCTCGATGCGGTGCTTGCCGAGGAGGCCGATCACCTCGTCGCGGGCCACGCCGACCTTGGCCGTGATGAGCGGCATCGGGGTCATGACCTCGTGCACCTTGCGCGTGGCGAACTGGTCCTGCGGGATGAAGCGGGTGTCGCGGTTGGTGATGATGCCGAGCAGCTTACGGTGCTCATCGACCACCGGCAGGCCCGAGACGCGGTAGTGCGCGCAGAGGTCGTCGAGCTCCCGCAGGGTCGCCTCGGGGCCGACGGTGACGGGCCGGGTGATCATGCCGGACTCGCTGCGCTTGACCTGGTCCACCTGGTCGGCCTGGTCCTGGATGGAGAGGTTGCGGTGCAGGATGCCGATGCCGCCCTGGCGCGCCAGGCTGATGGCCATGCGCGACTCCGTGACGGTGTCCATCGCGGCGGAGAGGATGGGCATGCCGAGGCGGATGCGCCGGGTCAGACGGGTCGAGGTGTCCGCCTCGGACGGGATGACGTCCGTGGGGCCGGGCAGGAGCAGGACGTCGTCGTAGGTGAGGCCGAGGAAGCCGAACGGATCGTGTGCTGGGGTGGGCGTGGTCATGAGTGCTCCTTGGCCGTGTGCCGGGTGGGCATTGCAGGGGTGCGCTGATGACCAGCCAGTGCTTACGGGACTGGTCTGCTGCGGTGGGTTCTATCGTAAACTTCCCCGGCGCCAGCGCGTATTCCGCGGGGCGGCCCGGGTGAGGAATCGCACACCGCGGGCGCCCGTGGGGGGCCTAGGTCCAGCCGGTCGCGCGGGAGATGCGCTGGTCCAGGATGGAGGACATCGAGGCGGAGTACGTCGCGCTGACGTGGTTGTCGTCCAGGTACACGTACACGTTCCCGATGACCCCCTCGCACTGGCCCTGCGGGCACAGCATGTCGGTCATGTCGATCGGGTGGAGGGTCTTGGGGTACGTCTTCGCGATCGGGACGAGCGGATCTTCGGCCGCGAGGGCCTGGGAGACCGGCACCCGGCAGGACGCCGGGTCGGAGCCGGTCACGCAGTCGGCCATGTTGAACGTGAAGCGCGGGTTGTCGCGCAGCGCGATGACGTCGATGTCCTCGGACTCGAACGTCTTCACGAGGTCCTCGAGGCCCGGCGTCGTGGTCTCCTTCGGGCTCGAGGGCGCCGCGGCCGTCCCGACGAGGATCACGGCGTCCGGCTTGTGGTCCGCGATCTGCTGGACCACCGCGCCGTTGAACTGGTCGCACTCGTCCGCGTCGTCCCCGCGCGGCGGCTGGAACTGGCAGCCGCCCTTGAGGAGCTGGTAGAGGCGCCAGTTGCGCTGCTGGGCGATGGGCGCGAGGGCGCCGAGCCACTGCTGGGCGTGCGAGTTCCCCACCACGAGCACGGTCTTGGACGCGCCGGACGCGCCGACCTGGCTGCAGCCGTGGTCCCGGAGCGTGTCGGAGAGCCCGAGGTCGTCGTCGCAGGGGTCGGGCAGGCCCGCCCAGTCCGAGGGGAGCTGGTCCGCCGCCGGCAGGGGCTTGGCCTGCGGATCGGGGTGGCCGTTGTAGCCGGGTACCAGCACGGCGGCGCCGGGGTTGTCCCGGGAGGCGTTGGCGAGAGCGCGGTGGTTCGCCGCGTCGAGGGAGATCTGCACGCTGCCCACGAGCACGGCCACCGCGGCGCCGCACGCCGCGAGCGAGAGCAGGCCCCGGCGGCGGTTCTTCTCCGGCCAGGCCCAGGCGCGCCACGGGCGGTCGATGAAGCGGGTGGTGAGGTAGGCCAGGATGAGCGAGCCGGCAATCGCCACGCTGCCCGAGAGCCAGCCCATGCGCTCCTTGCCGGTGACGGCGAGGGCGATGACGAGGACCGGCCAGTGCCACAGGTAGAGGCTGTAGGAGATGTCGCCGAGCTTCCGCAGCGGCGGGGTGTCCAGGAGCCGGTGGACGCCGGCGCGGCCGCCGGTGTCGGCGGCCAGGATCACGGCGGAGGCCGAGAGGGTGGGCCACAGGGCCGCGGCGCCGGGGAACATGCCGTCGACCCGCAGGATGAGGCCGCAGGTGACGATCCCGGCGAGGCCCACCCAGCCGGCGATGGCGGCCACGCGGGCCGGCAGGTCGATCCGCTGGGCGACGAGCGCCACGAGTGCGCCCAGGGCGAACTCCCACAGGCGGGCGAACGTGTCGAAGTACGCCTCCGACTGGGACACGGCGGTGAAGTAGACCGAGTAGGCCAGCGAGAGGACGAAGACGGCCCCGAACACCTTCAGGAGCACGCCCCAGTAGTCCAGGGAGCGGGCACGGCACAGGGCCGAGACCGCCACGAAGATCACCGGGAAGACGATGAAGACCTGGCCCTGGATCGAGAGCGACCAGAAGTGCTGGAACGGGCTGGCGAGGGCATGGTCGCCGGCGTAGTAGTCCACCGCGTCCCGCTGCAGGACGAAGTTCTCCACGTAGCCCAGCGACGCCCAGGCCTGCTCGAGCACGGGCCCGAGCCGCGTGGGCGGCAGGAACGCGATCACGGCCACCACCGTGCCGATGATGGTCACCACGGCGGGCGGGAGCAGCCGGCGGAACGTGTGGATCCAGCGCTTGACGAGTCCCACCCGGACGCCGCGGCGGTGCCGGTCGAGGAACTGGCCGGTCATGAGGAAGGCGGAGACGAGCAGGAACACGTCCACTCCCCCGGAGACGCGCCCGAGCCAGACGTGGTAGGCGACGACGAGGCCGAGCGCGACGGCCCTCAGGCCCTGGATCTCCGGCCGGAACCCGCGCCTCGCCGACCGCGAGGTCCCCGGGGACCGCTCTGGCTGACGGACCGGGTCCAGGGTCTCAGGGCGCGCGGGCGTCACGTCGAGGGCCTCCTCAGGGCTGGGCGGAAGCCCCCAGTCTAGACGAGGCCGTGACCTATCACGAAAGGCCCGCCGCAGAAAGACGCTGCCCGAGGATCGTGGCCATCGACGCCGAATAGGTCCTCGTCACGTGGTTGTCGTCGAGGTAGACGTACGTGTTGCCGATGACCCCGTGGCACATTCCGCTCGGGCAGAGCAGGTCCGTCATGTCGATCTGCACGAAGTGCTGCGGGTGGGCGGCCGCGAAGGCGACGAGCGGGTTCTTCGGGGCGAGCAGCGACGACTGGGGGAGGTTGCACTTGGGCGAGGACGCGCCGTTCTGGGCGACGCAGTCGGCCATGTTGAACGAGAACCGCGGGTTGTCGCGGAGCGCGACCACGGTCGAGCCCTTCGCGGTCAGGGCCGAGACGACCGCATCGAGTCCCGGCGAGAGCGTCTCCGCGGGCGACGACGCCGCCGCCACCGTCCCGACCATGAAGACGGTTCCCGGGGGGTTCGCCGCGAGGTAGGCGGCCACGGAGGCATTGAACGCGTCGCAGTCGGTGTTGCCCGACTTCGTGGTCGGGGCGTAGACGCAGCCACCCTTGAGCAGGGAGACGACCCGCTCCCCGCGCTTGGCGGCCACCGGCTCGAGGGCGGCCATCCACTGCTCGGCGTGCGAGTCGCCCACCACCACGATGGTCTTGGCCGCGCTGGCCGTGACGGCGTTCATCCCGCAGACGGCCGCGAGCGACTCGGGGACCTTGAGATCGGGCGAGCACTTCTGGGGCAGCCCGTACCAGTCGGTGGGCACCTTCTGGGCCACCGGGATCAGGCTCGCGGTGGATGAGGCCTTGTCGTCGTAGTCGGGGTCGAGGGCCTCGGCCCCGGGGTTGTCGACGGCGGCCCGCGCCTCGACCTGCTTGGTGGTGGTCTGGACGCTGCCCTGGACCGCAGCGATGGGCGCGACGCCGACGAGCACGCACGCGGCCACCCCGGCGAACCCGTTGCGCAGCCGCTGCTCCGGCCAGCGCCACGCGCGCCACGGCGTGTCCACGAACCGGATGGTGGCCCACGCGAGCGCCACCGAGACGAGGATGGCCAGCGTGCCGAGGAGCCAGCCGGCCTCCTCGCGCTGGCGCCAGGTCAGGGCGATCACGAGCACCGGCCAGTGCCACAGGTACAGGCCGTAGGAGATGTCGCCGAGCTTGCGCAGCGGCTTCGAGGCGAGGACCTGGTGCACTCCGAAGCGGCCGCCGTTCTGGGCCGCGAGGATCACCGCCGCAGCCGAGAGCGTGGGCCAGAGCGCGATGGCGCCGGGGAAGAGTCCCTGGACGTCCAGCACGAGCCCGCAGGCCACGATCGAGGCGACGCCGCCCCAGCCCATCACGAGCGCGGCGCGCCGCCCCACGCGCACCCGGTCGATCGCGAGGGCGAGCAGGCTCCCGAGCGCGAACTCCCAGATGCGGGCCGGAAGGGAGAAGTACGCCTGCACCTGGTCGGCGACCGTGAACCAGATGGAGAAGGCGAACGAGGCGGCGAAGACGGCCGCGAAGCCCACGGTGAGGACCTTCTCGTAGGCGAGGCCCCGGCGTCGTGCGAAGGCGCCGAGCGCCACGAAGACGAGCGGGAAGAGGATGAAGATCTGCCCCTGGATCGACAGCGACCAGAAGTGCTGGAAGGGGCTCGCGAGGGAGTGGTCCTGCGCGTAGTAGTCCACGGCGTCGCTCTGCAGGAGCCAGTTCTCCACATAGCCGAGGGACGCGGCGCCCTCGCGCAGCACGTCCCCCCACCGCGTCGCGGGGAGGAAGATGACGGCGGCGACCACGGTGCCGGCGATGGTCACGGCCGCCGCGGGCAGGAGGCGCCGGAAGACGTGGAGCCAGTGCTTGAGCAGGTGGGTGCGCTCGCCTCGCCGGTGCCGGGCCACGAACTGGCCCGTCATGAGGAACGCGGAGACCATGAGGAACACGTCGACGCCCCCGGAGACGCGCCCGAGCCACACGTGGTAGAGCACCACGAGCGCCACGGCGACCGCCCTCAGGCCCTGGATCTCGGGTCGGAAGACACGCCCCCCACTTGCTTGCCTGTGTCCTTCGGCCACCACGCCAGCCCCACTCCTTCTCGTCAGCCGATTTTCCTGCCCCTCCATTGCGCCCCGCCCACCTGTGCGTTCGCTGTGAGAGGCGTTGCCGCTCCATATGAAAGCACACCCCCCGCGCGCAGCCTCCCCCCATGGACGA